>NZ_JBHWEL010000090.1:0-14901 GCF_042734135.1 Streptomyces sp. NPDC059668 | reverse complement strand
CTGGGTTTCGGGTGGGTGTGGTTGGGGTGTTCGGCTTGGGCTTAATCATTCTGTATCCCCACCCCCCCCCCCGGTCGGGGGTTGGGCCCCCTGCGCCCCCCCCCCGTCCCCGCCTGCGCCTTGGGCCCGTTATCCGACGACGGGGTCACCCTTGGTGTAGGTCAGTCGCTCGACCTGTCCCGACTGGAACTGGTCGTCGATCTTCTTGCCGTTCACGTACAGCTGGATCGCGCCCGCGTCGCCGAGGACGAGGTCGATCTTCGTCTTGTCCTGGAAGGTCTGGGACTCGCCCTTCTTGAGCAGGCCGTCGAAGAGCAGCCGGCCGTTGTGGTCCTTGGCCGAGATCCAGCTGCGTCCGTCGGGCGCGCTGACCTGCACGGTCACCTTGTCCTGCGGGGCGGCCGCGATGGCGCTGTCGGAGGGTTCCGGCTTCGGGTCGGCCGGCTTGCTGATCTTGGGGCTGGCCGAGACGGGCGACTTGCCGGTGGTGGGCGTGGACCCCTCGGCGACGTTCGACTTCGCGCCGCCGTCCGAGCTGCCCTTGATCGCGGTGAACCCGACGAAGCCGATCACGGCGACGATCGCCGCGACCATGGCCGCGGTCCAGTTCGGCCCGCGTCGCTCCGGACGGATACGTTCCGCCTCGAAGAGCGGGGCGGCCGGGGTCGGTGCGGGACGGCCGCCGTGTTCGGCGTCGTAGCGTGCCAGCAGGGGCACGGGGTCGAGCTGTACGGCGCGGGCCAGGGTCCGGATGTGACCGCGTGCGTAGACGTCACCGCCGCAGGGGCTGAAGTCGTCCTGTTCGATCGCGTGCACGATGGCGATACGGACCCGGGTCGCGTTGCTGACGTCGTCGACGGTCAGGCCGGCCTCGATACGGGCCTGCTGCAGGGCACGGCCGACCGAGGGACCTTCTTCGTGGTGCTCTTCGAACGGGCGCTCGTCTTCGGGGATGTTGCCGTCAGGGGAGTTGCCGATGGACACGGGGGCGCCTTTCGAGCGTGTAGCCACCTGTGCTGGAGGTTCAGTTTAGGGGGGGTGCGAAAGGGTGGGGCAACCGGGCGGTAGGACTTTGTACGCCATCAGAATGGCCGGTCATCCTGATGTGGGACATGTACCTGTCCCCTCGCTCAACTTGACGTTCGCCGCAGGGAAACGGTTGCCCTGCCGCTCCTCACGGGTGAGTCACGTTCGAATATCAACATGTCGTGTACCCCCTGGTCCCGTGACCGATGCGTCCCGGTTTCCCGGATGGCGGAGTCACTCACGCTCCCGCCTCACCGCGCATCACGGCGAGCACGCCGTCGAGCTCGTCGCCCTTCACCAGGACGTCGCGCGCCTTGGATCCCTCGCTCGGCCCCACGATGCCGCGTGACTCCATGAGGTCCATCAGCCGCCCCGCCTTGGCGAAGCCGACCCGCAGCTTGCGCTGGAGCATCGAGGTGGACCCGAACTGCGAGGTGACGACCAGTTCGGCCGCGGCGCACAGCAGGTCGAGGTCGTCGCCGATGTCCTCGTCGATCTCCTTCTTCTGCTTGGTGCCGACCGTGACGTCGTCCCGGAAGACCGGCGCCATCTGGTCCTTGCAGTGCTGCACGATCGCCGCGACCTCGTCCTCGGTGACGAAGGCGCCCTGCATACGGGTCGGCTTGTTGGCGCCCATCGGCAGGAAGAGCCCGTCGCCCTTGCCGATCAGCTTCTCGGCGCCCGGCTGGTCGAGGATGACGCGGCTGTCGGCGAGCGAGGAGGTGGCGAAGGCGAGCCGCGACGGCACGTTCGCCTTGATCAGACCGGTGACGACGTCGACCGACGGACGCTGCGTGGCGAGCACCAGGTGGATGCCGGCCGCGCGGGCGAGCTGGGTGATGCGCACGATGGAGTCCTCGACGTCCCGCGGCGCGACCATCATCAGGTCGGCCAGCTCGTCGACGATCACCAGCAGGTACGGGTAGGTCTTCAGCTCCCGCTCACTGCCCTCGGGCGTCTTCAGCTTGCCGTCGCGGATGGCCTGGTTGAAGTCGTCGATGTGCCGGTAGCCGAACGCCGCGAGGTCGTCGTAGCGCAGGTCCATCTCCCGCACGACCCACTGCAGCGCCTCCGCGGCCCGCTTCGGGTTGGTGATGATCGGTGTGATCAGGTGCGGGATGCCCTCGTACGCGGTCAGCTCGACCCGCTTGGGGTCCACGAGGACCATCCGGACGTCCTCGGGGGTCGCGCGGACCATCACGGACGTGATCAGGCAGTTGATGCACGAGGACTTGCCGGAACCGGTGGCTCCGGCGACGAGCACGTGCGGCATCTTCGCCAGGTTGGCCATCACGTAGCCGCCCTCGACGTCCTTGCCGAGCGCGACCAGCATCGGGTGGTCGTCCTCGGCCGCGTCCGCGAGGCGCAGCACGTCGCCGAGGTTGACCATCTCGCGGTCGGTGTTCGGGATCTCGATGCCGACCGCCGACTTGCCGGGGATCGGGCTGATGATCCGCACGTCGGGGCTGGCGACGGCGTACGCGATGTTCTTGGTGAGCGCGGTGATCCGCTCGACCTTCACGGCCGGCCCGAGCTCGACCTCGTAGCGGGTGACCGTCGGACCGCGGGTGAAGCCGGTGACGGCGGCGTCGACCTTGAACTCCATGAACACGTTCTGGAGCGAGGCCACCACCGCGTCGTTGGCGGCGCTGCGCGTCTTGCCCGGGCCGCCGCGCTCCAGGAGGTCGAGCGAGGGCAGCGAGTAGGTGATGTCGCCGGAGAGCTGGAGCTGCTCGGCGCGCGGGGGCAGGTCACGCGGCGCGTCGGGCGTCGACTTGGTGAGGTCGGGGACGACGGAGTCGACGGCCAGGGACTCCTGCCTGGGCCGCTTGGCTCCCGGGACGGCCTTGGCGCGGGCGGCCGGAACCGGCGTCGTCTCCTCGTACCCGTCGCGTTCCACGGTGACGCCCTGCGTCAGGTCGGCGACCAGCGGAGAGGGCGGCATGCCGTGCATCACGGCTCCGTCGAGCGCGGCGGCGGCCGCCGCGGCCACGTCCACGGCGTCCATCGGCCGGTTCGGGTCGCGCTGTCGCGCGGCGGCCCGCCGGGGGCTGCGCCGCTTGGTGAGCGCCTCTTCCTCGGCGCTCTCGGGGTCGTAGGCGTCGGGGCCGGCCGGGCGTCTGCGGGAGCGCGCGGGGAGCGCCTCGCGCCACTGCTCGTCGTAGCGCTCGTCGTCCTCGCCGAAGAGCATCTCGTCCGGGTCGCCCTGGACGATGCCGAGCCGCTGTCCGAGCAGCCGCAGCCGCTGCGGGATCGCGTTGACGGGCGTGGCCGTGACGACCAGCAGCCCGAAGACCGTGAGCAGGACCAGGAGCGGTACGGCGAGGACGTCGCCCATGGTGTACGTCAGCGGGGTGGACGCGCCCCAGCCGATGAGGCCGCCGGCGTCCCTTATCGCCTGCATGCCGTCGCTGCGCGCGGGCGAACCGCAGGCGATGTGGACCTGCCCGAGCACGCCGATGACGAGCGCGGACAGGCCGATCACGATACGGCCGTTGGCCTCGGGCTTCTCGGGGTGCCGGATGAAGCGGACGGCGATGGCGGCGAGGAGTATCGGGACGAGCAGGTCGAGCCGGCCGAAGGCACCGGTCACCAGCATCTCGACGAGGTCGCCGACGGGCCCCTGCAGATTCGACCACGTACCCGCCGCGACGATCAGCGCGAGACCGAGCAGCAGGAGTGCGAGGCCGTCCTTGCGATGCGCCGGGTCGAGCCCCTTCGCGCCCCGCCCTATGCCACGGAACATCGCCCCGACGGCATGTGCGAGTCCCAGCCACACGGCGCGTACGAGTCTGTACACGCCCGCGGTCGGGCTGGGCGCCGGCGCGGGTGCGGGCTTCTTCGCCGCGGCCTTCTTGGCGGGCGCCTTCTTGGCGACCGCTTTTTTCGCGGGGGCCTTCTTCACCGGAGCCTTCGTCGGAGCGGCCGCCTTCTTGGCGGGCGGCTTCTTGGCTGCGGACTGACGTGAGGCCATGTGTGTGAGGTTACCGGTGGAGACGACAAGGGACACGTGTGCCCACAGCTTCACCCGATCGTGTCGCCCTTGCGGAGGCCCGGAACTGACGCCGGATCACCGCACACGGCCGCCCCGGAAGGTCCGCGCACGGGACGCCGGCTCCGCGTTCCGCTCATCCCTCTTCGCGGGACCGAGGGCCGGTTCGCGCCACGCCTTGCGCGAGACCGGCGGTCAGTTCTGCGAGGGAACCGACGCCGCCCCGCTGCCCGTGCCCGGCTCCAACGCGTCCAGCGCCCGGCGCAGTCCCGTCAGTTTGCGTTCGAGATGAGCGGCGGTCGCCACCGCCGCCGCGTCCGCCGAGTCGTCGTCGAGCTGCTTGGACAGCGCCTCGGCCTGCTCCTCAACGGCCGCGAGCCGCGCCGACAGTTCGGCGAGGAGACCGGCAGGCTCCTTGGCCGTGCCCAGCGTCGCCTTGCCCCCGCCCTCCAGCTGGAGGCGCAGCAGCGCGGCCTGCTCGCGCAGTTGGCAGTTCTTCATGTAGAGCTCGACGAAGACCGAGACCTTCGCGCGCAGCACCCACGGGTCGAACGGCTTGGAGATGTAGTCCACCGCACCCGCCGCGTACCCTCGGAAGGTGTGATGCGGACCGTGGTTGATCGCGGTGAGGAAGATGATCGGGATGTCCCGGGTCCGTTCTCGCCGCTTGATGTGCGCGGCGGTTTCGAACCCGTCCATACCCGGCATCTGTACGTCCAGCAGAATGACCGCGAAGTCGTCCGTGAGCAGTGCTTTGAGCGCTTCCTCCCCGGACGATGCCCGCACCAGTGTCTGATCGAGCGCGGAGAGGATCGCCTCCAGCGCCAGCAGATTCTCCGGCCGGTCATCGACCAGGAGGATCTTGGCCTTCTGCACCATGGCCCGCCCTCCTCGTCCCGGCAGTGCACCGGGCGCCGCCCCAGGGGACGACTCCCTTGCGCCGTCCGTCCTTGTGCCGGTCATGGTAGCCGCACCCCGCCTGTCGCCACACCCTGTCACCGCGATGTCACTGTGCACGTAGCAGAAACGTAGCGGGAGACCAGAAGGTTCCCCGAATCCCGCCCTTCTACACGGCTTCACCCACAGCCGGTTGTCCGACGTCGGGCGTGCCGCACCGGGCCGCCGACGCGCACGACGCGACGTCCGGACGCGGCCACCGTACAGCGATCCGCGCCCCGCTCACTCCCCGCGCATCCACTGCTCCATCACGGAGAGCAGGTGATCGGGATCCACCGGCTTGGTGACATAGTCGGACGCCCCGGACTCGATGGCCTTCTCCCGGTCGCCCTTCATCGCCTTCGCCGTGAGCGCGATGATCGGCAGTCCGGCGAACTGCGGCATCCGACGAATCGCCGTGGTCGTCGCGTAGCCGTCCATCTCGGGCATCATGATGTCCATCAGGACGACCGTCACATCGTCGTGCTGCTCCAGGACCTCGATCCCCTCACGGCCGTTCTCGGCGTACAGCACCGACAGACCGTGCTGCTCCAGGACGCTGGTGAGCGCGAACACGTTGCGGATGTCGTCGTCGACGATCAGCACCTTCTCGCCCTCGAACCGGATGCCTCCGCGCGGCTGCGAGGCCGTCTCCTGCTGCCCCGCGACCGGCCACTGCTCCTGCACGGGCCCGCCGGACCCGTTCGGCTGCGCCGTGAGCCCGGGACGCGACTCGGCCACCGGCAGCGCCCTGCGGCGCCTCCTGAAGAGCGCGGCGGGCCCGTTCTGGGTCTCCTGGTACGACTTCACCTCGGCCGGCGTCTCGATGTCCGCCCCGGACAGCTCCGCCTCGGAGGCGAGCAGCTCCCCCGCCCCCAGCGTGGGCGCCAGCTGTCCGTAGCCCTGCGGCGGCAGTTCGCTCGGGTGCAGCGGCAGGTACAGCGTGAACGTCGAGCCGCGGCCCGGCTCGCTCTGCGCGTGGATCTCACCGCCCAGCAGACGCGCGATCTCCCGCGAGATGGACAGCCCCAGACCCGTACCGCCGTACTTCCTGCTCGTCGTGCCGTCCGCCTGCTTGAAGGCCTCGAAAATGACCCGCATCTTGCTGGCGGCGATCCCGATGCCGGTGTCGGTCACGGAGAACGCGATCAGGTCGGCGTCGGCGTCCCGCAGCGATCCCGCCTCCAGGAGCTGCTCCCGGATGGCCACCGGCACGTCGGCGCCCGCGGGCCTGATCACCAATTCGACCGCTCCTGAGTCGGTGAACTTCACCGCGTTGGAGAGCAGGTTGCGCAGCACCTGGAGGAGCCGCTGTTCGTCGGTGTGCAGCGTGGCGGGCAGTTCCGGCGACACCCGGACCGAGAAGTCGAGGCCCTTCTCCGCGGTCAGCGGACGGAACGTCGCCTCCACGTAGTCGACGAGCTGCACCAGCGCGATGCGCGTCGGCGACACGTCCATCTTCCCGGCCTCGACCTTCGACAGGTCCAGGATGTCGTTGATCAGCTGGAGCAGGTCGGAACCCGCGCCGTGGATCGTCTCGGCGAACTCGACCTGCTTCGGAGTGAGGTTCGACTCCGCGTTGTCGGCGAGCAACTTGGCCAGGATCAGCAGGGAGTTGAGCGGTGTCCGCAGCTCGTGCGACATGTTCGCGAGGAACTCGCTCTTGTAGCGCATGGAGACGGCGAGCTGTTCGGCACGCTCCTCCAGGACCTGGCGGGCCTCCTCGATCTCGGTGTTCTTCACCTCGATGTCGCGGTTCTGCTGGGCCAACAGCTCGGCCTTCTCCTCCAGTTCCGCGTTGGAGTCCTGAAGGGCCTTCTGCCGGTTCTCCAGTTCGGCCGACCGCTCCCGGAGCTGCTCGGTCAGCTCCTGCGACTGCTTGAGCAGCACCTCCGTCTTGGTGTTGACGGAGATCGTGTTGACGCTCGTCGCGATCATCTCGGCGATCTGGTTCAGGAAGTCCTTCTGGATCTGCGTGAACGGCGTGAAGGAGGCCAGTTCGATGACACCGAGCACGGTCCCCTCGAAGAGCACCGGAAGGACGATGACCTGCGCCGGGGGCGCCTCACCGAGCCCGGAGGAGATCTTCAGATAGCCGCTCGGCGCGTTCTCCACCAGGATCGTGCGCTTCTCCTGGGCGGCCGTCCCGATGAGCGCCTCACCGGGACGGAACGACGTCGGCATCGAGCCCATCGAGTAGCCGTACGACCCGAGCATGCGCAGCTCGTACGCCTCCTCGTCCTCGGCGCTCGCGTCCCTCCCGTCGACCAGCGGCATCGACAGGAAGAACGCGCCATGCTGCGCGGAGACCACCGGCGTCAGCTCGCTCATGATCAGCGAGGCCACGTCGTCGAGGTCCCGGCGCCCCTGCATCAGCGCGGAGATACGCGCCAGGTTGCCCTTGAGCCAGTCCTGTTCCTTGTTGGCGATGGTGGTGTCGCGGAGGTTGGCGATCATCTTGTTGATGTAGTCCTGAAGTTCCTGGATCTCGCCCGAGGCGTCCACGTCGATCTTCAGGTTCAGGTCGCCGCGGGTCACCGCGGTCGCCACCCGCGCGATGGCACGCACCTGCCGGGTCAGGTTCCCGGCCATCTCGTTCACCGACTCGGTGAGGTCGCGCCAGGTGCCGTCCACGTCACGGACGCGCGCCTGACCGCCCAACTGCCCCTCGGTGCCCACCTCGCGGGCCACCCGGGTGACCTCCTCCGCGAAGGACGACAGCTGGTCGACCATCGTGTTGATGGTGGTCTTCAGTTCGAGGATCTCACCGCGGGCGTCGATGTCGATCTTCTTGGTCAGGTCGCCCTTGGCGATGGCCGTGGTGACCATCGCGATGTTGCGGACCTGCCCGGTCAGGTTGGACGCCATCCCGTTCACGGACTCGGTGAGGTCCTTCCACGTGCCGGCGACTCCCGGAACGTGCGCCTGGCCGCCGAGGATGCCGTCCGTACCCACCTCACGGGCCACCTTGGTGACCTGCTCGGCGAACGAACTCAGCGTCTTCACCATGGTGTTGAAGGTGTCGGCGAGCTGCGCGACCTCGCCGCGCGCCTCGATCGTCACCGTCCGGGTCAGGTCGCCGTTGGCGACGGCCGCCGCCACCTGCGAGATGTTCCGCACCTGCATGGTCAGGTTGTAGGCCATCAGGTTGACGTTGTCGCTCAGGTCCTTCCAGATGCCCGTGACCCCGGGCACCCGCGCCTGACCGCCCAACTGGCCCTCGGTGCCCACCTCGCGGGCCACCCGGGTCACCTGCTCGGCGAAGGACGACAGCTGGTCCACCATCGTGTTGACGGTGGTGACCAGTTCGAGGATCTCGCCCTTGGCGTCGACGGTGATCTTCTTGGACAGGTCGCCCATGGCGACGGCGGTGGTCACCTCGGCGATGTTGCGCACCTGGATGGTCAGGTTGTTCGCCATGAAGTTCACGGACTGCGTGAGGTCCTTCCAGGTGCCCGAGACACCCTGCACCTCGGCCTGGCCCCCGAGCCGGCCCTCCGTACCCACCTCACGCGCCACCCGCGTCACCTGCTCGGCGAAGTTCGAGAGCTGGTCCACCATCGTGTTGAGGGTGTTCTTCAGCTCCAGGATCTCGCCGCGCGCGTCCACGTCGATCTTCTGCGACAGGTCACCCCGCGCCACCGCGGTCGCGACCTGCGCGATGTTGCGGACCTGTGCGGTCAGGTTGCCCGCCATGCCGTTCACGGAGTCCGTCAGGTCGCGCCACACGCCCGCGACACCCGGCACCTGCGCCTGACCGCCGAGCCGGCCCTCGGTGCCCACCTCACGCGCCACCCGGGTCACCTGGTCCGCGAAGGCGGAGAGCTGGTCGACCATCGTGTTGATGGTGTTCTTCAGCTCCAGGATCTCGCCGCGCGCGTCCACGTCGATCTTCTGCGACAGGTCACCCCGCGCCACCGCCGTGGTGACCTGGGCGATCTGCCGCACCTGCGAGGTGAGGTTGCCCGCCATGAAGTTGACGGAGTCGGTCAGTTCCTTCCACGTACCGGACACGCCGTCCACCCGGGCCTGCCCGCCGAGCCGGCCCTCCGTGCCCACGTCCCGGGCCATCCGCGTCACCTGGTCGGCGAAGGACGACAGCTGGTCCACCATGGTGTTCACGGTGTTCTTCAGCTGGAGCATCTCGCCGGAGACGTCGACGGTGACCTTCTGCGACAGATCACCGTTGGCGACCGCCGTCGTCACCTGCGCGATGTTGCGGACCTGCCCGGTCAGGTTCCTGAAGGCCGTGTTGACGGAGTCCGTCAGGTCCTTCCAGGTGCCCGCCGCGCCCGGCACCTGCGCCTGACCGCCCAGTTCACCCTCGACACCGATCTCCCGCGCCACGCGCGTGACCTCGTCACCGAAGGACGACAGCTGGTCCACCATCGTGTTGACGGTGTTCTTCAGCTCCAGCATCTCGCCGGCGACCTCGACGCTGACCTTCTGCGAGAGGTCACCGTTGGCCACGGCCGTGGTCACCGCGGCGATGTCCCGCACCTGGGTCGTGAGGTTGCGGAAGACCGTGTTGACGGAGTCCGTCAGGTCCTTCCACGTGCCCGCCGCGCCCGGCACGTTCGCCTGCCCGCCGAGCCGTCCCTCGCCACCGACCTCGTTGGCCACGCGTGTGACCTCGTCCGCGAACGTCCGCAGCGTCTCGGTCATCTGGTTGATCGTCTCGGCGAGCTGCGCGACCTCGCCGCGTGCGGAGACGGTCACCTTCTGCGACAGGTCACCGTTGGCGACCGCCGTCGTCACCTGCGCGATCCCGCGCACCTGGGCCGTGAGGTTGCCGGCCATGAGGTTCACCGAATCGGTGAGGTCCTTCCACACGCCGGCCACGCCGGGCACCTGTGCCTGACCGCCGAGTTCGCCCTCGGTGCCCACCTCGCGCGCGACCCTCGTCACCTCGGAGGAGAACGAGGAGAGCTGGTCCACCATCGTGTTGACGGTGTTCTTCAGCTCCAGCATCTCGCCGGCCACGTGGACCGTGACCTTCCGGGACAGGTCACCCTTGGCGACCGCCGTGGTGACGAGAGCGATGTCACGCACCTGGGCCGTCAGCCGGTACGCCATCGTGTTGACCGAATCCGTGAGGTCCTTCCACGAACCGGACATACCGCGCACCCGGGCCTGGCCGCCCAGCTTGCCCTCGGTGCCCACCTCGCTGGCCACCCGGGTGACCTCGTCGGTGAACGTCGACAGCTGGTCGACCAGGTTGTTGACCGTGCGCCCGACCTTGAGGAACTCTCCGCGCAGCGGATGCCCGTTGCCGTCCGCCGCCTGGGCCCGCAGTTCCATCCGGGGCGACAGATCGCCCTCCGCCACCGCGGACAGCACCCGGCCGACCTCGGAGACCGGCCGTACGAGATCGTCGACGAGCGCGTTCGACGCGTCGATCGCCGCCGCCCAGGAACCCTCGCAGGCGCCCGCCTCCAGCCGCTCCGTGAGTTTGCCCTCCCGCCCGACCATCCGCCGCACCCGCGACAGCTCACCCGTCAGATGCAGGTTGCGGTCGGCCACCTCGTTGAAGACCGCGGCGATCTCCGACATCACGCCGTCGCCGGAGACCGTGAGGCGCTTGCGGAAATTACCGTCCCGCATGGACACCAGGGCGGCCAGCAGCCTGTTCAGGGCCGCCGTGTCCACCTCGGTGGTGCCGTTGCGCGGCGCCCGCTGGTTGTTCAGGGACTGTCCGTCTTTTGCGCGCGTCTTAGTGCCCCGCGTCGCTGCGCCAGACTCCACTGTGTCCCTCCCGCAAGGGTCGACCATTACTGCTCGGCGTACTGGGATACTGCTGCTCGGCGAACCGGAAGGCCCTCAGCCTGCCGGGACCTTCCCACTGGAGCCTGCCCAGTGTTTCACCCCTGCTGAACCAGGCCATAACAGTTCGGCAGCTTCGCACATCGTCCGCACACGGTCCGGACGCGGACCACAGGACCCTCCGGAGGGAAACATGGCCCCTCTCCGGGCGGAAACACTGGTGACCGGCATCCGCACGGACCGCGAAGGTAAGTAACCTTGCATGCGGCTGTCCAGCCACACCGGTCCGTCCGGCCTGGGCGGTGGCACGAGAACGAGCGGGCAGGTATCGGAGGGGCACCGCACCATGACCACCGGACTGCATCCTGGGGGACCGCCCCAGGATCCTCGGCCGACAGGGAACCAGGCGCTGCCCCAGCAGGAGCAGGTCGGCCCAGCACCGCTGCACGCCGACAACCGGACAAGGAGTTCTGTGATCACCGCGCGCGCGGCCGCCAGCTTCGACCCCGTGGGACGTTCGGTCGCGACCGCCCGTTCCTTCGTCCGCGACACCCTCCAGGGCTGGGGCTTCGCCGACATCGTCGACGATGCCGTGGTCCTGACCAGCGAGCTGGTCACCAATGCCGTCGTGCACGCGGGCACCTCCGCCGACGTCCTGTGTCTGCGCAGCGACGAGGGCGTACGCATCGAGGTGGCTGACCGCTACCCGGAACGCGAGATTCCACTCCAGGCGTCGGCCGTGAACATGGGCAGCCCCGACCGCGAGGGCGGCCGCGGCCTCCAGCTCTGCGCGGCGCTGGCCGGCCACTGGGGCGTCGAGTACTCGCCCACCCACAAGCAGGTCTGGTTCCAGCTCGACCTCCCCGAGCGTCCGGTGGGCACCCGCACCGCGGGCCCCTCCCTCCCCGCCGAACTCCTTCCGCTCGCCGACGGCCGGGTCCGCGTCGCGGTCGTCCAGATCGACCGCACCGGCTCCATCTCGGCGTGGAACGAGGACGCCGAGGATCTCTTCGGCTACGCCGGCGAGCAGGTCACCGGCAAACCGCTGACCGACCTCGCGGCCTGGCCGCACACCCCGGGCACCAGCACCGGCATCGTCGAGGCCCTCCAGCTCTCGCGCTGGGAGGGCAGTTACGGCATCCGCGCCGCCAGCGGCCGCGTCATCCCCGTCTACGCCTCGCACCTCCGGGTCCGTGACACGGGCGGCGAGCCCTCGACCGTCTGCCTCCTGGTACGCGACCACGAACGCGCCGTGCTGCAGACCCCGTTGCGCGCCTCCGCCACGGACACGACGACCAGCTCCGAGGGCCAGGCCACGGACCCCTTCGAGGTGTTCATCGGCTCGCCGGCCCCCGACGACCTGGACGGCCTCCTCCAGCGCACGGTGGAGCGCGCCCGCGACATGCTCGACGGCGACTCCGCCTTCCTGCTCCTGGCCACCGACGACGAGACCGAGTTGGAGGTCCGCGCCTCGACGGGCCTGCCCTCCGCCCGCCAGCGCTTCGCCCGCGTCCCTGTCGAGGCCGGCCCCGGCCGTTACGGCTCGGCCCGGATGCCGGCCGTCCACGAGGACCTGTCGGTCGTCCCCGGCGCCGTCCCCCTGCTGGGCGGCACCGGCATGCGCTCGGTGGTCACGGTCCCGCTGAAGGTCGAGGGACGTCTGACGGGCTCGCTCGGTGTCGCCGCCGAATCGCCCGCCAGATACTCCAACGAGGAGGCGCTGCGCCTCCAGTTCGCCGCGGACCGCATCGCGCTTGCGGTGGAGTCGGCCCGCCTGGGCGAGCTGGAACGCCTGCGGCGCGGCTCGCTCTCCTTCCTCGTGGAAGCGTCCGACCTGCTCGCCGGCACTCTCGACCGGGACCAGACCCTGGCCCTGATGGCCCAGATGACCGTCCCGACCCTGGCCACCTGGTGTGCCGTGTACACGATCGCCGACCAGGCCTCGGACCCGTATCTCTCCTACGTCCTGCACGAGGACGAGGAGCGCATCGACGGCCTCAAGGCGCTGCTGTCGAAGATCGCCCCGCCGGACCCGGTCCCCACCCCGGGCGCCCGTGTCTGGCCTGCCCCCGCCGAGGCGGCCCATCAGGCGGCGCTGCGCACCTCCATGCGCAGCCTGGGCCTCGGCGAGCGCTCACCGGTGAGTTCCGGCATCGGCACGACGCTGGCGACGGCCGCGGCGGTCGGGGGCGAGACGGTTGTTCTGCCCCTGGTGGCCCGCAACCGGGTCATCGGGATGCTGACGCTCGGCAAGCCGTCCGACGAGCACTTCCGGCAGGAGATCCTGGAGCTGGCCGAGGATCTCTCCCGGAGGGCCGCCCTGGCCCTCGACAACGCCCGCCTGTACTCGGAGCGCACGGCGATCAGCCAGTCCCTCCAGCGCAGCCTGCTGCCCCCGGAACTCCCCCACATCGAGGGTGTCGAGGTCGAGGTCATCTACCGCGCGGCCGGCGAGGGCAACGAGGTCGGCGGCGACTTCTACGACCTCTTCCCGATCCGTGACGGCGCCTACGGCTTCGCCATCGGTGACGTCTGCGGTACGGGCCCGGAGGCGGCGGCGGTGACGGGTCTGGCCCGGCACGCGCTGCGGTTGCTCGCTCGCGAGGGCTTCGGCGGCCCGGCGGTCCTGGAGCGGCTGAACTCGGCGATCCTCGACGAGGGCGCCCGCAGCCGCTTCCTGACGCTGTTGTACGGCGAGTTGTGGCCCCAGGAGGACGGCAGCGCCGTGCTGAAGGTCGTCTGCGCCGGCCATCCGCTCCCGCTGCGTCTGCGCCAGGACGGCACGGTGGAGGCGGCCGCCGAACCGCAGCCGCTCCTCGGCGTCATGGAGGACCTGGAGCTCTACGAGCAGACGGTCACCCTCGATCCGGGCGACGTGCTGTTGTGCGTGACGGACGGTGTCACCGAACGCCGCGAGGGCACCCGCATGTTGGGGGACGACGGTCTGACGGACGTCCTCACCACCTGCACGGGTCTGACGGCGGGCGCGGTGGCCGCCCGTGTGATGCGCGCGGTGGAACGCTTCGCCTCCGACGCCCCGTCCGACGACATGGCGATTCTGGCGATGCGGGTACCGGGCCTTCAGGTGGACTGAGTCGAGGGCACACCTCGTCGAGAGCGGCAAAAAGGCCCCGCCCGGAAGGGCGAGGCCTTTTCTGCTGTGGAGCCCCCCAACGGAATCGAACCGTTGACCTTCTCCTTACCATGGAGACGCTCTGCCGACTGAGCTAGGGGGGCCGGTCACCTTTTCGAGGTTTCCCTCGCGGCGACGAAATAGATCATACCCCGAACGGAAGCGTGCTCCTAACCAGTCCTGTTGACCCCGATGAGGCCCGTCGGATCAGAAGGCGGGCTGCAGGAGACCGCCGAGCGCGTTGCAGGCGGAGACGATCCGCTGCATCTCCCGCTTCGTCAGCGACGCGTCCACGGGCAGCGCGAGCGTCTCGTCGGCGGCCCGCTCGGTCTCCGGGAGGTACACGTCCCGCCGGAAGCCGGTCATGCGGTGCACGGGTGTCTTCACCGGTACCCGGCATTCGACTCCCCGCGCCCGTACGGCCCGTGCGAAGGCGTCCCGGTCCGGCCGCCCGTTGCCCGGCACCCGCACCACGTACTGCTGGTAGGTGTGTCCGTCGCCGCCGGCCGGTGTGCGCACGCCGCTCAGCCGCCCGTCGAGGTAGGCGGCCCGTTCCCTGCGCTGCGCGATGTCCTCGTACGGCGCCTCGGACTCGGCCAGTTCGAGGACGAGGAGTCCGTGCCGTTGTCCGAGGTCCCGCAGTCGCACCATGTCGGCGGACCGCCCGAAGCGGTGGACGACGACGACGGCCGCGGACCGTGCGGTCACGGCTGCCTCGACCGCGCCGGCGTCGAGGCAGTAGGTCGCCGGGTCTATGTCGGCGAAGACGGCCGACGCCCCGGCCTGGGTCACGGCCTCCGTGACTTCGACGTTGCCGAACGCCGACACGATGACCTCGTCACCGGCTCCGACACCCGCGGCCCTGAGCATTGCAGCAGTACCCATGACGCGGATGCTGGTCGCGCGAAGTGAACGCCAAGTGACGCACAACAAAAAAGAGCTGGTCCCCGAACCGAAGTTCGGGGACCAGCTCTTTCAATATTAGTTCGGCGGCGTCCTACTCTCCCACAGGGTCCCCCCTGCAGTACCATCGGCGCTGTAAGGCTTAGCT
>NZ_JBHWEL010000089.1:15744-36347 GCF_042734135.1 Streptomyces sp. NPDC059668 | reverse complement strand
ACCGCCCGCGCCACGGAAGCCGCGATCCTGTTCGTCCCGCACGTCATCCGGTCCACCGGATTCACCCCCTTCGCGATCTCGATCGCCCGATGACCCGAGCCACCTCCTCACCCTCTGCCGACGGCGCCGATCCACCACGGCAGGACGGACGTGAACGGCCTCGCACGGGGTAGGCGGGCGTCACGACGCGGGGCGGGCCGACGCGCTGCTCGAGGGAAAGTCAGCGAATGCAATTCGACGACGACGCTGCCCTGGACACGTCCGAGGTGCAGGACAACCGTGGTGGAGGGCTGGGCGGCATCCCGGGTGGAGGGAAGACCGTCGGCGGTGGAGTGGTGGGGCTCCTGGTGCTGGTCGCATCGGTGGTCTTCGGGGTGGATCCGGGCCTGTTCGGCTCGGGCGGCACCACCACCTCGCCGGGCACCGGCGGGGGATCGGGTACGTCCGCGGGCGACCTGGCGGCCGACTGCCGGACCGGGGCCGACGCCAACCGCAAGGAACAGTGCCGGATCGTCGCCGTGGTCGACAGCGTCCAGGCGTTCTGGAAGCAGACCGAGACGGCCGCCGGGAAGTCCTACGAACAGGCCCCGACGTTCCTGTTCACCAGCAGCGTGAACACCGGCTGCGGGAACGCCACCTCCGAGGTCGGCCCCTTCTACTGCTCGGCCGATGACAAGGTCTACCTCGACCTGGGATTCTTCAACGACCTGAGCAGCAAGTTCGGCGCCAAGGGCGGGCCCTTCGCGGAGGCCTACGTCATCGCCCACGAATACGGGCACCACATCCAGGACCTCAGCGGCACGATCTCCCGGGGCAGCGGCAGGGGCCAGAACAGCGGCTCGGTGAAACTGGAGCTCCAAGCGGACTGCTACGCCGGAGTGTGGGCCCATCACGCCACGACCACCCCCGACCCCAAGAGCGGAAAACCGCTGATCACCGAGCTGACCCAGGACGACATCGACCGCGGGCTGGACGCGGCCGCCGCCGTCGGCGACGACCGCATCCAACAGCGGTACCAGGGCAAGGTCACGCCCGACACCTGGACCCACGGTTCCGCGAGCCAGCGCCGGCAGTGGTTCTCCACCGGCTACAGCTCCGGCAGCGTCTCCCGGTGCGACACCTTCGCCTGAGGAACGTGCGGAGGCACTTCCGTCACCGCTTCCCGCATCACGGTAACAGCTGTTACCATCCGGCCATGGCGAAAATTCAGCTGGGTGCGCGCGTGAACGAGGACGTCGCGGAGCTCGCGAAGAAGCGCGCCGCCGACCTGGGACTGAGCATCGGGGACTACCTGGCCAGACTGGTCCAGGACGATGCCAGCGGCCTGCGGGCCCGTGCGGTGGACGCGGCCGCCCGCTTCCTGGCCGAACACCAGGCCGTCTTCGACACGGCCGAAGAGGCCCAGCGGACGTCGCGGGGAGCGCACGCGGCCTGATGAACCTGCACATCGACGTTCCCTGGATCCTTCAGGTCGCAGAGGCGGCCGGAGCGGACGATCCAGCACCTGACGACTACGGCGTCCCCGTGTCGGCAGTCGCCCGCCACCGGGCCGAATTGTTCGAACAGGCCATCTACGACGGCCCTTACGCCAAGGCCGCCGCGCTGGTGCACACGCTGGGCCGGTGCCGCTGGCTGGAACGCTCCAACATGGCCGTCGCGGCCGCCTCGGGCGTCATGTACCTGGAGGCGGCCGGGGTTTCCGTCAAACCCGCCCACGGGGATGCCGTCGCCCTCAAGGACCTGCTCCTCGACCCCGCCTGCACGGCGGGGGAAATCGCCGCCCTGCTCCGGACCTGGCCCACCAGCACCTGACGCCCGCGGAACCGGCACGTGCGATGCGCAGGACCGGCAGCCTCGGACGCGTCCCGATCACCCGGCGCGGGCGAGGAGATCCTGCGACAGGTCCCACAGGCGCCGGGCGCCCGCCGGGTCGACGGCGCAGGGCCCTGCCAGGCGGCGGTGAAGGCCGTTGACGGACGCGGGATCGGACGGTGGCCTGTGCGGTCAGGGGACGAGCATTCCGTCCTGCTCGGCCGGCGGCGTGCCGCCGTGCCAGGGCAGCACCTTGCCGAAGCGCACCAACTCGCCGTGGAGCGTGGGGTCGACGTGCTCGGCGAAGACCAGATCGAGGACGGCTTCAGCGGCCCGGGCGGGAGACTGGGCCTCGCTGTAGTCGCTGAACCACGGACGCGAGGTCGCCGTGTCGACCATGCCGGGACAAACGGCCGCGAGGAGTGTCTCGTCGGCCAGGTCCCGAGCGCGCCGTTCCGCGGCGACGGCACGAACGGCGGCGACCTGGGCCACCTTCGAGGGCACGTTCAGCCACAGCGGCCAGCCCGCCTCCGCGGCGGTCCCGTGGTGGATGGCGCTGCGCCACGACTCCACGGCGTACTCGACCTGGTCCAGGCTCGCGCCGTCGAACAAGTGGTGCAACCGGCCGTCGAGGTGTCCGAGCGTGCCCAGACTGCTGGCCACGACGAGCAGCCGGCCGCCCGGGCGCAGCACGGCGCCGAAGGAGCGCAGGATCGCGTGCGTCGCGGTGTTGGAGACGTCGATGAACTCGTCGGCCCGCTCGGCCTGCGACTCCTCGGGAAGCAGACGGGCGACCGCGTTGGAGAGGACGACGTCCACCCCGCCGTGGTGGGTCCGCAGGTCCTCGGCGAGACGGGCGATGCCGTCGGTGTCCGTGACATCCAGGACCCGGCCCTCGACCCGGGCACGAGTGGCGGACGACTGGGTGACTTCCCGGGCGGCGTCCGCCACACGCCGCTGACTGCGACCGGTGAGCAGGACCAGGTCCTGCGGATCCATACGGGCCGCCAGCCCTTCGGCCAAGGCCCGGCCGAGTCCCTGATTGGCCCCCGTGACGAGGGCGATGCGTGAAGTCGTCATACGTCCACGCTAGAAACGGCGGATCCATGAGTCCAACGAAAGTTCGGCACAGCTAGCATGCGGAAACATCATGGACTTCACCGATGTGTCACTGACCGCGCTGCGCGTGCTGCGCGCCGTGGCCGAACAGGGAACCTTCACCGCGGCCGCGGCTTCGCTCGGCTACACCCAGTCCGCGGTCTCCCGGCAGATCGCCGCGATCGAGCGAGCGGCGGGCACGGAACTGCTGGAGCGGCGGCGCGACGGGGCCCGTCTCACGCCCGCGGGCCGCGTCGTCATGCGCCGTGCGACGGTCGTCCTCGACGAGATCGCCGCGACCGCCAGGGAACTGTCCGGCCTGCCGGAGCAGACCGGGACGGTCCGTCTGGGATGGGTGCCCAGCGCGGGCGCCGTGCTGCTGCCCCGAGCCCTTGCCGCACTGCGCGAAAGCGACCCCGGACTGGAGGTCGTCGGCCGTGAGGGCGGCACCCCCGCACTGGTCCGCGCGCTGCGGGCGGGCAGCCTCGATCTGGCCCTGCTCGCCTCGGCACCGCCGTTCCGCGCGCCGGACACCGAGTCGCCCCCGCTGACCCTGCAGACGCTCGCCGAACGCCCTCTGCGTCTCGCGGTGCCCGCCACGCACCCCCTCGCCCGCGGTGCGTACGTGGACGTGGCCGATCTCCGGGGGCAGCGCTGGATCGCCGGCTCCTCCTCGGGAGAGGACCGCCTGATGGGCGTGTGGCCTGGCCTGGACGAGCGTCCCGAGATCGCCCACACCGCCCGCGACTGGCTGGCCAAACTCCATCTCGTCGCCGCAGGGTGCGGATTGACCACCCTTCCGGCCTCGCTCGTCTCCGCCGTACCTCCCGGAGTACGCGTGCTCCCCGTCCGAGGTGGCCCGCAAGAACAGCGGCGACTGCTCCTGGCCCGCCTGCCCGCCCCGCCGGCCCAGGCCGTGACACGTGTGGCCGCCGTCCTCCGCGCGACGGCGCTCGACACCCACCTGCCCCTTCCCTCCGCATGAGCACGCGGGTGCGCCGGCCCGGACCCGCCCTGCTCATGCCGTCTCGAACGGTTCCGGCGAGTTGCCCGCCGTATCGCTCGGTGCGACCGTACGGACTCCCGCTTCCGGCGCCTCCAGACCTGAGAGGAAGCGGGTCGCGTTGCGTATATAGGGCTGGACAGTGAGACAGGGCCGAGGCCCCGGGCACAGGCGCGCTTCGCGGGCTGTCGCCGGGACGACGGCGCCGCGTTGGAGGGGTGGAGCGGGATGGTGCGCGTGGTCAGGGGATCGAGTCGGGACGGCAGTCCGCGGCGGCGTGATCAGTTCGCTCAGCCGCGGGGGGAGAGGGACGTCATGACGAGTGCGAAGACCGACTGGAGAGAGAACTCCGCCTGCGGCAGCTCCGATGCGGACGACCTGTTCGCGGACAGTCCGCGCCAGAAGCGGGCCAAGATGATCTGCATGCGGTGTCCGGTGCGCACCGAGTGTCTGGCTGAAGCCCTCGACGAGCGGATCGAGTTCGGGGTGTGGGGCGGCATGACCGAGCGGGAGCGCAGAGATCTGCTGCGGCGCAAGCCGGACGTCACTTCCTGGCTCTACGTACTGGAAGCGGGCCGGGACGACGTGGTGTCCCGGGCCGGCTGAGGACGCGAAGGGCGCGCTCGCACGGAACAAGAGCCCAAGGGGCTGAAGGGTCCGGAACCCTGGAAACGCCCCTCAGCGCTGTTCGCACCGACGCCCCCGTCGCGCGAGTACGCGACGTCACCAACGGTGATCAGCAGCACTGCGGCGATCCTGACCGCGCCCCTCGGAATCGAGGTCAGGATCTCCGCACGGCAGCGTACGAGCAAGCACCGACAGAGCCGCCGATCAGGAATCCGGACCGGAACGGGAGTCCAGGCGGACGTCGTGCGCGTCGGTCCGCCGCGTCGTCGGCACGGATCAAGTGGCCCGCGCCGTGGCACCGTTGATCAGGGTCCACCCGTAGTCACCGCCGATGAAACCGCCCCCGATCTCGTTGATCTCGGTCCTCCCGTCGTCGGTGACGCCGATGAGGAGCACGTCGGTGCCGCACCGCTGCGCGGCGACGTTGCGGATGCCGCTGCCGTAGGTGAGCGCGTGCCACCCGCCGGTGTTGTAACCGCCCCACGACACCTCGGTGTTCTGGTACGCCGCGTCACCGAAGACCCCGAAGAACGCGAACTCCTGGTAGGAGGTGGGGGCTACGGAGATGTCCGTGAGCACTCCCTGATTCGTGAACATCTGGGCCCACGGCGACCAGCCGGACCCGGGGCTGGTGGCGTTCACGGTGGTCTGCCGGCGGTGGAACGGGGTGCCATTGAAGTTGAAGCCGTCGATCTCGATCGTCCCGTCCGCGTGGGTTCCCGCGACGATCTTGTTCAGGAGGCCGTCCATCTGCTGCCAGCCGTTCCAGTTGTCCACCGAAGGCTGTTGCTGGGAGCGGGTCCAGATCGTACCGGCGGAGTTGGTGCCAAAGATCTGGAGGGTTCCGTTCTGGTTGCGCGCCACGGAGATCGAGTTGAGGACGCCGTCGATGTTCCGCCATGCCGACCACGTGCCCGACCCGGGACTCGTCTGCGCGCGCGAGTAGATCAGCCCGTTCCGGTCGAGG
Source organism: Streptomyces sp. NPDC059668 (assembly GCF_042734135.1). NCBI lineage: Bacteria > Bacillati > Actinomycetota > Actinomycetes > Kitasatosporales > Streptomycetaceae > Streptomyces > Streptomyces sp. NPDC059668. Next base: position 30,840 of record NZ_JBHWEL010000089.1, on the reverse strand, counting down.
GCGAACAGTTCGATCCGCCCGTCGGCTTCGGCCGCCGCCGCCACGGACGTCAGGGGTGCGGGGGTGTCGTATTCGGCGGTCCAGTCCGGGGCCGGCTGCCCCGGGACGATGTGGGTGGTGTGCAGCCCGCCCTGTGCGTCGACGGCGAACGCCTGGACCCCCTTCGAGGCGTCCGTCTCGTCCTGGGATGCCATGGCGACCGAGGAGCCGGGCACGGGGGCGACCGTGGGAAGACCGTTGCCGGGACGCACCGTGTCGTCGGTCTGGCGGTGGGTGTAGTAGACCTTGCCGGTGTTCACCGAGGTCGCGTCGCACAGTCCGTCGCCGTTGACGTCGCGGAACCGGAGGTCGGCGATGCGTTCGTTCGACTGGTTGAGGTAGACCCAGTGCTGGTCGCCGGCGCTGGTGGCGAACCACCAGGTCAGGCCGGTGGTCATGAAGGGGTCGGTGATGCCGTCGCCGTCGAAGTCGCAGGTTCGCTGGTTGTCCCGGTTCGCCCCCAGGATGTTCCCGCCGTTGTCGTGCAGACCGGTCTCGGTCTGGTCCAGCGCGCCGTTGGTGAACGTGGTCGACCACCGGACCGTGTGGGCGAAGACGTTGTTCTCGACGTCGAAGCCGTCCGTGGGCGTGCCGCGCAGCTTGATCTCGGTCGAGTTGGTGGAGGGGAAGGAGTTGTAGGCGATGTCGGCGTACTCGCCTGCGGGCCCGCACTGGTAGTTGGAGCAGTCCCCGCGGCCGTGCATGTCGATGAGGTGCTCGTAGTGGTCCCAGCCCAGCAGCGAGAAGCCGAGCCCGGGTGACTCCATGAGGTTGCGGTACACCAGGTACCCGGTGCCCGGCCGGCCGTCACCGGTGACCGAGTGGCGGTTGGCCTGGAACTCGTTCTTCTCGATCAGCGCGTAGGCGCCGTTGTTGAGGGCCACCCCGTACCCGGCGCCGTGGTGGCTGCCGAACGCGTCCTCGATGCCGTCCATGGTGGGGTGCTGGTTGTCATGGATGTAGTTGTCGTGCACCCACACCGTGTCGGCGTTGGCACGGTTGATCCGGTTGCCCGGATCCTGGACGTTGATGGCCGCGCCGCGCCACCGGGCGAACTCGTCGTGGTCGATCTGCACGTTCTGGCTGGACCAGATGTCGATCCCGTCGGCGTCCGTGGTACCCACCGACGCCCGGGGGTCCATCGGCTCCCCGCCGTCGAACCTGATCCCGCTGATCCGCACGTTGTCAGCGGTCCCGCCGTTGCTGTCCCCGATGGTGAGCAGCGCGCGCGGGAACGTCGTCGTGAAGATGCGCGGCCCTTTCGCGACGACCGTACGATCGCCGATGATCCGAACCCCGGGTGCCACCGGTATGGCCGACAGGCCGCTCAGATCAAGATTCACGGTCCCGGCGATCACCACTGTCGCGTCGGGGGTGCCGACCGCCTGGACGAACTGGTTCTGCTGGTCGTCCGAAGTGATGCTGAAGGCCTGCGAGTTCGACGCGCCGTCAGCGGCCCCCGCGGGCACGCCGGCCGCGGCGGTGCCGCCGGACACGGCCAGCGAGGCCACCAGGGCCCCGACCACTGCGAACAGCAGGCTCTTTCTCGACATATCCATCCCTGTCCCGGTTCTCGGCCCATGTGCTGATGCGGTGGAGCCGACCCGTCCGAAGCCGCGCGCCCTCAAGAAGTGCGCGGCCTGAGCAACCCCGCGTGACCACCTGAGGGTTGGGCGTTCCACTCCGTTCCTTGCCGTTCCATGCGACCGACAGGGCCTCGCGATCCGCGGTGAACGCGGCCGCGGTGAGGTGCGGTCCGTCCGTGCCTGGTTCGAGCTGAGGGATGCTCGCGAAGCAGATGCCGCAAAAGGCTGGCGGCAGGCACGTCCTTCGCCGCGTACAGCCGCTTCTTCACGGGCTACGTGAACTTCGACGGCCACACCGACTTCCCAGCCGGCGACGCCAAGGACGTCGTCAACGCCGCCGGCACACACTGCCGCGGCCGCCTGCGGAAGCCGCCCGCGGGCGGCAGGAAGGCAGACGCCGATCGGCTGCCGGGCTCAGGACAAAGAGGGAAGGATTTTCGACTTCGGGGGTCGCGCGATTTTCGGGCTGACGCCGTAGTCCTGCCAGGTCGTGGTGAAGACGTGCTTCCCGTCATGGCCCACGACCCGCAGCGGCACCGGTTCACCAGTGGTGGCGAGGTACACGGTGCTCTTCACGTCGCCCTGTTCAGCCTTCACGGCCAGGACGGGCCGTCCGTTCACGCGGGTCTCGGCCCCCTTCGTGAATACCATGTGCTGCTGCTTCAGCACGGAGAAACGCATGTGGCAGGACGCGCTGGTGCGCTGTGCCAGCGTTCCGGCGAATCCCGGCGAGCTGACCTCGACCGGCAGGTACCGGCCCGGCTCCACCGAGGCGCCTGTGCGGTCGGCCAGCTGCGTGCTCCGCCGCCGGGGGCTGATCCAGATCCGTCCCCCGAGGGTGGTGAAGTGCCAGGCGAAACCCTGCTCGTCGGTGAACAGGCCCGTGCAACTGTCGCCGCCGTGCAGCGTATGGACGTCGACGAGCGTGCGACCCCCCGACAACTGCACGGTGTGCACCGACGCCGCGTCCAGCGCCTTGTCCACGCGCGTGAAGATGCGGTCCACCGACTGCTTCTCGATGCCGTTGGGCTTGCCGTCCGAGTGGTCGCCGTTCGCTGAGCAGCCGGCCGTCATCGCGAGGACGGTCAGGCCGGCACCGAGCTCGTACAACACCCGTCTGCCACGCCTCAGCCCCACCAAAGCCCCCACCATCCCCATGAGTCCCGCCGACCTTCGCAGACTCTAGTCGAGCTCAGGTTCGGAAGATCGCGTACGCGGACTGCGGCTGAGCCGGCGGCCGACCGCTCCGGAGGATCGCCCGAGGTCATCAGGGGCGTGCCCGTGTCCAGCCGGCCCTCGACCAGCCGTCACACCGACCTCTCCCCGGCGTGCGGTCTTTGCTCAACTGCCCGTGGGGTGAGGGGCCTTGGCGGCGTCAGGCAGGCATGACCTCTCGATCACGGGTAACCCGAAAGAGACTGAAAGGTCAGAGGCGACGCAAGGCGACAATCCGGGAGAAGAGTGATGACGAGCTACAGCGGAAGCGGTGCGCAGCGTACGAGCCGGACCAACGGTCTGGCTGTCGCGGGACTGGTCTGCGGCATCGTCGGCCTGTTCATCCTGCCGATCGTCCTGGGACCCCTGGCGATCGTCTTCGGTGCCGTCGCGCTGCGTCAGACCGGCGGCGCCATGCCCAAGTGGGACATCGGCCTGGGTGTGGCCGACATCCTGCTCATGGTCGTGATGTTCGTCGTCGCCGCGAACAATGGCGGCAGTGTCTTCTGGCACGTCGGCTGACCCGGCCGGTACGTCGGACAGCCGCGGCTTCACGGCTCCAGGTCACCGCGCCCGCGCCGCCCCGCCGAGGGGTGGCGCGGGCGCGGTGCCGAGGCCCGGCCGAACGCACTGGTCGTCCGGGTGGCGGACGACCAGGGGTGTGATTCGGGCGCCTGCCCGCACGGGCCCGGGGTACCCGGCTCCTGCACGGAGCTGAGCGGGTGACGGCAAGGGGAGTGAAGGCAGTGACAGTCAAAGCCATGGGTTGGGCGCACTCGTTCGCGGTATCGGGAGGCGTGCGGGCCGGACGGCACTGGACACGCAACCATCTCCGGTCCCTGCCATGGGCCGCCGAAGAACCGGACACGGCTGACGCGGTCGTCCTCTGCGTGTCCGAACTGCTCACCAACGCGCACGTCCACGCCCACAGCGACGCCCATCTCGTCCTCACCTGGGACGGCGACTGCCTGCACGTGAGCGTCCACGACGAGGACCCCACCCTGCCCCGTCAGCGCGACCCGGAGGCCGGTGCGACGTCCGGACGGGGGATGGGCATCGTACAAACCCTCGCTGACGACTGGAGCATGAAGTGCCAGCGGCACGGCAAGACCGTGACCGCATGCTTCCGCCCCGCCGCCGCGCACTGAGAGACAGAGGACCCGGCGCGCGTGCCGACCCGCCCCGCCGGACAGGGAAGCACCTGCTGAGCGCGGTTGCGGTGGGGGAGCGGTCGGGCGAGACCCTGTCACCGTCCGCCGCGACGCCCGCACGACCTCCCTTCCAGTCCCCAACTCCGCGCATCGTCGGGCGAATTCGCATTTGACGCTGATGGAGTGCGGGGATGAGGATCTGATCAACGGCAGTCTGATCACGGAGGCATGCATTCATGAGACCGACCCGCGCCGCTCTGCTCGTCGTGGCCACCGCACTCACCCCGGCCCTCCTCTTCACCGGCCCGGCGTTCGCCGCCGGCCCCCAGGCCCCGGCGACCAGCGTGTCGGCCACGTCCGACACCCCCGTGGACGAGATGTCGGAGGCCGAACTGCGCACCGCGATATCCGACCTCCTGGCGGACGCGGGCAGCGGCGTGGCAGTCGTCCGAGAGGCGAACGAGGCCCTCAACGGCACCGTGGAGGACATGCGCGCCTTCCTGAAGACCGGCTACCGACTGGCCCGGGCCGAGGACGACCAAGTCGCGGTCGCCCACATTCTGTTCGTGGCGACGGCCAACGGCGACAAGCGGGTGATCCGGGAGGCGAACCAGCTCCTCGACGACCCCTCCCCGGAAGCGCTGCGCACATGGCTGGAGACCGGCTACCTACTGGCTCAGGCCGAGGACGACCGGGTGGCGATCGCCCACATTCTGTTCCTGGCGCGGGCCAACGGCGACAAGCGGGTGGCCCAGGAGGCCAACGAGGTTGTCGGCGGTACTCCGGAAGCGCTGCGCGCCTTCAGAGTGACGGGCTATCGCCTGGCCCAGGCCGAGGACGACGCCGTCTACATCTTCCGTCTGCTCGCGGACCCGAAGACCAGCGCCGCTGTCCGCGCCGCGGCCGAGGCAGCCCTCGACGACGGCTCCCCGGAGGCACTGCGCCACTTCCGCACGGTGGGTCAGTACGAGGTCGGCGCCTAGTCAGTCGTGTCCGACCCGTTCCCGTCGGGTCAGCGCGTGGTGTCCGGCGCGGCACCTCGCAAGGTGGCGGAGCTCCCGCGTACCAGGGGTACTCGGGGTGATCCGACAACGTGGCGAGGTGCCGCGCCGGACACCGACCATCCGACGGGAGCACGGGAGCACGGGAGCACGGGAGCACGGGAGCACGGGACTTCGCCAGGCGTCGGGGTGCCAGTGTTGTGGCAGGCGTCCGGCCCGGACCGGAGGTGAGGGGTGACGGCGGTGTCTGGCGGCGCGGCGTCAGCGGACGATCCTGACTGGGAGCCGGACGAGCACGTGCGGTTCGCCCGCTACCGTAGGGCGTTCGACGAGGTGGGCCCGGCGGATGCGGCCGCCCTCATCACCCATGTACTCACCGATCCGGACCAGGGGATGGCGAACAGCGCCGTCTGCGAGTACCTCGACAGGCGGGCCGCCGAACTGCTCACGGATCCCGGCTATCCCGCCTGGCACTTGGAGATGACCGGCCCTGTCGGAGTGGACGACTTCTCCACAAGGCGCCTCGACGAGTGGACCTTGCTGCGGGCGATGACTCTGGGCGAGCCGTGGGACGCCGGGAACCTGCTCGCCGCCTCCAACTGGCTACAGCTCCACGCCGCCGAAAAGTCCTCGGCCGTGACCGCTCTGGAGGTTCTCGCCGAGAGCGGCCGCACTCGCCGCATCCGCAACATCGCCAAGTCCCGGCTGTCCGCCGCCCAGCGGTCGATGCCGGCCGGGCCGGAGCGCCGAGCCGCCGGCCCTTCGGCGTGAGAAGGCGCAAAGGGCGCCCCGTTGCCCCGATGCGCAGCCGGCTGCGGCCTTCCGCTCCAGCCATGCCTTCGGACATCTCACGGCGCGAGCAAGTAGGACGGCATCGAGTGGCAGCGCGGACGCTTGAGGGACCGCCCGCCTGAGCGGGACCGGGAACGCCCCCCGTGGCCACTCGACCTGGTGAGGGCCGGTACGAGACTCAACCCGTCGGAGGATCCGAGATTCCGTCCTCCTCCGGCTTGACGCATGCCGATATCGGAATATGGTCGGCCTCATGGCACGAGCAGCGACGACGTCGGACGTCTTCAACGCGATCGCCGAGCCGCAGCGCCGGGAGATCCTGCTCCTGCTGCGGGCGGGTGAGCGGCCGGTGACCGAGTTGGCCCAGGAGCTGGGGATGACCCAGCCGGGAGCGTCCAAACACCTGCGGGTTCTCCGGGAGGTCGGGCTGGTGCGGGACCGCAAGGCAGGCAAGCAGCGCTTGTACGGCCTGGACGCCCGCGGGCTGCGACCGGTCCACGAGTGGACCGGCGGGTTCGAGCGGTTCTGGAACGAGAGCTTCGACCGGCTGGACGAGTACGTGCAGGACCTCGAGCGGGCAGCACAGGAGGAGTGACCGATGGCAGCGACAGGACGGGACACGCCGGCGCGAGCAGCGACGGCCGACCGGGAGATCGTGATCTCCCGGGTCATCGGTGCCCCACGGGAGCTGGTGTTCGAGGCGTTCACCGAGGTACGGCACCTGTCCCGGTGGTGGGGCCCGGAGGGGTTCACCACCACCACACGGGCGTTCGAGTTCCGCGTCGGCGGGGCGTGGGACTTCGTGATGCACGGACCGGACGGGACGGACTACCAGGAGTGGATCTCCTGGACCGAGATCGCCCCGCCGTCACGGATCGCGCTGCTCCACGGCGAGTCCCACGGCGACCCGAACGCCTTCGAGTCGACCCTCACCTTTACGCCGGACGGCGAGGCGACCCGGATCGAGATGCGCACGGTCTTCCCCACCAAGGAGCTGCGCGACGAAGCGGTCGAGAAGTACCACGCGATCGAGGGCGGCCGGCAGACCATGGACAACCTGGCCGCCTACGTCGCCGAGATCGTTCGACAGGGAGCGGAGGACTGATGGCCGGCAAGGTGTTCTTCAGCGTGACGATGTCGCTGGACGGCTTCATCGCGCCCGAGTCCCCGAAGGACCTGATGGGGCAGAAGTGGAGGGAACTGCAGCAGTGGGTCTTCCCGCAGCGGTTCTTCCGGGAGAACCTGGGGCTCGGCGAGGGCGGCGAGGAAGGCCGCGACAACCAGATCATGCGGGAGACGTTCGAGCGCACCGGCGCGAGCGTCATGGGCAAGCGCATGTTCGACGCCGGCGAGCACGCGTGGCCGGAGGAGGCGCCGTTCCACACGCCGGTCTTCGTCGTGACGCACGAGAAGCGCGACCCCTGGGAGCGGGCCGGCGGGACCACCTTCCACTTCGTCGGCGACGGCATCGAGACCGCGCTCGACCAGGCGCGCGAGGCCGCCGGTGATCGCGACGTCCGCGTCGCGGGCGGCGGCGCGACGATCCTGGAGTACCTGAACGCCGGCCTGATCGACGAGTTCTCGATCGCGCTGTCACCCGTGCTGTTCGGTTCAGGGATCCGCCTGTTCGAGGGCGTGGACGCGACTCGCGTCGCCCTGGAGCCGGTCCACGCGGAGCCCTCCCCAAGGGTGACGCACCTGACCTACGCCGTCAGGGAGCGGTGACCGTCCCGGACGGGATGGACCGTGGGACGCAGTTCGAGCAGGCCGGGGCACCTACGCGATCAGTGCCAACTGTCCTGAATTCCCTTGGTCTCACCGGTCCCCAGAAGATTTTTCAGGAACCGGCCCGGCGCTCCGAGGAACTCGCGTGTCAGACGCACCGGGAGGGCCTGGTCGAATTCGACCTGCTCCAGCCCGCCCTCGTCGGAGATCTCCATGATCGTGGCACCGGGGAGGGCGAGTAGTACCGGTGAGTGTGTGGCCACGAGGAACTGACTTCCCTGCGCGGCGAGTTCGTGCATGCGGGCCAGGAGGGCCAGGCAGCTTTGGACGGAGAGGGCGGCCTCCGGCTCGTCCAGCAGATACAGTCCCCGGGGTCCGAAACGGTGGGTGGCCAGATCGAGGAACGATTCCCCGTGGGAGCGCTCGTGCGGGGAGACCCCGCCGTAGGCCGGCAGCAGTGGCCGTCCCCCGGCCACGTCGAGCCTCTCGATCTCACTGGCCACGTTGTAGTAGGACTCCGCCCGCAGGAAGAAGTCGGTACGCGGCTTGCGGATCTCCCAGGTCAAGATCAGGTGGTCACCCAACTCGGACTCGGTGGCCCGGGTGGCGAACCGGAAGTTACGGCTGCCGCCCTCGGGATTGAACCCCGCCGCCACCGCGATCGCCTCGATCAGCGTCGACTTTCCCGCGCCGTTCTCACCCACCAGGAACGTGACCCCCGGTGGCAGGGTGAGTGCGCCTGCACGGGCCAGTTGCCGCACAGCCGGAAGGCTGAAGGGGTACCGGCTGTTGTCGACGTCCGGGGTCAGCCGGACCTGCTGGATGAACCTGCCGTTCGCGGAGGTCATGAGGGGCGGGCCACGCTTGCGGTCAGGGTCGTGGCCCGACGCCTGTTCGGTGGCGAGAGTTCGTCGTTGGCCACGTGGGACTCCCGAACATTCTGACCTCTGACTGCAAGGCGGAAGGCTGCGTTTCCGGGTCACGCTACAGGCCCTCGCCGACGGTCCGGGGGAAGCGTGTCCTGAGCGCGCACCCGGCGGACGCGGGCCCGGGCCGGCCGCCCGGGCCCGTATATGCGTCGCGTTCAGCGGTTCACCGACCAGGGAGGACATAACGGGCGCTCCGGGTCCGTGCAGCTCAGACGTCTTCACTCTTTGAAGCCATATCGCGACCGGGGAAAGCCTGCCGCCCGATTTCGTTCACAGCCTTGACGTGTCAGCAACAAGGCCGTAACCATCAGTCATCCGGAGAGCGCTCTCTCGTTCGGCGACCAACCCACAGGAGACGCCGTGAGTGGAAGACCCCCGTACCGCTTATTCCGCCGTCCCACCGCACGTTCGCCCCGAACCGTGCTGTTCACCGTCGTCACGGCTCTGCTGGCGACCTGCCTGCTGGCCCTGGTGCAGGCACCCGCACAGGCGGCCGGAACCCTGCTGTCGCAGGGAAAGCCCGTCACCGCTTCGTCCACCGAGAACGTCGGCACCCCCGCCTCCGCCGCGGTGGACGGCGACGCCGGTACGCGCTGGTCCAGCGCCGCCGCCGACCCGCAGTGGCTGCAGGTCGATCTGGGCTCGACCTCCACGGTCAACCAGGTCGTCCTGAACTGGGAGAGCGCCTACGCCACGGCCTACAAGATCCAGACGTCGGCGGACGGCGCATCCTGGACCGACATCTACTCGACCACCACGGCCACCGGCGGCACGCAGACACTGACCGTCAACGGCACCGGCCGCTACGTCCGTATGTACGGCACGGCGCGTGCCACCCAATACGGCTTCTCGCTCTGGGAGTTCCAGGTCTACGGCACCAGCGGCAGCGGCGGCACCGGATGCTCCACCACCAACGCGGCGCTGAACAAGCCCGCCACCGCCTCGTCCACCGAGAACGCCGGCACCCCCGCGTCGGCCGCCGTCGACGGCAGGACCGACACCCGCTGGTCGAGCGCCGCCGCCGAACCGCAGTGGATCCAGGTCGACCTCGGCGCCACGCAGAGCATCTGCGGCGTTCAGCTCAGCTGGGAGGCCGCCTACGGGAAGGCGTACCAGATCCAGGTCTCCGACAACGGCACCAACTGGACCACCGTCTACCAGACTTCCACCGGTGTCGGCGCCACCGAACTTCTCACCCTGACCGGCTCCGGCCGCTACGTCCGCATGAACGGGACGACCCGGGCCACCCAGTACGGCTTCTCGCTCTGGGAGTTCCAGGTGTTCACCACCGGGACCACCCCGCCACCGGGCGGCGGCAACGCGGTGCTGCTCTCCTACAAGAAGCCCGCCACCGCCTCCAGCGCGCAGGACGACGCGCAGTGCGGCGGCTGCACCCCCGCCAAGGCCTTCGACCACGACCCGGCCACCCGCTGGGCCACGGCCGCCGGCAGCGGCTGGACCGACCCGCAGTGGATCAGCGTCGACCTCGGCGCGAGCGCGCACGTCACCCAGGTCGTCCTGCAATGGGACCCGGCCTATGCCAGTGCCTACAGGGTCCAGGTCTCGGCCGACAACACGAACTGGACCGACGTCTACTCGACGACCACCGGCACGGGGTTCAAGCAGACCCTGAACGTCGACGGCACCGGCCGGTACGTGCGGATGTACGGCACGGCGCGCGGCACGGCGTACGGCTACTCCCTGTGGACCTTCGACGTGTTCGGTACCGGGGGCAGCCCGACGGCCCCGCCGCCCGACCCGTCCGACCCGGGCAACCCCCAACGCGTCGTCTTCCAGGACGACTTCAACACGCCGGCCGGTACCACGCCGGACGCCTCGAAGTGGACCCAGGACACCGGCCCCGGTGTGAACGGCGAGCTGGAGTACTACACCAACGGCAGGAACACCACGATGGACGGCGCCGGGAACCTCGTCATCGAGGCACGCAAGGAGGCCACCCCGGGCTCCAGTTGCCCCACCGATCCGCTGACCGGCTCCACCACCTGCCAGTACACCTCGGGCCGAATCAACACCTCCGACCACTTCAACTTCACCTACGGACATGTCGAGTCGCGGATCAAGGTGACCGGCACACAGGGACTGTGGCCCGCGTTCTGGCTGCTGGGGTCCAACTTCAAGACCGGTACCCCGTGGCCGGCCTGCGGTGAGATCGACATCATGGAGCACATCGGCAAGGTGCCCGACACCGTCTACTCGACCCTCCACGCGCCGGCCTACAACGGCGGCGGCGGCTTCGGCTCGCCGTACCAGGTCGCGGGCAGTGACTTCTCGTCCGCCTTCCACACCTACGCGCTGGACTGGGACTCCAGCCACATGACCTTCACGGTCGACAACAACGCCTTCTTCACCGTCGCCCGCTCCACACTGGAGACGACGAAGGGCCCGTGGGTCTACGACCACCCCTTCTACATGATCCTCAACAATGCGGTGGGCGGCGACTGGCCGGGTGCCCCGAACGCCACCACCGTCTTCCCGCAGAAGATGCTGGTCGACTACGTGCGCGTCTCGCAGTAGCCGAGCGGTCCCACTCGGTCCGGCCCGTGTGCCGGGATGCCCCGCGCATCCCGGCACACGGGCCGGACGGCCGGGGCGTCGGACGTCGCCAGGTGGTAGTGTCCCGCTCTTCGCCAGGTTCTCCTGCGCGGAGTCCCCTCGGTAGGTCGTGGCATGTCCGATCCTCTTGACCCTGATCCGTACACGATGTGGCGACACGCGCTGGCGGAGGCCGACCGGGTCTTCGCGTCACCGCCCGAACTCGACCGGCCGGTGGAAGGCTGTACTTACTGCACCCCGGAGTCGGACCTGCGCATTCTCGGCGGCGATCCCGCTGCCGTGCCGGACGACGTCCTCGGGCACTTCATGCGTGAGGTCGTCAGCCACTGGGAAGCGGACCAGTATCCCGTCCTGTGGCGTCGTCTCATGCCCCGAGCACTGCGCTACTGGGGGCCTGAGGGCCATGGCACCGATCCGTCCGCGGAACTCGGTCATCTCGGCCCGCACGGTGCCGAGTTCGCCGACTGGCCCGCGCCCGAACGCGCGGTTGTGGAACAGGCCTTCCGCGCACTGCTGGCGATCGCACTGGTTGACGGTCTGCCCGCTTCGCGCGTCACCGACCTCCTGGAGGGAATCGCTCACGCGACGGGGGACATGGAGCCGTGGCTGGAGCACCTTGCCGGGCTTGCCGGTCCCGAGGCGGACGCCGGGTTCGTCCGCCTCGCTCTCGACTGGGGGACCGACCTTCTCTGGGACGATCTCCAGTTCGCCTGGTGGTACGACGGGGACCCGCAGGTGATCGCCACCTGGCTGCCCACGCAGCGAGCCCGCATCGCCGCCTTCGCCACGCGGCATCCGCGCTGCAAGACCGCGGCCGACGCGCTGATCGCGGTCGACCGGCTCCGGGACGGTGACCACAGCCCCTGGCTCTATCCCCACGGCATGAACGAGTCGCTCAGGCTGGCGCCCGGAGTGGACTGAGGCTGATCACCCATCGGACAGGGCTGTCCGATCAACTGACCGTCCTGCCAGAGACTTACACCTCCCGGCGCCCGCCGGTGGCCGTCGTCAGGGGCGCGAGCAGGCCAACGGGCAAGAGGTCACGACGATTTCTGACGGGAGTGCAGGTCGCGGGTGGCAAGGCGCTGCCCGTCGGTGTCGGCGACGACGAGGTTCCAGGCCGTTGCGTCACCGTCGTCGCCGTCCCACCAGCGCGCGAAGTCCTGGGCCAGGCGGCGCGCGCCGGGCCCGTCGGCTCCCGCGGTGTACGTGGTGGTGAGGTCGACGTCGTATTCGCCGGCGTCGAGGTGGACCAGCGTGACCCCGGTGAGGTGGCGGGCGGAGTCCGCGGCCCCGTTCGTCCGCGCCCAGCCCGCGAAGCGGTGGAGCAGGTCCGTGTCCGGCTCGCGCCGGGTGACGGGGCCGCTCGGCGGGTTGGGGGTGCTGTTTCCGCTGCCCTGCTTGCAGCCCAGGACCCATGCTCCCCGGTCGAGGTCCACCACCGCCGCGGGCTTCGCGGTGAGGGCGCGGCGGACGCACCCACCGTTCACCTCGCGTACCGCGGAGCCCTTGCCGCCGTCCTCGAACAGCCGCTTGCCCAGGGCGAATCCCGCGTCGTACGCCTGTCGGTAGCCGGGCGCGGAGGCGGACGGCCGACCGGTCCCGCCGGACGGCGCGGCTGACGGCCGGGCGGAGTCGCCCGTGGAATCGCACGCGGTCGCGGCCAGGCAGGCTCCTACGACGAGACCGAGCGCGCGGGCCCGCCGGATCGAGCCGGTGGAGGGGTGAGGTGTCGTCGCCATACCGGGTCAGATGCCTTTTCGGGACCAGAGGTTGCTCGGCCGTACCGGATGGCGTTATTTCGCAAGAAGATTCGGCATGAGGGGATGTCATTGCTAGGGTCGGCGGCTCGCACAAGATCCGGATCTCTGACCACGGTCCGGAACGACCATATGGAGGGGGACATGAGGCTGAGACACAGCCTTGTCACCGTGACCGCGGTGACCGCCGCAATCGCCTTGTCCGGACTCACCTTGTCCGCGTCCGCCTGGGCCGGGCCGACGCCCGGCACCGCGTCCGCCGGAACCACTTCGCCTGCCGGTTCGTCCACTTCGCCTGCCGGTTCGTCCACTTCGCCCGCCGATTCGTCCGCACCGTCCGCCGGTCCGTCCGCTTCGCCGACCGTGACACCCCGTACGACCCCCGGGGCGTCACCCTCGGAGACCACCACCGGCCCTGCCGGCCCTTCGGCCCCGTCACCGACGGGTGTGAACGGCTCGGCGGCCGAGAGCCCGTCCGGCACCGGCACGCCCACACCCACCACGCCTCCCACGAGCGGCGCCCCGGACGACGATTCCGACTCGCTGTCCGAGCTGGAGGAGTACTGGACGCCCGAGCGCATGGCCGAGGCTCTGCCCGTACGTGAGGACCAGGCCCGCGAGGCCGGGCTGTCCGCCGCGCAGCGCAGGAAGCTGCTGCGGTCGCCGTCGCACACGTTCGAGGGTGTCAAGGAAGTCGGTACGTTCTACTGGGACGAGCGCCGGGACGGCGAGCTCTATCACCGCTACTGCGCGGGCACCGTGGTGCCGTCGCCCGGCAAGGACCTGGTCCTGACCGCGGCGCACTGCTTCGACAGCCAGGACCAGCACACGAAGCAGGTCTTCGTGCCGAAGCACAGCAAGGACCACCCGGCCCCGTACGGGCTGTTCCCCATCAAGGTCGGGCAGATCTATGCCGACCCGCGCTATCTGCGCCGCGGCGGTGATCACGACAACACCGACCTGGACTTCGCCATCCTCAAGACCGAGCCCCGGTCCGACGGCAAGAAGCTCCAGGACGTCGTCGGCGCCCTTCCGATCGGCTACGACACCGGCTTCGACCACCCCAGGACCCGGGTGATCGGCTACCCGTGGCTGGACAACGGCGACCCGCACTACCACCCGAAGCAGGACCCGCTGGACTGCGTCTCGCCGATGAAGAAGTTCACGACCGGAGACGAGGGCGGCTGGAAGGGCGGCACGTTCTCGCAGATCGACTGCGACGGCTACGTGTCCGGCACGTCCGGCGGACCGTTCATCGTCGGCGGCGACGATCCGAAGGTCGTCGGCGTGACCGGCGGCTGGCAGACGGGCGGGCACAGCGCCGACACCTCGTACTCCTCGTACTTCGACAGCGACCTGAAGCGGATCTACGACGCCGCGGTGGCCGGACGGCAGCCGACGCCGATCGTGCTGCCGGCGGCGTCCACCTGGAAGCACGCCAAGGACATCGCCTCCGGCTACTTCGCGCTGAACGGGCCGGTCTCCGAGGACCACATGGACATGGTCGTCCTGTGGTCCGACGGCGAGCTGACCATCTACCGGGGCGCCGGAAAGGGGCTGAACTACTTCGACAAGGAGATCCGCGTCCAGGGGCCGAACAAGCTCTGGGCGGACCATGCCGTGCAGGTCGTCGCGGGCGACTTCACCGGCGACAACGGCTCCGACCTGATGGTCCGCTGGTCCGACGGCGAACTCACCCTGTATCCCTCGGTGGACGAGAGCGGCTTCCACGGCGAGAAGCGGCTGATGCCGCCGAACGACACGTGGAAGCACGCCGAGGCCCTGACCGCAGGTCGCTACGGCGGCAACAAGTGGCAGGACGACCTGGTGGTCCGCTGGTCGGACGGCGAACTGACGCTCTATCAGAACACCGGCACGAGCCTGGGCAGGGAGACCAAGGTCGTCAACCCGAACAAGCTGTGGGAGCACGCCGTGGAGATCGGTTCCGGCGACTACACCGGAACCGACACCTGGGACCTGGTGGTGCGTTGGTCAGACGGCGAAGTGACCTGTTATGACGACTTCACCGGCACCGGCGACAGCTGGGGCGAGCACCGGTGGAAGGCGCCGAACAGTCTGTGGGAGCACGCCATGCTCGTCACCGGCGGCGACTTCAGCGACAACCCGTGGCCGGACGACACCCTCGTCCGCTGGTCCGACGGCGAACTGAGCCTGTACACCGAGGGCAACGCGTCGGGCCTCGGTGACGAGCACCAACTCGTCGCGCCCTGAGGCCTCTTACGGCTCCCGCGGGGCCCCGCACCCGCGGGGGTGGGGGGGCCCCGGCGCAGGGGGGGGCCGGGGGGGTATAAACAACTGTCGCG
>NZ_JBHWEL010000089.1:502-15734 GCF_042734135.1 Streptomyces sp. NPDC059668 | reverse complement strand
GCGGCCGCGCCCCCCGCCGCGCCGCGCGGCGCCGCCCCCCCGCGGCCATGGGCGGAGCAGGGTGTGCGGGCGCGGAACCACCCCCGCCGGGACGGGGACGACGGGTTCCGCCCGAGGCGACCCGGGCCGCCGGCCCCGCCAGGGCTGACACGGTCGGCTCCACGCGCTCGGGCCGTCATGGCGAGGGCCCCTCGGGTCGGGCCTCGTGGGCCTCGGCGGCCGGTGGCCCTGTCGCTACGTCGTCGCCCCCAGCAGCGTGCCCAGTTCGCCCCGGACGCGGGCGGCGGCGCCGACCGGGACGGCGTCGGAGGCCAAGGCGGCCCGGACCAGGCGGACGGGGTGACCGCTGACCGGGGGGTCGGCGGCGAGGGCGGACAGGATGAAGGGTTCCAGCAGGGACCAGGCGCGGCTGACGCCACCGCCGAGCACCACCGTGGTGATGTCGGCGACACCCGCCGTGATCACGATCGCACGGGCGATGCCCTCCCCCGCGGCGCGGTACACCGCGAGAGCGTCGTCGTCGCCTCGGACAGCGGCCTCGGCGACCTCACGGGCGGTGCGGCGCCGACCGGTGCGGTCGGCGTAACGAGCGCCTATGGAGCGGCCGGAGGCCAGCGTCTCCAGGTGGCCGCGGCCGCCGCACGAGCAGGGCAGGTCTCCGAAGCCGGGGATGTGCCCGATCTCGCCGGCCGCGCCGTGCGGACCCGCGTACAGGGCGCCGTTGGTCCACAGGGCGCCGCCGACGCCGGTCCCGAGGGTCATGCCGAGCACGTCGGCCTCGCCGCGCACCGCCCCGCCGCAGACCTCCCCGTAGAGGAAGGCGTTGACGTCATTGTCCAGGTAGGCCGGCACGCCCAGGGCGTCCTCGACGGCGGCGGTGACCGCGAAGCCGGCCCAACCGCGGAAGGAGTCGCTCGCGACCAGGATGCGGCCGTTCGCGGAGTCCACGACCCCGGCGGCGCCGACACCGGCGCCCACCAGGTGGCCAGGGGTACGGGCCAGCAGCGGGGCGAGCGCGTCGAGCGCGGCGCCGACCATGGCGCGGCCGCCCTCTCGCGCCGGGGTGGCTGCCTCCGCGCGGTCGAGGACCGTGAGGTCGTCGGAGCAGACCACCACCTGGGTGGTGGTGCCGCCGATGTCGATGCCGGCGAACAGCGGCCGGAGGGGGGTGGGCATGGCCGGGTCCCGCGGGGTGTCGGTGGTGTGGGGGGAGGGAAGGGGGCCGGTCACGTCTGGGCCTCCGTACGGCCGGCCGCGAGGGTGGCCAGGCGCTCGGCCCTGCGGCCGCGCTGTATCACCGGGTCGGGCACCGGTACGGCGGCCAGCAGACGGCGGGTGTAGTCCGTCTCGGGATGCAACAGGGTCGTCCCGGTGGAGCCCTGCTCCTCGATCCGGCCGGCGCGCATCACGACGACGCGCTGGGCGAAGTGCTGCACCACGGCGAGGTCGTGGGAGACGAACAGGCAGGAGAAGCCCAGTTCGCCCTGGAGTTCGGTGATCACCTCCAGGACCGCTTCCTGCACGCTCACGTCGAGCGCGCTGGTGGGTTCGTCCGCGACCAGCAGCCTGGGTTCGAGCACCAGGGCCCGGGCCAGGCTGACCCGCTGGCGCTGTCCGCCGGACAGTTCACGGGGCGTGCGCCGGGCGACCTCGCGTGGCAGCCGGACCTGGTCGAGGACGGCGGCGACCTTGGCTTGGCGGTCCTTGGCGGACAGGTCGCGACGGTGTATCCGGAGCGGTTCGGCGACGCACTCGCCGATGGTCATCCGGGCGTCGAGGGAGGCCACCGGGTCCTGGAGGACGACACCGATGCCGGCCCGTAGCGCGCGGCGGGCCCGGGCGCGGGTGCGGCCGAGGTCGGCGCCGAACAGGGAGACGGTGCCGGAAGCGGGCGGGATCAGGCCGAGTGCGACACGGGCGGCGGTCGACTTGCCGGAGCCGGATTCGCCGACCAGGCCCAGGGTCTCCGCCGCACCGACTCGGAACGACACTCCGTCGAGGGCGTGCACGGCGGTCCTGCCGCGGCCGAACACCACGCTGATGTCGCGCAGTTCGACCACGGGTTCGTCCTCGGGGTCGGCAGACCCGGCAGACCCGGCGGCCGCGGCGGACTGTTCGGACGCCGGGCCCAGGGTGGAGGCGGGCGCAGTCGTGGCGGGCCGGCCGCTCCCGTCCGCGGCCTCGGCGACGGACAGACGGGGCACGGCGGCCAGCAGACGCCGGGTGTAGTCGTGCGCGGGGCGCAGCAGGACGTCCTCGACCGCCCCGGTCTCCACGATCTGCCCGTCGTACATGACGGCGACCCGGTCCGCGAAGTCGGCGACGACGCCCATGTTGTGGGTGACGAGCAGCACGCCGGTGCCGGTCTCGGCGGCGAGGCGGCGCAGCAGGTCGAGGATCTCGGCCTGCACGGTCACGTCGAGGGCGGTGGTCGGCTCGTCGGCGATGAGCAGTCTGGGCTCGTTGGCGATGGCCATGGCGATGACGACCCGCTGGCGCTGTCCGCCGGAGAGCTGGAACGGGTAGGCGCGGGCGCGCTTCTCCGGTTCGGGGATGCCGACCCGGCGGAGCAGGTCGACGGCCTCGGCGGCGGCGTCCCTGGAGGTCACCTCGCGATGGTTGCGGATCACCTCGGCGATCTGCTTCCCGACGCGGGTGAGCGGGTCGAGCGCGGTGGCCGGCTCCTGGAACACCATGGAGACGGTCCTGCCGCGCAGCGCCACGAGGCCGTTCTCCGAGGCGCCGACGATCTGGGTGCCGTCGATGACGGCGCTGCCGGTGGCGCGGGCGTTCCCGGTGAGCAGGCCCATCGCGGCGAGCGCGATCGTCGACTTGCCGGAGCCGGACTCGCCGACGAGGGCCAGCGTCTCGCCCGGTCGGACCTGGAGGGAGACGCCCCTGACCGCGGGTACCTCGCCGGTCTCGGATGTGAAGACGACGCCGAGGTCGTCGAGTTCGAGGATCGGGCCGGGTGCTGCGGTGCGGGCGGGGGAGCCCTTGGTGGTGGCGGTCATCCGCGTCCCCTCACATCGAATGCGTCGCGGAGTCCGTCCCCGATCGCGTTGAACGCCCACACCACCAGGATGATGGCCAGGCCGGGCGGCAGGATGAGCCACCAGTAGCCGGAGTAGGCGGCGGTGAGACCGGCGGAGAGCATGCCGCCCCAGTCGGTCTGCGGCGGCCGGACTCCCATGCCCAGGTAGGAGACGTACGCGACCAGCAGGATGGCGTCGGCGACCTGGAAGGTCGCGGCGACGATGACGGTCGAGACCGAGTTCGGCAGGATGTGCCGCAGGATCGCCCGGGCGTGTGTGCCGCCGATGGCGCGCAGGGTGAGGACGTAGTCCCGGTTCTTCAGGGTCAGTGTCTCGGCGCGGACCAGCCGGGACGGCACCAGCCAGGACACCAGGCCCAGGATGAGGACGAGGCCGCTGAGACCCGGCGTGGTGATGGCGGAGACCACGAGCAGGATGAACAGCGCGGGGATCGCGATGCCGGCGTCGACGATCCGCATCATCACGGCGTCGATCCAGCCGCCCGCGTAACCGGCGGCGGCGCCCCACAGTGTGCCGATGCAGGTGGCGAGGACGCCCGCGGCGAGGCCGACGATCAGCGAGACCTTGCCGCCGTACATGAGCCGGCCCAGCTCGTCGTGGCCGACGGCGTCGGTGCCGAGCCAGTGGGAGCCGCTGGGGGCGAGGTTGACCTGCTGGAGCAGGGTGTGGGTCTGGTCGGTGGAGTACACCAGCGGGCCGGCGAAGCAGAACAGGAAGAAGAGGACCACGACGGCCAGTCCGACGACGGCCAGCCTGTTGCGCAGGAAGCGGCGGACGGCGAGACGGGTGCTGGTGGCCTCGTGCGGAGCGGCGGCCTTCGCCGGGGCCGTGTCCGGCTGGATGACGGCGCTCATGCCCGGCCTGCCTTCACTCGGGGGTCGATGATCCGCTGGACGATGTCGGCGAGCAGGGTGCCGGTGACGGTGGCGACGGCGATCACCAGGACGCAGCCCAGGAGGACCGGGTAGTCGGAGGACTGCGCCGCCGTCCAGAACAGCAGCCCCATGCCGGGGTAGTTGAAGAGCTGCTCGACGACCAGGGCACCGCCGAAGAGCACCGGGATGTAGTAGCCGAGCATGGCCACCACGGGCGTCAGCGAGTTGCGGAACACGTGCCGGCCCAGGATCGCCCGGGAACGGGAGCCGCCCGCCCTGGCGGTGCGGACGTAGTCCTCGGAGAGGTTCTCCAGGGTGGCCGCCCGCATGTACCGGCTGAACACCGCGACCATGGAGGCCGCGCCCGCGACGACCGGCAGCACCAGTGCCTGCGGGTCGGAGAACACCTGGCCCAGGGTCTCCCCCTGGGGAGCCTGCGAGGGGAACCACGCCAGCTGCTGGCTGAAGACCAGCACCAGGATGAGCCCGAGGAAGTACACGGGCGTGGAGTAGGCGATGAAGCTCAGCGTGGTGATGATGTAGTCCGTGGCCTTGTTGCGGCGCACGGCCTGCCACATCCCCAGCGGTATCGCGAGGACGAGACCCACGAGAGCCGACAGCAGGGTGAGGACCAGGGTCTTCGGCAGCCGTTCGCCGATGAG
The DNA here is from genome assembly GCF_042734135.1 of Streptomyces sp. NPDC059668. Classification (NCBI taxonomy): domain Bacteria; kingdom Bacillati; phylum Actinomycetota; class Actinomycetes; order Kitasatosporales; family Streptomycetaceae; genus Streptomyces; species Streptomyces sp. NPDC059668. The sequence goes on along the minus strand of NZ_JBHWEL010000089.1, from coordinate 11,141 downwards.
CTGGGAGACCGGCTCGTTGAGGGTGTACGAGGTCCCGAGGTCCCCGCGCAGCAACTGCCCGAGGTAGTGGAAGTACTGCACGGGCAGGGACTTGTCCAGGCCCTGTTCGTGGTTGAACCGGGCGATCTGCTGCGCGGTGGCCTGGGGCCCGAGGATCCCGCGCGCGGGGCCGCCGGGAAGCGCGTGCAACAGGCCGAAGACGACGATCGTCACGATGACGATCACCGCGACGGCCTGGAGGACGCGTCTGATCAGGTACGAGGAAGTACTCATGTGTTTTCCGGTCGCTTCGTCTCTGTGGCGCGTGCGGGCGTCACCTGGACAGGGGCGTCATCGCGACGTGGGTGTCGGCGTGGCGCGGGTGCGCGAGGGGTGTGCGCGGGCTTCGGGCGGCCGGCCCGGGGGCCGGATGCCGTCGGCCCGCGCGGGCACCGACCGGGCTTACTTGGTCCACTTCCACATGGCGGGGTGGAAGTTGGCGAGGGAGTCCTGGGCGAAGCCGCCGAGGCCGTTCTTCACCACGGAGATCTGGTAGTCGGGCTCCGGCAGCCAGATCACCGGGAGGTCCTTGGCGAGTGCGGCGCTGTACTTCTGCACCGCCTCGTTCGAGGAGGAGGTGGTGGTCTCGGTGATCAGCTTGTCGACGTCGGCGTTGGAGTAGCTGCCGAAGTTGGAGCCGCCGCCGGAGGCGAAGAGCGAGTCACCGCTGGGGTAGGCGGGGAAGTACCAGCTGCCCGCGGTGCCGAAGAAGGACAGCTGCCACGAGCAGCCCGAGTCGCCGGACTTGCACTGACCGGCCTGCGACAGCACGGAGTTGACCGGTGCGGTCTTGATGCCGAACTTGATGCCGGTCTTCGCGAACGACGACTGGAGCGCGCTCATCATGTTGTCGGTCACGGTCGAGCCGGACTGGGACAGCACCTGCATCTCGAACTTGGTGCCCTTGTCGACGCCCGCTCCGCACTGGTTGTCACCGGTGCCGGGGGCGTTGCACACCATGGTGCCGCCCTTCTCCGTCCAACCGTGGTCGGTGAGCAGCTTCTTGGCCCCCGCGGTGTCGAAGGGGTACGGGTTGTTCTTCTGGTCGGCCGAGACGAAGGACGACTCCTGGCCCTGCGGGATCGGCCCGTAGGTGGACACGGCGCTGCCGTTGAAGACCACCTTGGAGAGAGTGGCCTGGTCCACCGACTTCTGGATCGCCTGGCGGGCGTACAGCTGCTTGAACACCGGGCCCATGGCCGGGTTGTTGAAGTTGTACGGCATGTAGGTGATCGCCCAGCCGCTCCACGGCTTCACCGAGTAGCCCTTGGCCTTGAAGGACGATTCCTGGCCCAGGTCCGTGGCGTTGATGTAGCCGTAGTCGACGGTGCCGGCGCGGAGGGCGTTCTCCTCGGCGTCGGTGGTGGTGAAGGGCAGCAGGTTGACGTTCTTGATGTTGGCCTTGCCACCGCCGTCGTACTTCGCGTTGGCGGTCAGTTCGACCCTGCCCGCGGTGGAGAACGACTTGATGGTGTACGGGCCGCTGACCGTCTTCCACAGCGGGTCGCTCGCGTAGCCGGAGATCTTCTTGGCGGCGTTGTTGAGGTACGTCCAGACCTGCTTGGCGCCCGCGGCGGTGTGGTCCAGGTCGGAGACGGTGCCCGAGTCGCTGGTCTTGTCCCAGACGTGCTGCGGGATCGGGCGGATCATGCTCAGCTCGTTGGCGAGCATCCACTCCTGGTTGTAGGCCTTGTCGAAGGTGATCGTGAAGTGCGTGTCGTCGATCGTCTTGAAGGAGGCCCAGTTGTCCGGCGCCTTGCCCGGGCTGTAGCTGGCCCAGTCCGCCTTGTCGGCCTTGACCAGGTTGAACCAGAACTCCACGTCGCGCGACGTGATCGGCTTGCCGTCGCTCCAGTGACGCTGGTCGAGGGTGATCGTCACGCTCTTGCTGTCCGGGGCGAACTGCGCTTCGGTGGCGAGGGAGTTGTCCTTGTTCCAGCCGACCTTGCCGGTGGAGCCGTCGTAAGCGATCAGGGGCTCCCAGGCGGCCTGGGATATGGAGGAGTTGTTGGTGTTCAGGTGCGCGGCGGTGCCGATCGGGAGGATCCAGTTCGGCGTGAAGTTCGCAGGGAGGGCGTAGTTGATCGTGTCCGACGAGGCCGAACCGGAGGACGAGGTGCCGCCGCCGGAACAGCCGGTGACCAGCGCGCCGGTGACGACGGCGGCGCCCGCGACGATGGCCCAGCGGCGGCCGGCGGCCGTGTGATCAAGGAACATGACTCTCCTCAGACTGAAAGGACCCGCAAACGTCATGGGAGGACCCAGAACCGGCGCCGCGGGATCGGCGCTGTGTATGGCGACAGTCAACGACGGACCTGCCGAACAAACAAACAAGAATTAATAACAAGTAAGTTACTGCGATCTTGACGAAAGTCTGACGCACTCGATTCAGGCGCCTTTAACGGCCGGTCTGTGCCGGTTTGGGCGTAATTCACTTCGCATCGACGCCCTCCGCTTTCTTCGCGAAGCCGTTCCCCGCCGGGGGCATCGGGCGTACTGTCTCCGGCACACCCAACACTGCGGAAGTTACTTCGTACATGACTGAAATAAGTGCTCGGGACCGCAAGGGCACCAAGGGCGTGTCCCCGAAGGGCACCGCGTCGAAGAGCGCGACCCTCGCCACGCGGGTCCTCGAACTCGTCGCATCAGGACAGGCGTCGTCCCGCGCCGAACTCGCGCAGCTCCTGGGCGCGGCCCCCTCGACCATCTCCCTCACCGTGGCCGAGCTGGTCGAGCGCGGGCTCATCGCCGAGGAGGGCACCCAGTCCTCGACCGGAGGCCGCCCCCGCAGGGTGCTCAGGGCGGGCAGCACCGACGAGTACGCCGTCGCCGCCGACGTCGGCGGCCGGCACGCCCGGATCGGCGTGGTGCTCCCGGGCAGCGGTGTCCGCGACGTCGCGAACGTCCCCTTCGAGATCGCCGACGGGCCCGAGGCCGCCCTGCCGAGACTCGCCGAGCACCTGGAGTCCCTCGCCGCGCAGCGTGGACGCGACCGGCTCCGAGGCGTCGGGCTCTCCCTGCCGGGACCGGTGGACGTGGCCGCAGGCGCCGTGGTCCTGCCCTCCCGGATGCCCGGCTGGAACCGTTTTCCGGTGGCCGCCTGGCTGGAGGAACGTTTCGGGGTTCCGGCCGTCGTCGACAACGACGCCAACTGCATGGCGGTCGGCGAGCAGAGCGTCAGGCCCGCAGAGCACCGGCGGACGATCACGGTGAAGATCGGCTCGGCGATAGGCGCCGGCGTCATCATCGACGGGCACCTCTACCGGGGTGCCACCGGAGCCGCCGGCGACATCACCCACATCCGTATCGACGGCGGCGCCGACATCCCCTGCTCCTGCGGCAACACCGGCTGTCTGGAGACCGTGGCGTCCGGCGCCGCGCTCGTCCGCATCCTGCGCGAACGCGGTCTGGACGTCACCAGCACCGAGGACGTCGTCCAGCTCGCCACCGACGCGGACCCGGAAGCCACCCGCGCCGTCCGCAGGGCCGGCGAGCACCTCGGCCAGGTGCTCGCCGCCAACGTCAACTTCTTCAACCCGGACGCCGTCTATCTGGGCGGCATCCTCTCCACCCTCGAACCGTTCGTCGCCGCGGTGCGCAGCCGACTCTACGACAGCTGCCACCCACTGGTGACCGAACACCTCACCATCGAGCGGGCCGTCCTCGGCGCCGACGCGGGACTGGCCGGAGTCGGGCTCTTCGCCCTGCAGCGCGCCCTGGCCCGTGCTCTGGGCGATGCCGGCGGCACCGGCACGGACCGGTTCCACTCCCTCACGCCCCCGAGGAGTGGCTGATGCCGCTCACCACGTCCCGCCCCGGGTGAACTCCCGTCCCGGGCACCGCCCGACGACGCCGAAGCCGTGCGGCGACCGATGCCGTGCGGCAGCCGATGCCGTCCGACAACGGGAGCCGTCCGACAGCCGGCCCCTCCCGGGAACGAAGTCCTGAAGGAAGCGAAGAAAGTCCGGAGCCCGGGACCCGCCCGTGGCCGGAGACCGGATTCCGGGCAGCAGTCCGAGGCCCGCGGAAGGAATACCCGTACCGCTCGCATCACCCGTACCGCCCGCACCACCCACCCCGCACGAGGAGCCATGACGCACACCCGCACCGCCGTCGCCCGCCCGGTCATCGCCGTCGCCGGCCTCGGCATCGAGTCCTCGACCTTCTCTCCCGCCCGCACCGACGCGCCGGCCTTCCATCCTTCGCGCGGTGCCGGCGTGTTCGACCGGTACCCCTTCCTCGCCCCGGGCGAGGACCTGCGCGAAGCCGCCGAATGGCACGGCGCCCTGGTCGGCAAGTCGCTGCCCGGCGGCACCGTCACCGCCGCGGCGTGGACCGCGCTCACCGACGAACTCGTCGAACGGCTCGCCGCGCTGCCCCCGCTGGACGGTCTCTGGTACGACATCCACGGCGCCATGACCGTGGAGGGGATCGACGACGCCGAGGCGGTGCTGCTGGAGCGCATCCGCGCCACCCTCGGCCCGGACGTGATCGTCTCCACCTCGATGGACCTGCACGGCAACGTCTCGCGCGAACTCGCCCACCGCAGCGACCTGATCACCTGCTACCGGATGGCCCCGCACGAGGACCACATGGAGACCAAGGAGCGCGCCGTGCGCAACCTGGTCGAGCTGCTGGTCTCCGGCAGCCCCCGCCCGGTCAAGGCCTGGGTGCCCGTCCCCGTGCTGCTGGCCGGGGAGCAGACCTCCACCCGGATCGAACCCGCGAAGAGCGTGTACGCGGCGGTCGACGGGGTCGAGGCCACCGACGGCGTGACGGACGTCGCCATCTGGGTCGGCTACGCCTGGGCGGACGAACCCCGCAACCGCGCCGTCGTGGTCGTCACCGGCGACGACACGGCGGCGGTCTCGGCCGGAGCCGAACACCTCGCGCGGGGTTTCTGGGACGCCCGCCACGACTTCGACTTCGTCGCCCCGACCGGCACCTACGACGAACTCCTCGACGAGGCCCTCGCCTCCGACCAGCGGCCGTACTTCATCAGCGACACCGGCGACAACCCCACCGCGGGCGGCGCCGGGGACGTCACCTGGGGCCTGACCCGGTTGCTGGAGCGCCCCGAGTTCCAGAAGGAGGACGGGCCGACCGTCATCTACGCCTCGGTGCCCGCCCCCGCCGCGATCGAGACCGCCGTCGCCGCCGGCGTCGGCGCCACCGTCACCGTCACGGCGGGCGCGGAGGTCGACGACCGGCACGCCGGCCCCGTCACCCTCACCGGCGTGGTCCACGCGATCCGGCACGGCGACCGGGACGCCGAGACCGAGGCCGTCATCCGCGTCGGCAGCGTGTACGCCATTCTCACCAGGCTGCGCAAGCCGTACCACCACGAGCACGACTTCACCGACCTCGACCTCGCCCCCCGCTCCGCCGACATCGTGATCGTCAAGATCGGCTACCTGGAGCCCGAACTGTTCGACATGTCGGTCGGCTGGAAGATGGCCCTCACCCCCGGCGGCGTCGACCAGGACCTGGTACGCCTCGGCCACCGCCGCATCCGCCGTCCGATGTTCCCCTTCGACCGCGACATGGCCACCCCGGACCTGACGGCCCGTATCATCCCGGCTTCCGACCAGCCGCTCACCGGGAACGACGAATGAGCGAGCGCGCCTCCCGGCCGCTCGCCCCCGCCCGGACCGGCGACGCGAGCCCGGCGTCCGCACCCGCGGCCGTCGGTGAGGTGCCCGGACGAACGCAGCCCGCCCCGGCCGGACCGGTACGGCGGCCCGCACTGGAGATCGCCGTCACCTCACCGGCCGGCGCCCGGGTCGCCCTCGACCACGGAGCCGATCGCGTCGAACTCTGCACCGGTCTCGAACTGGGCGGTCTGACCCCGTCGGCCGCCCTGGTCGAGGCGGTCGCCGCCGTAGGCCTGCCGGTTCAGGTCCTGATCCGCTGCCGACCGGGCGACTTCGTGCACGACGCCGAGGAGACCGCCCTGATGGTCGCCGAGGTGCGGTCGGTGATCGCCTCCGGAGCCTCCGGCGTGGTGGTCGGCGCGCTCACCGCGGACGGCACCCTCGACACCGCCGCCGTCGCCCGCCTTGCCGCGGCGGCCCACGAAACGGGCCGCCCTGTCGAGGTGACGCTGCACCGCGCGATCGACCTGTCCGCGGACCCGGTCGCCGCCGCCGCGCTGCTGCCCGCCCTTGGGCTCACCCGGGTGCTCACCTCCGGCGGGGCCCCGGCTGCCGGGCAGGGGCTGGCCCGTCTCACCGCCATGGTCGAAGCCGCGCCCGGTGTGCAGGTGATGGCGGGCGGCGGGGTACGCACCGCCGACATCCCGGCGTTGACCGCCGCCGGTGTCGCCGCCGTCCACCTCTCGGCGAAGCGACGCGCAGAGCCCCGGCGCGGGGCCGCGTGGATCCCCCTCGGCGCCTCCAGCGCGTCCGCCGAGCAGGACACCCACTTCGTCACCGACCCGGCCGTGGTCGCCGAGGCGAGGAGGATGCTGGAGGCGCGGACGACAGGCTGAGCGCCGTGGGCTCCCCGGCCGTTTCCCCCCTCGGGGAGCCCGTGGTCCACCTGGTACCGCGGACTCCCGGCAAGGACGTCGTCCCCGGAACGCGCGGGCGTCGGAGGCGAGCCCCCGCCGCGACCCCCATGGGTACGCAACGGCCGTGGTCCGGCCCGAACTCCCGTTCCTGCTTCGCTCACGCCCCCGGGGCCCGGCCCTCCGGACCGTGCGAACGGCAGGGGTGGCGGAGGGGAGCGAACGGAGAACCGTGCGGAGCGACTCCGCTCCGGCCCGTTAGACTCGTCGACAGGCTGACACTCGCCCCGACAGGAAGTTCCGGCGGTGCCCAACACCCTGCAGGAAATGATCAAGCGCAAGCTGGACCAGAACGGCTGGTCCTACAGCGACGTGGCGCGCCGTGGTGGCATCTCCCGCTCGACGGTCCACCACCTGGCCACCTCGGTGCGGCTGGCGCAGCTGCCGCAGCAGACGACCTTGGAGGGTCTGGCCAAGGGGTTGGGTGTACCGGTGGGCCCGGTGCAGCGGGCCGCCGCCGAGGCCGCGGGCGTCAACCTGTACTTCGAGAACGCCCCCGAGACCACGGATCCCGAGGTGGAGATCCTGATCGCGAGCGTGCACAAGCTGACTCCGAAGGACCGGCGTCATGTGGCGGTGCTCATAGAGTCGTTGCTCCAGGAGGAGCAGTCGGAATAGGGCAAGTGCGCGGGCGGTGAAGGCGGTTGACTGTGAGCGGCCGACGGGGGCACAGAGGCCGTCACGCCATGTCGGGCGCAGAGTGAGGTCACGGCGGTCCGCCGTGTCGACGGCCGGCCCGAATGCACCGCGAACGGAGGCGGTCCTCCCCGTCGCGGTGCGTCGCGGCTGACGGCGGGTGTCGATGCGCGGGGGATCGCGGAACACCCCTCAGCCGTCACCCGGCCTTCCTGCCACGGCGATCCACGTGACGATCGTCTGGACCGTGACGCGGTCGAGTTCGGCGACGTCGAAGACGGCCCGTACGTCGCCGACCTCCAGCGCGACTCCGGCCGCGTCGAGAGCGGCGTACAGAAGCAGTCGGTGCGTGTGGCCCGCGGCGGGAACGGTGGCCGTGCGGGGAGCGGCGTCACCTGCGAGGGGTGGGGTGGAGTGCATGCGTCCGAACCGTTTCTGGGAGGGCGGGGCCGACCGGACGGCCCGGGACCGCGAAGGGAGTTCGCGGCCCCGGACGGCCGAGCCGGCTAGCGGACGTGGCGATGCATCGTCACCGTCGGGTTGAAATCGGCCAGGGGGTCGTTGCCGGCGCCCCGAGGAGCGCGTGCCGCCTCCCGGTCCAGAACGGCCTTGACCTGGTGGGCGAGCTCGTCGGCGTACTGCCTGATCCGGTCGACGGGCAGGCTCGACGACCGCAGAGCCGCGGCACGTCGGTCGAGGCGGGCGAGTTCGTCCCGGGCCTGCCCACTCAGGGTGAACGCCCGCGGAGTGGCGACCACGAACTGGTAGGAGCCGGCGAACGTCTCGCAGCCGGCACAGTGCTCGTTGAGCGCGCGGCTGATGTTGGTGGTGTTGATGAGTCGGGCGTTGCGACCCGAGGTGGTGACGATCTGGAAGGACAGGGCGATCGAGCGGCACGGGGCGTGCGGAGAGCACCCGACCGACTCCGCGGTGGCACGGTTGTTGGCCGTCACCGCGATGGACGGACCGTACTCGTGGATCCTGAAGGTCTCGTCGAACTGATGCACATGGGTGCGGTCGGCTCGGCTGTGTGCCAGGTCCACGGCGGTCGCGACGTCATGGGAGATGCCTGTTCCGCTGGTGGCGTACGCGGTGCTGGTCGTCATGGCGAGACCGGCGCCGGCGGCCATGCTGAGGCTCACGGCCGTCCTGGCGACGCCGGTGGTGTGCGGCTTGCGGTGATTCATGTACCTCTCCTGGGATGGTGCGGTGACCCTGGGTCAGGACGGGTCGGGGTTCGTCGGCGTCGGTGCGGGAGTCGACGGTGAGGCCGTCACGGAGGGCGGCGCGGAGGACGAGGGCGCCGACGCCGTCGGACTGGTGGAGGGTGTGGCCGTGGAGGGGGTGCCCGATGGGGTGACGCGGGTGGGGGAGGGGGATGCCGTGGTGCGCTCGGTGGGCGGCGGCGGTGTTCCGGGGTGGGTGGTGGTGCCGGTGGTCGGCGACGCCGGTGTCACGACGGTGCTCGGGCCGACGCGCGGAACGGTGGTGCCTGGGCGCCTGAGCGGATGTGCGTCCAGCGACGGCGATGCGGCCGGACCGACGGCGGGCGGTGGGGAGGGTACGCCTTCCGTGGCCCCGGTCCGTGGGACTCCCGGCTGTAGCAGCGGTGCCACCGGCGCCGAGCGGGGAAGCGGCTCGGGCGTCATGCCCTGCCACCAGGCGGCGGCGAGAGCGCAGGCCCCGACGCAGCTCGCGGCGCCCAGGGCGAGCCGCAGCCTCGGTTTGCCCCGGGTCGCCTGGAGGGTCGCCCGGACCAGTCGCACGAGCACCCTCCCGATGAGGTAGGCGCCGCCGGCCATGGGGCATGCGAGCATCAGGGCCCCGATGACGCCGACGGTGCCCGCGGCCGGATGGCCCGCTCCGAAGGCCTCGACCGTGCCGAGCAACTGGTCGACGAGGCCGCGGAGAGCGGTGGTGATGAGCCGTGGGAGATTCCACAGTGCGTAGGCCGCCTCGGCGATCAGCAGCGGGATCATCGTCAACACCCAGGAGGTGACGATGGTGCGTGCCGAGCGCTTGAGCCCCACGGTCTCGGCGGGTGCGCGGCCGGGGAGCAGGCTCAGCAGGATCGGTTTGACCTTGCCGTACAGGTCGGGGACGCCGGCCAGGTCGCCGAGGACGTAGTAGCCGTCGAGCCGCAGCGCAGGCATCAGCTGTTCGAGGATCTCGAAGTGGGCGAGGTAGACGGACGCCAGGAAGAACGGCTGACCGGTGAGCAGATAACAGGCGGCGAGGACGAGCATGAAGACGGCGTTGAAGTAGACGCCGCCCAGGCCGGTGCGCAGCCGCCCTCCCCTGTTGATCCGGTAGACGTCGGTGACGTCGGTGTAGAGCGCCGGCCAGATCAGGTAGATGCCGCATCCGATCTTCCCCGGGACGGCGCCGCTGTACTTGCAGGCGGAGGCGTGACCGAATTCGTGGAAGAGCATCGAGGCGACGGTGAGCAGGAACACCGCGAGCATCCACAGCGGTTGCTCCAGCACCTGCAACAGGGGGGTCATGGCCCCGTGGATCGCGAAGAGCCAGATGTCGACGGCCGCGGTGCCGGTGAGCGCCAGAGCCACGATCCACGGCCGGTGCAGCCAGCTCAGTGCCGAGGCGATACGGGCCACCCGCGCCTCATGGAAGATCACCCGGTGCCCGCGCAGGGACAGCAGGAGATCGGAGGTGGGCGCGTCGTCGCAGTCCTGGGGGAGCTGCCCCAGGGGAACGGTCACTCCCAGTGGGCTGAGCCTGTTGTCGACGAGATACGCGATGTTCTCCGCCGTGACCTCGGCACCGTACCGGCCGCAGACACGATGGGAGATGGTCTCCGTGTCGCGGGTGCCGTCGATGGAGCTGACGACGAGGTAGAGCAGACGGGACAGCAGGAGTACCTGGCCGTCGCCTCGGCGGACGACATATCTGCGGTCGGTGAAACCGGAGCCCTGGTATTCGCCGAGGGTCTTCAGGCCGCGGGTGAGATGGGGAACGGCCGGGGCCACCACCGACGTGAGGACGCCGGTCGTCCCGTTGTGCGGCGTGGCGCTGGACGACTCCGGGAAGCGTACGGTCCCGGTGGTCGTGGCGGGCGGGGCGTCACCGGGGACCGAGCGAGTTCTCGTTCGGCTCTGCGGGATGCCGTGTTCTGCGGGCGGCGTCATCTGTTCTCCACGGCGCGACTGGCGCTTGGGCGTGTACCTGGCTTTTGTCGGCCCCTCCTCGGGGCGTGGGAGAGGCGGTGAAGAGCCTCGGCACCGAACGTCCCGTGACACGCCGATGACGGCGGTGCTCGGGCGGCGTTGCGGGGCGGGGCGGGGGGACCCCCCCCCCCACCGGAACGGGGGGCAGGGGGGGGCGGTTTGGCGGGGTAGCCCGGGGCTGCGCGGCCGCGAGCGGGGGGAACTGGGTTAA
>NZ_JBHWEL010000089.1:0-492 GCF_042734135.1 Streptomyces sp. NPDC059668 | reverse complement strand
TGAGAGGTGGAGCCCCACGGCGCCCGAATCGGCGAGTTCCCCCTCTAGCGGGGGGGGGGGGGGGGGGTGGGGGGGGGGGGGCGGGCCCACCCCCCCCCCCCAACGTCAGCGTGCTACTGGTGGACGCTGATGGCCTGCGAAGCCTGGGACTGCGCGACGGCGAGCGGCGAGAACTGGTTCACGGCCGCCGACTCGTTGTGGGCCTCCAGGTTGGCCACCTTCTTCGAGACGGAGGTCATCCTGGTGAGGTTGAACGAGAAGCGGGCCAGAGCCTCGCGTCCGGGCAGCAGTTCCGCGGTCTCGGCCTCGAGCTGGCTGATGTTCATTGAGTACCCTTCATAGGTGTAGGTGTTTGCGGCCCGGAAGCAGGTCGCTGACTCGGAAGTCACCCCCCGCAGGTCGATCTCCTGCGGGACCGACCGCGGGGGGGGGGGGGGCGGCGCCCGCCGCACCCCGCGCGCCGGCGCGGGGCGGGGGCCGACGGAGCACGCT
>NZ_JBHWEL010000088.1:35747-36539 GCF_042734135.1 Streptomyces sp. NPDC059668 | reverse complement strand
GCGAACCACCGCCCGGCCCCGGCGGCGGCGGTGTCGAGCCGTGCGCCGTCGTGGGAATGCAGGGCTGTTTCCCGCACGCCGACGACCTGGACGCCTTGTGGCGCCACGCCCTGGAACAGCACACCCCCACGGCGTCACCCCCGCGGGGAGGGGACCGCTTCACGGACGGCACACGGGAGTTCGACGCCGGCCTGCTCGCCCTGTTCGGCCTCGACGCGGCCGCAGCGGCCGGCCTGGACCCCCGCGAACGCCTGCTGGCACGCAGCGCGTGGCAGACGCTGGAGAGCGCCGGATACGCCGGAGCGCGCGCCGACCGGCTCACCGGCCCCGACAGCGCAGGGCGCAGCATAGGCGTCTACATCGCCGCCGGCCCGCCCGCCGGCCTCCCGGATGAACACCCGCCGGGCGAGCACATGGTGGACGAGCACATGGTGGGCGAGTACATGGTGGGCGAGTACATGTGGGGCGGGGCGGGAGCGGCCGGACGGCTGTCGCGGCTGCTCGACCTGCGCGGACCCAGCCTGAGCGTCGACACCGGCGCGTCGTCCTTCCTCACCGCGCTGCACCTCGCACTCGGCGCGCTGCGTGCGGGGGAGTGCGAGGCGGCGCTGGCCGGCGCCGTCGAACTGCCACCGCGCCCGGCTCCGGCACATCAGCCTCCCCCCGTCGTCCGCCGCGGGGGCCGGGGGGCGCGGCGCGGGCGGCCGGGTGTAGCGCACGGTGTGGGGGGGGGGGGGGAGGGTGGGCGCCCGCACCACGACCGCGGACTCGGAGGGGGGGGGGGCGCGGGTG
>NZ_JBHWEL010000088.1:29462-35737 GCF_042734135.1 Streptomyces sp. NPDC059668 | reverse complement strand
CAGCGCCCCCCGGGTGGGGCGGCGCGCGGCGCCCCCCCGCGGGCGCGGGCCGCCGCGCTGGCCCGCGCCGGCGCCGCCCCCCCCCCCGCCGGTGGGGGTGGGGGAGTGGTGGTGGTGCTGCTCAAGCCGCTGGCCGCGGCCCGTGCCGCCGGGGACCGGGTGTACGCGGTGATCCGTGCCGGCGCGGCCGGTCACCCGGGCCGCCTGGAAGCCGTACCGCACCACGCCCGGCTGGTCGGCCGGGCCCTGGCCGTGTCCGGCCTGCCGCTGCCGGCCGCCGCCCCCGGTCCCGACGGCCCGGGCGCGGTGGTGGCGGGGGCCGGACCGGAGGCGCTGGGCATCGCGGTGCGGGAGAGCGTTCGGACGGCGGCGGGCCTGGCGGGCGAGAGGGGGGTGGTCGCCGGGGCGGCCGCCCTGGCCCGTGCCGTGGGGCAGTTGCGCCACGCCACGCTGCTGCCCGGGCCCGGCCGGGCAGCGCCCGTCGCCTGGGAACCGGCCCGCCGCGACGACGGCACCCCGGTGCCCCGCAGGGCCCTGGTCGGCGTGTCCGGACCGCCGGCCGCGGACGCCGTGCTGGTCGTGGAGGAGGCACCCCGGGCACACCGTCCCCCCGCACGGCCGGACCCGGCACGGCCCGCCCGCCACCCCGCCCCCGCGGAGCTGGTGCTGCTGTCCGCCGCCACACCCCGTCAACTGACGGCGACAGCAGCACAGTTGGCGCGCTGGCTGACCGGCGCCGCCCGCCACGGCGGGCCGGCCGGAGCGGACCTCGCCGCGATCGCACACGAACTGCGCCTGGGCCGGGCGCCCTTGCGCTGCCGCCTGGCGGTGGTCGCCCACACGGTCACCGGCCTGGCCGCCCAACTGGCCGCCTTCGCCGAGCCCGCCGAGCCCGCCGAGCCCGCCGGGGCCGGACGGCATCCGGCGGGCGTACGCAGCGCCGACCTGCGCGAGGCCGGCGAACCGCTGCTGCTCGACACACTCGCGGAGACCCGCGCCTACATGGCCGCCCTGTGGCAGGGCGGCCGCCTCGAACAGCTGACGCGGCTGTGGCTGGCCGGGGCCGACATCTGCGCCGTACTGCCCGCGCACCCGGGCCCCGCGGGCATCGAACTGCCCCCCACCGTGCTGCAACCCCAGCCCCAGCCCCGGCCTCAACCCCGGCCCCAGTCTCAGTCCGGGCCCGGGCCCCAACTTGAGCCCGAACCCGAGCCGGAGCCCGTGTCCGTGCCTGAGCCGGAGTCCCTTTCCGAGGTCCTCTCCCAGCCCGGCTCCCGGGCTGACTCCCGGTCCCCGGTGCCGTTGCGGTCTCCACACGGGCCTGCGGCAGAGCCGGTGGAGTCCCAGCCCGGCACGGCGGTGCCCGGCGCGGGTGTGCCCGTATCCGACGGCGGCACGGACGGAGCGCGGCGGTGACCGCATCCGTGACACCCCCGCCCCCGCGCCTGTCCTCGCGCCCGTCACCGTCACCGTCGCTGTCCGCGGCCGCGGCCGTGTCCTCGTTCCCGGGACCGCCCCGGGCCCCGGCGCCGGTCCCGGTCCCGGCGCCGGTGTCGGCGTCCGCCGCGGTTCCCGTCGCGGGTGCGGACGCGGGCACGGACGAGCCGGTCAAGCTGTGGCTGTGTCCCAACGACGGCCTGCCGCCCGCGGTCGCCCATCTGCTCGCCGCGCACTGGCTGGACGCGCAGGAGCAGAAGACCGCGAGCCGTTTCCTGTTCGAACGCGACCGGCGGCAGTACCTGCTCGCGCACACCCTGGTGCGGCGCGCGCTGGCGCTGGAGGCGGGCCTGGCCGAGGCCGAACTGGTCATCTGGCGTTCCGCGCGGGGCCGTCCCTTCCTGCGGCCCGCGCTGGGCGAACTGCCGCGCGGCGGGGCCCAGCTGGACTTCAACCTCTCCCACGCGGGCGGCTACAGCCTGCTGGGCATCGTGCGCCGCCACCGCATCGGTGTGGACGTGGAGCGGCTGGAGGACCGGGACGAGCGGGCCATCACCACCATCGTGCGCACCTTCGCCGCCCCGGAGCGGGAGTGGGTCGAGCAGGCGGCACCCGGCCCGGACCGCGACCGGCGGGCCCTGCGGGTGTGGACGCTCAAGGAGGCCTATTCCAAGGCCCGCGGGCTCGGCCTCGGACTGCCCTTCGACGCGTTCGTCTTCACGCTGGACGACGAGCACGGCGTACGCGCCTTCACACCGCCCGCCGACGACACGGCCCGCCCGTGGCGTTTCGTCGAACTGGAGCCGGTGCCCGGCGTGCTGGTCGCCGTCGCCGTGCCCGCCGACGCGGCGCAGGACCCGGTGCTCCACCTCGGCTACGGCTTCCCCTGGAGCCGCTCGGAGCTCCGCAGTTTCCCGCTGCCCCGGCCGGTGGGCGGCCACCTGTCCGCGGTCCCCGCGTGACGGCCCGGGCCGGTACGGCGGCCCGGGGGCATCTCCAGCGGGCTTCGAAGACCTCTTGAGCCGGGACACCTACCGTGAGGCATCCGCTGTTCCTGCTGTCTGCAGCCAGGAGGCCACCGTGCCCATCCTCAGGTACCTGGAGAGCCCGCTGGACGACCTGCTGCGGCGGGCCGCCGACCGTGACGGCGACGCCCCGGCCGTGGTCACGGCCCAGGCCGCGGTGACGTTCGCCGCGCTGGACCGGGAGGCGGACCGCATCGCCCACTACGTACGGCGCACCGTCCGCCGGGCCGACGCCGTCGTCGCCGCGGCCACCACCCTCGACGCCGCCTTCCCCGCCGTGTACTACGGCACCGTCCGCAGCGGCCGCCTGCTGGCGCTGCTCGATCCGCTGATGGGACAGGCCGCACTGCATGAGGTGTGCACGGCGGCCGGCGTCGAGATCGCCTTCGTACCCGGCCCGCTGGCCGCGCTGCTCGCCGCACTCGCGGACCGGCTGCCCCGGCTGCACACCATCGTCGTGACGGACCCCACCACCCGCCCCGCATCCAGCGGTCGGGCACCCGGCGGTTCGGCACCCGGTGGTCCGGTGCCGGGCCGCCGGCCGTCCGGTGTCCCGGTCTCCGGTGCCGCGGTCTTCGGGGGGCGGGGGGCCTGTGCGGTGGTGACGCTGTCCGCGGCGCTGGCGGGGGTGTCCGCCGGCGGCCCCGTAGGCAGGGCGCGGCCCGGTGTGGACGCGGTGGCGTGCCTGCAGTTCGCGCCGGACGGCGCCGGGCGCCTGAAAAGCGTGCGGCTGACGCACCGCAACCTCGTCGCGGGCGCCGCCCAGACCGCCCTGGCCCACCGGCTCGGTGCCGCCTCCGTCGCCTTCAACCACCTGCCGCA
Organism: Streptomyces sp. NPDC059668; assembly: GCF_042734135.1. Classification (NCBI taxonomy): domain Bacteria; kingdom Bacillati; phylum Actinomycetota; class Actinomycetes; order Kitasatosporales; family Streptomycetaceae; genus Streptomyces; species Streptomyces sp. NPDC059668. The sequence goes on along the minus strand of NZ_JBHWEL010000088.1, from coordinate 32,453 downwards.
GTACCACGCCGTGCACCTCAACTCGGCCGTGCACGCCGGGGCCCGGCAGGTGCTGTGCACGGACCCGGACCCCTTCGGGGCGCTGGCGGAGGCCGCGCGGGCGGAGGCCACCCACTACTACGGGCTGCCCGCCCGGCTGCACCGGCTGGCGGATGATCCCCGGCTGGCCACGGGCCGGGCGCACCTGCCCGGCCGGCACCTGAGCGCCATCCATGTCAGCGGCGGCGTCCTGGCGCCGGAACGGGCCCGTGTGCTGCGCGACGCGCTGCGCGTGTCCGTTCTGCAGGGCTACGGCCTGACCGAGGTCTTCACCCTCTCCCACCACCAGCCGCCGGGCTCGCGGCCCGGTCTCGGCGCGGTCGGGGTGCCGCTGCCGGGCACCGAGTGCCGGGTCGTCGTGCCCGGCAGCACCCGGCCCGCCCCGGTGTGGTCGACCGGCGAGGTGCAGATCCGCGGACCGCAGCTGAGCCACGGCCCGGCGGACAGCCCCGGCCCGGCAGCGCGGGACGCGGACGGCTGGCTGTCCACCGGCGACACGGGTTACCTCGACGCGGACGGCGGACTGCACCTCGTCGACGCGCACCGCTCCGTGTTCACCTGCGACGACGCGCTGGTCGCACCCAGCGTGGTGGAGCGGGTCATCGGCCAGGACCCGCGGGTGGCCGAGTGCATCGTCGCGGACTGGCCCGACCCGGCACGCGGCGCCCTGGTCTGGGCCGGCGTGGTGCTGCGCGAGGCACCCGAGGGTGATGCCCCCGGCGGTAATGCCCCCGACGTCCTCGACGTTCTCGACTCCGTCGCCGAACAGGCCAACGCCCGGCTCGGTCCCGGCGAGCAGATCCGCCGTCTGGAGGCCCTCGACGCCGTCCCCCGCCGGCCGGGCGGCCGGCCCGCCCGCCGCGAACTGCGCCTGCGGCTGCACGCCCTGGCCGCCGGGGAAGCCGCCGCCTGACCCACCCCGCCCGGCACCCCCGTCCCGGACCGCGGCCAGACCGGCCCGGGGACAAGAAGACAAGGAGACTTGCCAACAAGGAGACGTACGAACAAGGAGTCGTACGAACAAGGAGACGTGCGGGCAAGGGGACTTGAAGACGACGCAAGCCCCGGCAACGGCCCCCGGGACGACAAGCCCCGGGCAATGGCCCCCGGGGGCAACAGACCCCAGGCAACGGCCCCCGGAGGCAACTAACTTGGGGAGCAGGCCGGCGGCGTAGGCCAGGAGGGCGTCGGCCCGCAGAGCGGCGGCAGCGAACCGTCAGCGGTAGCGAACCGGCGGCGGTAGCGAACCGGCGCGGCCCGGCACGGCAGCGGCGAAGAGACAGCGTCCCGGACGACTGGGAACCCGGCCCGCGGGCGCCGGCCCCGCGACGCCCGGGGAAGGCCGGGCCGCCGCACACGAATCCCGGCGCCGACGCCCCGGAGGACAACTGGCCGACACCGGCGCCCCGGAAGAAGCGACGGCCAGGAAGAAGCGGCGGCCAGGAAGAAGCGGCGGCGCGGAAGCCGACAGGCCGGGGACAGCGGGTCCGGGGAGACCGGGCCCGGGGAGACCGGACCGCCCTCCCTCGGAGATGCCTGCCCCTGGAGAGGCCGGAGGCGGACGGCGTGGGTGAGACGCGGTAGCGGACCGGTCGTGGTCCGCTGGAGCGCACCGGACACGGCGGCACCCGCCGCCTACGGTGACCTGGCGGGACATCCCGGGATCCGGCGGGACATCCCCGGACGACAGGGAGGAGGCCGCCATGGACGAGCGGCACGCCACACTCCGGGTGCTCCCCGCGCCGGCCCCCGCACACGACGAGCACACCGGCCGCGCTCCGGCCCCCCGGCCCGGCGCGCCGGCCGCCGTGCGGGTGCACGTGGTCGGTGAGGACCCGCTCGCCCGCCGCGGCATCACGGCCCTGCTCGAGGGTCACCCCGGCATCCGTGTCACCGGCGAGAGCGAACCGGGGCCGGAACTGCTGCGCGCGCTGGCCGCCCGGCCGCCGCATGTCCTGGTCGCCCACGGCGCGTTCGCCGGCGAACAGCGCGAGGCCCTGGCCTTCGGCGGCGGGGACCTGCCGCTGCTGGTCCTGGGCGGCCCGGCCCGCACCGACCGTGGGGCCCGGCCGGCCGGAGGGCATCTGCCGGCCACCGCCACCGCCGGCCAGCTGGCCTCCGCCGTGGTGCTGGCCGCGGCCGGCTATACCCTCGTGCACGCCCCGGCCCCGGCCCCGCGCCGTTCCACCGCCCCGCCCATCCCGCCGATCTCGCCGGTCAGCCCCGACCGGCTGACCGACCGCGAGTGCCAGGTCCTCGACCTGCTGGCCCGCGGCCTGTCCAACGGCGAGATAGCCCAGGCCCTGACCCTGTCCGAACACACCGTCAAGACCCACGTGCAGAACCTGCTGCACAAGCTGCGCCTGCGCAACCGCGTCCACGCGGCCATCTACGCCCTCGAATCCGGCCTGCGCCCCCCGGCCGCCCGCCCTCCGGCCTGACCCGTCCTCAAGTCCCGTGCCCGGCAACCGCCTTCGGAGACCGGAGACCGGAGACCGGAGACCGGAGACCGGCGTCCGGCAGGCGGCGAAGGCGGCGCTGATCAGCAGCGCCCGGGAGACCGGTCGGGACACGCGGACCGGGCTCGCGGCCGTGGAGTCGGCAGGGGTGTCTCCAGGCGCTGAAGCAGGTGGCGCTGTTCGCACCTCCCCCCGGCCGCAGGAGAACCCGATCAGGGCGGCCCGATCAGGGCGGACGGCACCGCCGGCACCGCCGACATCGCCGTGGCATCCGATGGCATCCGGTGGCGGAGCGCGCCGGACGCCGGTGCCAGGGGGCGGGCGGGGCGCACCGTCTGGGCCAGCCGATGTCCTCGTCGGAGGGGGCGGGCGCCGGTCCGGCCGGCCGGCCGGTGCCCGGTGCCCGGGCCCGGGGGGGCCCGGGGCCGCCGGGGCGCGGCAACCCCCCGCCGGGCCCCCGCGCCCGGGGGCTAGGGCGAACCCCGGCGGGGTG
>NZ_JBHWEL010000088.1:1521-29452 GCF_042734135.1 Streptomyces sp. NPDC059668 | reverse complement strand
GCGCGCCCCGACGGGCCCCGCCGATGCCCTCGAGCGGGGGGCCGGGCGCCGGTCCGCCCGCCCGCCCGGAGCCCGCTCCCCGGCCCCGGCCGCCGCGTCCCGCGGCGGCCGTCCACGACGCCCGATGCGCGCACACCGATGGCCTCATCGTCGACTCCCGGACGTTTGACATGCGCAGGGACTCCGCGCCGGGTGGGTGTGCCGGCCGGATGATGCAGAGCGTGCCCGGCCGTGCTGGAGGAACGCTGGAGAAGTGCACGAGACCGGCGTGAGAGCGGAGTGAGGCGGGCGTGAGAGCGGCGTGAGGCCCGCACGAGATTTCCGCCCCCGCTCTGGCAAAGGTTTGCCCGCGTGTTGCCCGGCGCCCTACGCTCGGGGCGGCTCCCGGCGAAACTTTCTTGCCCGCTCACCCCAGGGGATTCGAATCATGCTGCGACAGCCCGCGTTCGGAAACCGCCTGAAGAAGCTCCGGATGGCCCAGGGGCTGTCGCAGACGGCACTGGCCGGTGAGGGCATGTCCACCGGCTACCTCTCGCGTCTGGAGTCCGGGGCGCGCCAGCCCACCGACCGGGCCGTGGCCTACCTCGCCGACCGGCTGGGTCTGAAGGCAGCCGATTTCGAGGAGCCGGTCACCGGCTCGCTGGCCCACGCGCTGACCCTGGCCTCCTCCACCGGTTCCGCGGACGCCATCGGGGCGCTGCGCGCGGCCCTGGCCGCCGAGGGCCACGAGAGCGCGGTGCTGCGCTGGCAGGCGCTGTGGCTGCTGGCCCGGGCGGCACGCCTGCAGGGCGACCATGCCGCGGAGCGCGCCGACCTCGGCCAACTGGTCGCGCTCGGCGACGAGGTGGGGCTGGCCGAGCTGCGGGTGCGGGGCCTGACCCGGCTGGCGCGCTGTCTGCGTTCGCTCGGCGAGATCACTCCCGCCCTGGACGCGGCCGTCGCCGCCCACCGGCTCGCCCTGGGCGACGACCTGGGTGTCGAGGACCGCGCCGCCGCACTGCTGGCCCTGGTGTCCGTCCAGGCGGAGGCCGGACAGGTGCCGGAGGCCCGGGTGCACGCCGACGAGCTCACCGCCCTGGTCGAGGGCCGCAGCGACGCGCTGTGGGCCGAGGCGATGTGGACGGCCGCCGCCGTGCGGGTGCGCCAGGGCGACCACACCGGCGCGCAGCACTGCCTCGACCAGGCCCTGGAACGCTTCAGCAGCCAGGAGGACCTGGTGCTGTGGCTGCGGCTGCGGCTCGCCGCGGGCCGGCTGCACCTGCAGAAACTGCCCGCCGACCCCGCACAGGCACAGCGCTGCGCCGAACAGGCCGAGGCCGCCCTCGCCTTCGTCGGCACACCCGCCCTGCGCCAGGACCTGACCGCCCTGAAGGCCGACCTGGCCTTCGCCACCGGCCGCTACGACGATGCCCGCGCGCTGCTGGGGGGCCTGGCCGGGGACGAGCCGAGGATGACCTACCGCGACCGGGTCCGGCTGGAGATCCTGCGCCAGCAGCTGCTGATCCTGGGCGGTGACGCCTCCGGCGTGGAGGGGCTGCGCACCCTGGCGCAGCAGGCCCAGGCCGACGCCAACATCGACCTCGCGGCGGAGATCTGGCGCACCCTCGCGGACGCCCTCGCCCCCACCCGCCCCGCCCCGCCGGCCTAGCCGGCACCGGCCCCCACCCCGGCACCCCGTACCCCGGCACCCTGTACCCGGCACCGGCCCACGCACCCCACCCGGCACCGGCACCCGGCGCACCCCCCGGCCCCCCGCACGTCGTCCCGTACGCCCCGCCCCTGCACCCTCGCCCCCACACCCTCCGCTCCTCCACCCCTCCGCCCCTTCCCCCCTCCGCTCCTACGCCGTTGGGGCCGGCAGCCGGTGAGGCCGGGGGAATGAGGCCGGGGGAATCGCGGAGAGGGCGGGGCGGTTGCGGTGCGTTTTCCCGCTGTCCCGGAGGGGATGTGCGTTCCCGCTATTCCGGGTATTTCTCGATGGCGCCTCGAATTCCGGTGGACGGGGCGGAAGTCGCCTTGACGTTCTGCGTGCCGGTTGGTGAATCTCGGTACGGCATTGGCCGTTCACGCCCGAAGGGACACCACCGTGGTGAGCAAGAAGAGGAATCCCGCAGGACCCGAGCCGGAACTCGTCCCCGCCTTCGGCAGTGAGGTCACCGACGGTCTGGACGAGGACACGGAGACGGACGTCCTGGGCAGCATCGCCCTGCAGTAGGACGCCGCCGCCCGTGGCAGGACGGCGGGCGGACGTGGGGGAGGGGACCCGCCGAGGGGGTCCCCTCCCCGTCTGGTCCGCCGCCCGTGCCGTCAGGACGTCACGAGCGCCACGCACATCGCGCCCAGTGCCACCGCCTGGAGCACGACCCGGGCGTTGATGACGCTGTCCCAGGTGCGCTGCAGGCCCCGCGCGTCGGGCGCGGTGCGGCAGTCCAGGGCGGCGCCGGTGAGCTCCTTGTTCACCGGCGCGCTGACCTTGTTGTAGACGGCCAGCCACACCACCAGGGCCAGCGCCGCCACCGCCGCGGCGACGGCCGGCGCCGTCTTGCCCCCGAAGCCGGCCGCGACGGCCGTGGCCACGGTGGCGACCAGGCCGAAGACGCCCGGGACGGGCATCCGCCGGTCCCCGAAGCGGTGGATCTGCCCCATGGTGCTGGTCAGCACCGCGTCGTCGACGTGCGCGAGGGCGGGCCGCTGGACGACCGCGGAGAAGACGTCGGTGCCGTAGACCACCGCGTTGGCCATCGTGGCCACCACGGCCAGGGTTTGTACGAGCGCTTCCATCACAACCACCCTTGTCCGTCTGCCGGTTGCCACAAGGCCCGTGCCACCCCGTGGATTTATCAATGCTAGATGTCCTGTCGACACTATCAAGTTCAGTGCTTCGAATGCTAGCGTTGACAACTCCATTAGTCCGCAAGGGATTCAGCGAGGACGTGGGACGGCCCGGCCGCGGCGGTCCGCCGTGCCGCGCCCTGCGAGGACATCCGCCCGCACCGCCACGAGGAGACACCCAGATGGCCATTGGACGTGCCCGTCGCGTACTCATCGCCGGCGGAGGGATCGGCGGCCTGGCCGCGGCCCTCGCGCTGCAGCGCAGCGGTGTGGAGTGCGTGGTCCTCGAACGGGCCGAGGAACTGCGCGACGGCGGCGCGGGCCTGCACATCTGGACCAACGGAGTGCTCGCGCTGGACTTTCTGGGCGTGGCCGGCCAGGTCCTGGAGGCGGCCCCGGCGCAGCAGGTCGCGCACTTCAGCACCGACCGCGGCGAGGTGCTGGGCGCCTGGCCGGTGGGCGACTTCGTCGAACGCTACGGAGCGCCCACGATCGCCGTCGAGCGCTCCGTCCTGCACGGTGTGCTGCGCGACGCGCTGCGCGGGTCCCCGGTGCGCACCGGGGCGCACGTGGTCGGCTTCGACCAGGACGAGGACGGCGTCACCGTGCGCTTCGCGGACGGCGGCAGCGAGCGGGGCGACCTGCTCATCGGCGCCGACGGCATCCACGGCACCGTCCGTGACTGCCTGTTCGGCCCCGCCGACAACCGCTACAGCGGCTACATCGCCTGGCGCGGCCGCTCCCCCCTCCAGCACCCCGACATCCCGCCGGGGACCTTCAACGCGATGTTCGGGCACGGGGTCCGGTTCACCTACTACGACGTCGCGCCCGGCCTGGTGCACTGGATGAGCGTGGCCAACGGGCCCGCCGGCGGACGCGACGAGCCCGGTGTGCGCGAGATGCTGCTGCGCCGCCACCGCGACTGGGGCGGACCGGTCGCCGACATCCTTGCCGCCACACCGGAGGAGGGGATCATCCGGGGCGACGTCGAGGGACGCCGCCCCGAACGCCGCTGGGGCCGCGGCCGCGTCACCCTCCTCGGGGACGCCGCGCACCCCATCACCTTCAACATCGGCCAGGGCGCCTGCCAGGCACTGGAGGACGCCCTCGTCCTCGCCGAGCACCTCGAACACGCCGGCAGCGACCCGGTCGCGGCGCTGCGCCGCTACGAGAAGGAGCGCCGTGCCCGCACCGCGCCGCTGCAGCGGATCGCCTGGCGCATCGGGCGGATGGGCGCGGTGGAGCATCCGCTGCTGATCCGGGCGCGCGAGGCGTTCATGCGCAAGAACTGGAACACCAAGGCCTTCGCCGCGGCGGAGAAGGGCCAGGTCGCCTACGGCACCCGCTGGGCACGCGAGAGCCGCCCGGCCGGCCCGGTCCCCGCCCCCCGCGCCACCGTGGACTGACCCGGCCCGGCGCCACGGCGGACCGGCCCCGGGCCGTACCCCGGTGGGCCGGCCCCGGGCCGGCGGCACCGTGGACCCGTCCCGGCCCCGCCCGGCCGTGTACCGGCCCCAGGCCCGCCCGGCCCTGCAACCACCCCAGGCGCGCACCGGCCCGGGCCCGCACCGTCGTGCACCGGCCCCGGGCCCGTACTGCCGTGGGGCCAACACCTCGGTGGTGCCCCGGCCCCGGCCCCGGCCCCGGCCCCGGCCCCGGCCCCGGCCCCGGCCCGGCCCGGTCCGGTCCGGGGCCCGCCCCCGGTGTGAGGCGCGCCCGAGCGTTCCGGGGACGGCCGTCAACACCCCCGCCGCCCGCGCGCGTCGGCCGCCGAGGCGTCGGCCGCGGGCCGTGCTCCCGCCGGTGAGGGCGGCGGCGGCCGGAGCGCCGTCTGCCGCGGTCGTCGAGCGGGGCCGCCCGCCGGGCGCCCCCGCATACGCACCCCCGCATACGCACCCCCGCATACGCACCCCCGCATACGCACCCCCGCATACGCACCCCCGCATACGCACCCCCGCATACGCACCCCGGCCCGTTCCCGAAGCCGTCGGCAGACCGTGGTGCCCGGCCCTCCCCGGTACGGCACTTGCACCCCCTCCGCCCGCAACCTCGACCCCCGCTGCCGCGGCCCGCGTTCACGCTCCTCAGGGCACGGCTCACGATCCACGCCGGGACCGGCCGCACCCGCCCCGCCCACGCGCTGACACCCGTCCGGAACACCCGCGCCCAGGGCCGGTTCCCCGGCACCGGACCGCAACAGGCCCCGAAGCGGCGGCATGGACGCTCCGCCGGGAAGCACTCCGGCCGGCCCCCGCACCCCCGGTCAGCCCGGCGGAGCCGTCCGCTGCAGCGCCCCCGGCCGCGCCCCCGCCCGTGCCGCCGGGTACAGCCCGTCCCAGACCGGGTCGTCGGGGGCGAACCCCAGGGAGACCAGGACGTTGACCAGCATCCCGTACGCCATGAACGTGGTGGTCTGGCCGGTGTCCGCGCCGAGCGGGAGATGGACGGTGTCCCACAGCCGCTGCCACTCGGCCCGCACCGCCTCGCCGAACCCGGCGTCCCCGCGCGCCTCGCACGCCGCCACCGCGACGTACACCTGCATCTGCATCAGCAGCCGTTCCGGCTCCTTGAGGATGACGCGGGTGTACGCGTTGGCCATCGCGCCCAGCGCCTCCTCGCCGCTCAGCCCCTCGGTCGCCTCGGCGAACAGCCGTGTGGTGTCGGCCAGGCAGCGCCGCGCGGCCGCGAGGAACAGGGCCCGCTTGCCCGCGAAGAGGCGGAAGAGGTACGGCTGCGACACCCCCGCGCGCCGGGCCACGGCCTCGGTGGAGGTGCCGTCGTACCCGGCGTGGGCGAACTCGCTCATGGCCGCGCGGATGACGCTCTCGCGCCGCTCGTCTGCACTCATCCTCACCATGACCGCAAGTTAGTGTTTGATCACTAACTTGGTCAAGGGGGACAGGGCGGAGAAAACCCGGTCCGGGTGGAATCCGGGTGGAATGCCGGCGGACCGGGGGCGGAAAGGGCGCCGCCCGCGGGAGGGAATACGGCGGAGGGAATCCGGCGCGGTACCGCCGGTCCAGACGCATTCGAGGAATGCGCCAGAACTCCGTGCCAGATTCACAGAATCGAGATCCGCTCGCCGACGGCTCGATGACCTTTCTCCGGCGCTTTCGACAACTCAGTGAGGCAGGAACGGGGATGATCGACAATTTCTTCACGATGTTTCCCGGGCAGGGCTCGCAGCGCGCGGGCATGGCCGGGCATCTGCTGCGTGAGCACCCCCGCACCGCCGGTGGCGTCCTGGCGCGCGCGCAGGACGCCACCGGCCTGCCGCTGACCGCGCTGTGCAGCACGGCGGGGGAGGAGGACCTGGCCCCCACCGAGATCGCGCAGCCCGCCATCGTCGCCACCAGCCTCGCGGTGCTCGAAGTGCTGCGCGAGGAGGCCGGGTTCGTGCCGGCCGTGGTGGCCGGGCACAGCCTGGGCGAGTACACGGCGCTGGTCGCCGCCGGGGTGCTGGGCGCCGACGAGGCGCTGCGGCTGGTACGCCGCCGCGGCGAGCTGATGGCCGGCGTCTCACGCCGGGCCGGCGGGGCGATGACGGCCGTACTGGGCCTGGGCCCCGACCGGATCGAGGAGATCTGCGCCGGCTGCGCCCCGCTGGGCGTGGTGGAGATCGCCAACTACAACGAGCCGGGCCAGACGGTCATCTCCGGGCAGCGCGCGGCGGTCGAGGAGGCCGCCCGACTCGCGCTGGCGGCGGGCGCCGAACGGGCGGTGGCGCTGAAGGTCTCGGCGCCCTTCCACTGCTCGCTGATGCGCGCGATCGAGGACGAGTTCGCCGCCGAACTGGAACGCGTCACCTTCGCCGCGCCCCGGCTGCCCGTGATCAGCTCGGTCACCGGCACCCTGGTGCGCGACGGCGCCCACGCCCGCGACCTGCTGCGCCGTCAGCTGGCCGGGCCGGTGCGCTGGGTGGACGTGCTGGGCGCCGCGGCCGCGCACGGGACGGGCGGCTGCCTGGAGGCCGGCCCCGGCCGGGTGCTGAGCGGCTTCGCCAACCGCACCGGCGTCCACTCCGTGGTGCGCAGCACCCACGACGCGCGCCGCATCACCGCGCTGCTGCGCGAGCTGAGGCAGGAGTCCGCCGCTGACGCCGCCGCCTGACCCGCCGCGCGGGGCGGCCCCCGCCCCGCCGCCCCGTCCGCCGTGCTCACCGTGTCCGCGGCGATCACCGCCCTCGCCCTCGGCCTCGGCCTCGTTCTCGTCCGCGGCCTTGTCCTCGTCCTCGTCCTGTCCTGTTGTCTCTTCTCCCTCTCCCTCTCCCTCTCCCTCTCCCTCTCCGTCTTCCTCTTCCTTCCTCTCCCGTTCCCGTCCGCGTGGTGCCGGCATCCGGTGCCGGCACCGCGGAACGACCCATCCGAAAGGCAGCCAACGGTGTCCGAAACCCTGACCCCCACCTCGAGCGACTACTTCTCCGCGGTCCAGGCCGCCATCGCCGACGCCCTCGGCATCGACGAGTCCGAGGCGGTTGCGGAGGCGACCCTGCTCGGGCAGCTGGGCGCCGAGTCGATCGACCTGCTCGACATCCTCTTCCGCATCGAGCGCGCCACCAAGGTGAAGATCACCGTGGCCGACATCGCCGCCCTGCTCCAGGGCGGCATCCCCGACGAGGAGTTCGGTGACGAGAACGAGGTCGTCAACGACACCGGCCTCACCCACCTGGAGAAGGTCCTGCCGCAGTTCGACCGCAGCCGGCTCACCGAGCCGCTGACCGCCGAGGGCGTGCTGGGCCTGTTCACCGTGCAGAACCTCACCGACCTGCTGACCGAGCGGGCCGCGGCGCAGCACGCCGCCTGACCCCCTCCTCCGGCCGGTGGTGTGCGGGCCAACGGCGTCCCGTGCACCACCCGCACCCCGGCAGCCGCCGCCCACCTCGTAGCAGAAACGGGAAGAGACAGATGAAGCTGAAGGACCGCACCGCCCTGGTCACCGGTGCCTCACGCGGCATCGGCCGGGCCATCACCCTGGCCCTGGCCGAGCAGGGCGCGGCCGTCGCCGTCAACTACCGCTCCCGGCAGGAGGACGCCGCCGCGGTCGTCAAGGAGATCGAGACCGCCGGCGGCCGGGCCGTGGCCATCGGCGCCGACGTCGCCGACCCGCAGCAGGCCGCCCGCCTGGTGCAGGAGGCCACCGAACGGCTCGGCTCCCTCGACATCCTCGTCAACAACGCGGGCACCAGCGACGACGGCCTCATCTACGACGCACCGCCGGACGCCTGGCTGAACGTCATGAAAGTCAACTTCGGCGGCGCCTACCACTGCACGCACGCCGTCATGGAGCAGTTCATGGCCCACGGCGACGCCACGATCGTCAACATCTCCTCGGCCATGGGCGAACGCGGCTGGATCGGCCAGGCCAACTACTCGGCCTCCAAGGGCGCGCTGAACTCCTTCACCCGCTGCGCGGCCGTCGAACTCGCCCGCTTCGGCGTGCGGGTCAACGCGGTCCTGGCCGGGTTCACCCCGACCGACCTGGTGGAGGGGGTGATGCAGCGCGACGGCGGACGCAGCATCAAGCGGCAGATACCGCTGCGCCGGTTCGCCACCGTCGAACAGGTCGCCGCGGCAGCGGTGTTCCTGGCCGGACCCGACTCCGGCTACACCACCGGCGAACTGCTCTGCGTCGACGGCGGGTTCTCCGCCCAGCTGGGCATCGGCCGTCCGTAACGGACCGTGAGGGAACGGAAGAAGAGACGACGATGCGATTCCATCTGATCGACCGGATCGAGACCTTCACGCCGCGCGAGGACATCACCGCGCGCAAGGTCACCTCCGTCGACGAGACCTACTGGCAGGACACCGGCAGCGGACCGGCACTGCCCTTCGGGCTGGCCCTGGAGGCACTGTGCCAGTCGGCGACCTGGCTGATCATGCTCTCCACCGACCACCGGCTGCGGGCCGCGCTCCTCGCCGTCGGCGAGGCCACCGCGCACCGCGCCGTACGCCCCGGGGAGGTACTGCGCATGCGGGCCACCATCGAGTCGATGACCGAGGAGGCCGCCCTCCTGGACGGCACCGTGAGCGTGGACGGCGAGGACGTCCTGAGCGCGAGCGGCATCCTGTGCGCGCTCATCGACGCCGAACGCCTCGACGACCCCGCCGACACCCGGCGCATGGCGCACCAGCTGCAGGGCGGAGGGCCGGTGGGATGACCCGCGTAGCCATCACCGGAGTGGGGGCCGTCACCCCGCTCGGCAACGACGCCGAGAGCACCTGGCAGGGCCTGGCCGCCGGACGCAGCGGCGTCGGCAAGCTCACCACCTTCGACGCCTCCGGTTTCCCGGTGCGCATCGCCGCCCAGGTCAAGGACTTCGACGCGGCCGCCGCGATCCCGGCCCGGGTGGGGCGCAAACACCTCTCCCGCGTCGGCCAGTTCGGCGTCGCGGCCGCCTGGGAGGCGCTGCGCAACGCGGGCGCCGACGACCTGGGCGAGGACGTGTACCCCTTCGACGAGCGCGGTGTCGCCATGGGCGCCAGCGTCGGCCGGCCCGAACTGCAGGCCCTCCTGGACGTCGGCCACCTGCGCGCCACCACCGGCCGCCCGGACGCCTTCCTGTGCCACCCGCCGGCCGTCACCCTGACCGACGACCAGAACGTGCCGTTGAGCGCGATGGCCCGGATGATGTCCGCGACCGGGCCGATGATCGGCATCTCCACCGCCTGCTCCGGCTCCGGGCACGCCATCGGGGAGGCCTTCCGCGCCATCCAGGAGGGCGACGCCCAGCTGATGGTCGCCGGCGGCTACGACTCGCTGACCACCTGGCTCGACCTGCTCGGCTTCAGCCTGCTGGGCGCGCTGACCGACCGTCACAACGACGACCCCGAGCACGCCTCACGGCCCTTCGACGCCGACCGCTCCGGCTTCGTGGTCGGCGAGGGCGCCGTCGCCGTGGTCCTGGAGGACCTGGACGCCGCCCGCGAACGCGGCGCACCCGTCCTGGGCGAGGTCCTCGGCTACGGCTCCACCCTCAACGCCTGGCGCATCACCGACTCGCCGCCCGACGGCTCCGGCGCGATCCAGGCCATGCAGGCGGCCCTGGCCGAGTCGGGCGTGGGCACCGGCGGCATCGACTACGTCGTCGCGCACGGCACCAGCACCCACGGCAACGACCAGTCCGAGACCGTCGCCATCAAGAAGGTGTTCGCCGACGACGCCCGCCGCCTGGTCGTCAGCGCCCCCAAGTCGATGGCCGGCCACCTCACCTCCGCCAGCCTGGGCCTGGGCGTACTGGCCGCGCTCGGCGCGATCCGCCACCGCCTGGTCCCGCCCACCGTCAACCTCGACCAGCCCGACCGCGGCCTCGACCTCGACTACGTGCCGCACACCGCCCGCCCGATGCCGGTCGGCGCGGCCCTCATCAACGCGTTCGCGTTCGGCGGCAGCAACACCAGCCTCGTCATCGGCGCCCCGCGGGAGGACACATGACCACCACCGCCCCGCACACCACCGCCACCGCCACCGAGCAGACCGCTGCCGCCGGGCAGAGCGCTTCTGCCGCCGGGCAGGGCGCCACCGTCGCGCAGAGCGCCGCCGCCGTCGCCCGGGCGCAGGCGCCGGCCGCCGGCGCCGAGGGACTGCCGGCCTTCGACCGGCTGCTGGAACTCGCCGAGGGCGAACGCGCCGTGGCCGTCCGCAACGTGCCGGCCACCCTGGCGTGCTTCACCGCCCACTTCCCGCGCCACCCCGTCCTGCCCGGCGTCCTGCTGCTGGAGAGCCTGGCCGCCCTGGCCCGCACCGCCGCCGGCCCGGGCGCCTGGCGCCTGGCCGGCGTGCGCGGCGTGCGCTTCAAGCACTTCGTCGGCCCCGGCGACCAGGTGCACCTCACCGTCGAGGTGAGCCGGCACAGCCGGCAGCGCACCGAATGCCGGGCCACCGCCCGGGTCGAGGGCCGGGTGGTCGCCACCGTCCGCGCCCTGACCCTGGTCAGCACCACGACGACCTGGGAGGACACAGCATGAGCGAGCAGCGCCGCCGCGTGATGGTCACCGGCATCGGCCTGATGACCGCGATCGGCCAGAGCGCCGCCGAGACCTGGGACAGCCTGCTGGAGGGCCGCTGCGGCATCGGCCCGCTGCGCGCCTACGACCCGTCCCCGCTGCGTACCGGCATCGGCGCCGAGATCCACGGCTTCGACCCCACCCGGTGGGCGAGCCGGCGCACCCTGCGCATGCTGTGCCGCGGCGACCAACTGGCCCTGGCCGGCGCCACCCTGGCCCTGCGCGACGCGGGCCTGGACGGCGAGAGCGACCTGGGACAGCGCACCGGGCTCTTCCTCGGCAGCAACAAGGAAATGCCCCGCATGGACGAGCTCATCACCCAGCTCCAGGCCGTCCGCGCCGACGACGGCACCCCCGACCTGCACCTGCTCGGCCGCACCGCCTCCTCGGTCGTCGCCCCGCTCTTCTTCGTCGAGGGACTGCAGCCCGCCGCCGCCTTCCACATCTCCGAGAAGTACGGCATCCGCGGCGCCAACGCCTACTTCGCCGGCACCGCCGACTCCGGCGCGATGGCGATCGGCCGCGCGATGCGCACCGTACGCCGCGGCGAGGCCGACGTGGTCCTCGCCGGCGGCTACGACGACGCCACCGGCTGGTGGGCGATGTCCAAGATGGACGGCCTCGGCGTCCTGAGCACCCGCACCGACCTCGGCCAGGAGGCCTTCCGCCCCTTCGACCGCGACCGCTCCGGCTCCGTGTTCGGCGAGGGCGCCGCCCTGCTCGTCCTGGAGGAACGCACCCACGCCCTGGCCCGCGGCGCCCACTGCTACGCCGAGGTCACCGGATTCGGCGCCGGCAACGACTGCGTCCGCCCGCCCAGCCCCCAGCCCCGCGCCCGCGGCCTGGCCCGCGCGATCACCCGCGCCCTGCGCGACGCCGAACGCCCCTTCCCCGACGGCGGCTACATCGCCGCACACGGCTGCGCCACCCTGCAGGGCGACGCCAGCGAGACCGTCGCCCTGCACGACGCGCTCGGCACCGCCGCCAAGTCCGCCCAGATCAGCAGCGTCAAACCACAGACCGGACACCTGGTCGGCGGCGCCGGAGCACTGAACGCGGCCGTCGCCGCGCTCGCCCTGGACAGCGGCACCGTGCCCGCCACCCTCAACCTGCACCGCCCCGCCCCCGAGTGCGACCTCGACTACGTCCCGCTCAGCCCCCGCCACACCCGCCCCGACAGCGCCCTGGCCCTGGCCCGCGGCCTGGAGGGCCAGGCCATCGCCGTCGCCCTGGGACGGCCCTCGTGACCCGGCAACCCGACACCCCTGCCACACCCCGCACCGCACTGGCACCCGGCACACCCCACACCGCACGGACACCCGCCGCACCGGCGGCCCCTGACACCGCCGACACCGCCCGCACAGCCGGAACAGCCGGAACAGCCGGTGCGGCCGGTCCGTCCGCGGCACCCGCCGTGCCTGCCGCACCCGCTGTGCCCGGCATGCCTGTCATACCCGCGATACCCGCAACAGCTGGAATGCCCGCAACACACGGCATCCCCGAAAGGAGTGCGGCCATGACCGACGTCTACGACCACGACACCCGGCCGGACGCCGCGGCCCGGCCCCGGACCGTGGTGGTCTGCGGCGTCGGCGCCGTGACCGCCCAGGGCGAGGGCGCCACGGCGCTGTGGGAGGGCATCCGGGCCGGGCATTCCGCCATCGGCCCGGTCCGCGGCATGCCGATGGACGGCTACGGCACGGCCATCGGCGGCGAGGTGCCCCACCCCTCCCGGCCCGCCTACGACTACCTGGCCTCCTTCGGCGGCCGCGAACGCGAACCGGCGATGGACTTCGCGCTGACCGCCGCCCAGGAGGCGATGGACGGCGCGGGCCTGGGCGCACTGCCCGCCGAACGCTGGGGCGTCGCCTTCGGCTCCTGCAACGGCGGCCTGCGCACCGCCGAGAAACTCGCCCGCCGCAGCCACGAGGGCACCGCACCCCCCGACGACGGCCGGCACTACCTGCTGGTGCCCCCGCAGGCCATCGCCGAGGCACTCAGCAGCGCCTTCCGCCTCAAGGGGCCCGCGCTGAGCGTCAACACCGCCTGCGCCTCCGGCGCCCACGCCATCGCACACGCCGCCGAGGCGATCTCCGCCGGCCGCGCGGACGCGATGCTCGCCGGCGGCAGCGACGCCTTCACCGAGACCGCGTTCGCCGGCTTCACCAGCCTGCAGTCGCTGTCCACCAAGCCCGCCGCCCCCTACTCCAAGGACCGCGACGGACTCTCCCTCGGCGAGGGCGCCGGCATGCTGGTCCTCGCCGAGGAGTCCGTCGCACGCGCCGCCGGCGCCCCCATCCTGGCCGAGGTCCTCGGCTACGGCCTGTCCGCCGACGGCTACCACGCCAC
Source organism: Streptomyces sp. NPDC059668 (assembly GCF_042734135.1). Classification (NCBI taxonomy): domain Bacteria; kingdom Bacillati; phylum Actinomycetota; class Actinomycetes; order Kitasatosporales; family Streptomycetaceae; genus Streptomyces; species Streptomyces sp. NPDC059668. The sequence continues at coordinate 16,268 of NZ_JBHWEL010000088.1, read as the reverse complement.
CGCCCCGCACCCCGAGGGCGAGGGCGCCGCCCGCGCCATCCGCGGCGCCCTGAAGGCCGCCGGCATCACCCCCCAGGACGTCGGCTACATCAACGGCCACGGCACCGGCACCCCCAAGAACGACTCCGCCGAGTCCAACGCGGTGCGCGCCGCGTTCGGCGAGGCCGCCGACAAGACCGCGCTCAGCAGCTCCAAGTCGATGATCGGCCACCTGCTCGGCGCGGCCGGCGCGGTCGAGGCCATCATCACCGTCCAGGCCCTGGTGGAACAGACCGCCCCGCCGACCGCCAACTTCACCGGCACCGACCCCAAATGCGGACTCGACGCCGTCCCCGACACCGGCCGCGAACTGGCCATGAACGCCGCCCTGTCCAACAACTTCGCCTTCGCCGGCGCCAACGCCTGCGTCGCCTTCGGCTGGCCCTCGGGCCGCCGCTTCTCCGTACCGGCCCCGCCCGCCGCCGAGAAGGTCGTCATCACCGGCGGCGCCGCCATCACGGCGGCCGGCGAAGGCCTGGACGCCCTGTGGGAGGCCTGGCAGCACGGCGGACGGCTGGGCAGCGAAGAGGACGGACTGCACGTCGCCCGCGCCGACTTCGACCCCGCCGCACACATCAGCGCCCGCGACCGCCGCCGCATGGACCGCCTCTCCCAGCTCGCCGTCGCCTCCTGCCGCGCCGCCCTCGCCCACGCGGGCCTGGACGCCGACGAGCACACCGGCGTCGTCCTGGGCACCGGCCTCGGCCCCATGCGCAGCATCGAGGAATTCCTGCTGCCCGTCCTGGACGGCTGCCCCGCCGAGGGAAGCCCGGCCGTCTTCCCCAACACCGTCTTCAACGCCGCCGCCGGCCAGGTCGCCATGCACGTCGGCGCCAAGGGCCCCACCTCCACCGTCACCACCGGCCACGCGGCCGGCGCCTCCGCCCTGACCGTCGCCCACGACCTGCTGCTCCAGCACCGCGCCGACGCCGTCCTGTGCCCCGCCGTCGAAGACCTCTCCCCGGGCGTCCTGACCGCCTACCGCGGCCTGCCCCTGTTCACCGACACCGGCTACACCCTCGCCGAGGCCGGCATCACCCTGGTCCTGGAACGCGAGTCCAGCGCCCGCGCCCGCGGCGCCCGCATCCTGGCCGAGTTCGCCGGCCACGGCACCGCCAGCGACGCGGCCGGCGTCGGCCGCTGGGACGAGGACGGCGAAGGCGTCGAACGCGCCATGCACGCCGCCCTCGGCCACGCCGGACTGCACCCCGGCGAGGTGACCGCGATCTGGGCCAACGCCGCAGGACTCACCCGCGCCGACGCCCCCGAGGCACGGGCCACCGGCCGGCTCGCCGCCGCGTCCGGCTGCCCCGTGCACACCCCCAAGCAGACCCTCGGCGAACCCGTCGGCGCCGGCGCCCAGCTCGCCGCCCTGCTCGCCGTCACCGGCTGGCAGGAAGGCACCGCCGCCGGCCCCGTCCTCGTCAACAGCTCCTCCCTCGGCGGCACCCACATCAGCCTCGTCCTGCGTCCCGCAACGGAGAACTGACCATGCCCCACACCCCCGCCCCGCCCCCCGCACCCGCCGAACGCCACGTGTCCGTCCTGGCCACCGGCGCCCACCTGCCCGGCGAGGCCCTCGACAACGACGCCCTCGCCCGCGTCTGCGGACCGCTGCCCGACGACGTCCTGGACGGCATCCAGGTCCAGCGCCGGCACTGGATGGTCGACCCCGCCACCGGCGCCCACACCACCAGCACCTCCGCCATGGCCACCGCCGCCGCCCGCCAGGCCCTCGACCGGGCCGGCGTCACCGCCGAGGAGATCGACCTCATCGTCGTCTCCACCGCCAGCCCCGACTACCTGCTGCCCGTCGCCGCCACCTACGTCCAGGAACAACTCGGCCTGGAACGCTGCGCCGTCATCGAGGTCCGGGCCGGCTGCGTCGGCGCCGTCCAGGCCCTCGACATCGCCCGCCGCCTGCTCGCCGACGGCACCTACACCACCGCCCTGGTCATCGGCGCCGAAGCCGTCTCCCCCCTCCTCGCCCCCGTCTTCCTGGGCCGCGAACCCGAACGCGTACGGATGCGCGACCGCCTGACCGTCTACACCTTCGGCGACGGCGCCGGCGCCATGGTGCTGCGCGCCGGCGAGGAAGGCTCCGCCGCCGGCCGCCCCCGCCCCGTCTTCGCCACCCGCTCCCTGGGCGGCACCCGCAAACCCGGCATGCACATCATCGGCGGCGGCACCGACGCCCCCCTCGCCGAACAGCAGCGCCGCCCCCGCCTCATGGACATCCGCCTCGACATCCCCGGCACCGCCCGGTTCGGCCCCCGCGTCTTCGTCGAGGGCATCCACGACATGCTGCACCGCTCCCGCCTCACCCTCGACGACATCGACGCCTGCGTCCTGCCCGAAGGCAACGCCGAGTACTTCGCCAGCGAGTACGGCACCGCCGGACTGTCCGCCGCCGACCAGACCACCCTCAGCAAGACCATCGTGGAAAACCTCACCGACGTCGGCGCCACCGGCTCCGCCGCCGTCCCGCTGGCCCTGGACGCCGGCTGGAGCCAGGGCCGCATCACCCCCGGCGACACCGTCCTGCTCCTCGCCATCGAGGCCAGCCGCTACGTGTACGCGGGCCTCACCCTCACCTGGGACGCCCCCTACCCCGGCAGGTGACGGGCGCCCGCCCCCGCCCGCCCCGAACCGCCCCTCGCGGGCGCCGACGCCATAAGGATGGAACGTGTCGATACAAGAGACGGTGCGCACCGCACAGAGCGTGGAGGAGCGCAACAAGAAGACCATCCGCCGGGTCTTCGACGCCTTCGTCAACCAGGGCGACTTCTCGGTCGTGGACGAGATCTACAGCCCCGACATGGTCGACCACCAGCCGCTGCCCGGAGCCCCCGAAGGACTCGAAGGCGTCCGCTACACCATCGCCGGCCTGCGCGAGGGCTTCCCCGACCTGCACGTGACCATCGAGGACATGAGCGCCCACGGCGACCACGTCGTCATCCACAACACCTGGCGCGGCACCCACCTGGGCGACTTCCTGGGCGCCGCCCCCACCAAACAGGTCATCGAGTTCACCGGCGTCGTGGTGTGGCGGCTGCTGGACAACGGCCTGATCGCCGAACGCTGGGGCATCGGCGTGGAGTCCAACATGCTGGCCGTGCTCGGCCTGCGCCGGCTCGCCCCCGCCGCCCGCACCGCCGCCCGCGCCGCGGCCCGCCGCGCGGTCACCGGCGCCTGCGCCCTGCTGCCCCTGACCGGCTCCGCGGCCGAGGGCTGGCGCCGCCTGCAGGCCGAGCTCGCCGGACCGCGGCTGCACGCCTACGAGGCCTCCCGGCGCCGCGCCGGCATCCTCCGGGAGTCCTTCGACCTGCGCCCCCTCGACGGCCGGGACGTCCTGGTCCACCAGATCGAGGCCCGCGACCCGCAGGCCGCCGCCCGCCGCCTGCTCACCTCCACCGACCCCTTCGACCACTGGCTGCGCGAGCAGGCCACCGCAGTCCTCGGCACCGACCCCTGGTCCCGCCTCGCCGACAGCAACACCCCCGGCACCGGCCACACCTGGACCTCCGTCACCAGCGAACTGGCCGCCGCCGACTGACCCGCGAACCGGCCACCGCCCGCCGCTCCGCGAACCGCCCGCCGCCCCTCGCGGCCGGGGCCACCGGCCGCCGCCCGCCGGTTCCCGCGGACCGGCCGGGCGCCGTCCCCCGTTGACCGGCCGTGCACCGCTCCCGCGGACCGGGCGTGCGGCGTCCCCCGTTGACCGGGCGTGCACCGCTCCCGGGGACCGGGCGCGGGTGGGCGGCGGCGAGTCGCCCGTGGGCCGGTGGTGGTGAACGGGACCCCGGCCCGGGGATGTTGGCGCCCGCGCGCGGGCCCCAGGACCAGAAGGCGCCGGCGCCGGTGAACGGTTGCGGTCCAGGGAAGCCGGCCCCGTCAACAAGCCCGCGGTGCAGAGGCGTTGACGCCATGGACGGGCCTTTGGTCCGTGCCGGAGCCGACGGCCCTGAACGGATTTCCGGTCCGGGGGGCGACGCCGATGGGCGCACCCCGGCCCGGGGGCGTCGACACCCTCGTACGGGCCGCCGGCGCGGGGGAGCCGCCCCTGCGGCTGAGGGACTTCCGGGCTGCACGGCGGCCCGGTCAACAGGCGTATCCCGTAGGAGTGTTGACACCGGGATGCGGGCCTCCGTGTCCCCGGGGGAGTGGACCGCGCGTACGGGCTCGTGGTCCACGGGGGAGCGGCGCCGGTGAACGGGCCCAAGACGGAGGGGGGTCGGAACCGGGGTCGGGGCCGTGAACGGCCCGAGGCGTGCGGGGCCGGAGCCGGACCGCTGAACGTGCCTCCGGCGCAGGTGAGTTGCCCCACGTGCGGGCCCCCGGACCGGGGAAGTGGCCCTCACACACGGTGTCTGCGGCCCGCGGCAGCCGCCCCCGCGCACCGGGCCCGGGCGCCCCGCCCGCCCCCTGGCCCAGGAGGCGCACCCCCGTGAACAGGCCCGCCGCCCACCGCGGTCGGCGCCGGTGAACGGGACGCCGGCCGGTCGGCAAGGCGCGGCCCCAGTACTTCTCTAGCAAGGGCATCAATACTGTCACTGCTAATTCCCGGGTGGCCACCGGCACCGGCGACCCCCGGCGACGACAACCGCCCGCACGGCTCAGGAAGGAACCGATGATGCGGCAACGAACACTCGGCACCCAGGGGCCGGCGGTCTCCGAACAGGGACTCGGCTGCATGGGCATGACCTTCGCCTACGGCCCCGCCGACGACCAGGAGGCCCTGCGCACCGCGCACCGGGCACTGGAACTGGGCGTCACCCTCCTCGACACCGCCGACTTCTACGGCCCGCACAGCAACGAGGAGTTCGTCGCCCGCGTCATCGCCGGCCGCCGCGAGGACGTCGTCGTCTGCTCCAAGGTCGGCAACGAGGTCACCGAGGACGGCACCATCACCGGCCGCCTCAACAACCGCCCCGACTACATGCGCACCGCAGTCGAGGGCACCCTGCGCCGGCTGGGCACCGACCACCTCGACCTGTACTACCTGCACCGCGTCGACCCCGCCGTGCCCGTCGAGGAGTCCATCGGCGCCCTGGCCGAACTGGTCCAGGCCGGCAAGGTACGCCACCTCGGCGTGTGCGAGGCGTCCGCCGCCACCATCCGCCGCGCCCACGCCGTGCACCCCCTGGCCGCCGTACAGACCGAGTACTCCCTGTCCACCCGCGACGTCGAGGTCAACGGAGTCCTGGCCACCGTCCGCGAACTGGGCATCGGCTTCGTCGGCTACAGCCCGCTGGGCCGCGGCCTGCTCACCGGCCGCATCCGCAGCCTCGACGGCCTGGCCGAACACGACTTCCGCCGCATCGCGCCCCGCTTCCAGCAGGGCAACCTCGACCAGAACCTGCACGTCGTCGAACGGCTGCAGCACCTGGCCGCGTCCAAGGGCATCACCGCCGGGCAGCTCGCCCTGGCCTGGGTGCTCGCCCAGGGAGACGACGTCATCGCCATCCCCGGCACCAAGCGCGTCCCGTACCTCCAGGAGAACCTCGCCGCGAGCGACGTGACCCTGAGTGCGGACGACCTCAGGGCGCTCGACGAGATCGCCCCCCACGGCTCCACGGTGGGGGACCGCTATCCCGTCGGCGCCATGGCCACGCTCGACGGCTGAGACCACACCGGCCGCGGACCTTCGAAGGCGAGTGAGAGCGACAACCATGGCGAACATCACGATCATCGGCGGCGGACTGGCCGGCCTGACCGCGGCGATCTCCGCCGCCGAACAGGGCGCCCGCGTCACCGTCCACGAGGCCCACTCCCACGCGGGCGGCCGCGCCCGCTCCGCCTCCGGCCCCTACGTCACCAACGACGGGCCGCACACCTTCTTCGACAACGGCGACGCCTGGCACTGGCTGCTGCAGCGCGGACTGGCCGGCCGCTACGTACGGCTGTCCTTCCACGAGTGGACCCGGATGCGCTTCCGCCACCAGGGCCGGCTGCGGATGACGCTGCCCGGCGGCTACATGCGGATGACCTGGATGCACCGCGGCATCGACGTCCCCGTCGACCGCTCCTTCCAGGACTGGGCGAGCGAACGCTTCGCCCAGCAGACCGTCGACGAGGCCCTCGGCTTCCTCGGCCCGATCCTCTTCGACGGCGACCCCGGACGCCTCTCGGCGGCCTTCGTGTGGGAACGCCTGCTGCGCGTGGGCACCCCCCGCTTCCCGCTGCCCAGCCGCTACTTCATGGGCGGCTGGGGCGCGTTGATCGAGCGCATGGAACGCGTCGCCCGCGCCCGCGGCGTGGTCATCGAGACCGGCTCCCGGCTGACCGAACTGCCCACCGGCGGACCGGTCATCGTCGCGACCTCCCTCGCCGCCGCCCGCAGCCTGCTCGGCGACAGCTCCCTGGAGTGGCCCAGCGGCACCGCCGCCCTGCTCGACATGGCCGTCACCCACTCCAAGAAGGACGGCAACGTCTCCTTCGACATGGACGAGGGCGGCTTCACCTCCCAGTACTCCGACCACGACCCCTCCCTCGCCCCCGAGGGCCAGGCCCTGTTCCAGGGACAGATGCCGATCAGGCCCGGCGAGTCGAAGGCCGGCGCACTGGCCCGCCTGGAGAAACTCTTCGACCTGACCACCCCCGGCTGGCAGCAGCGCATCCTGTGGCGCCGCGAAGGCGTCTCCCGCGGCCGCACCGGCGCCCTCGACCTGCCCGGCCTCAGCTGGCGCGACCGGCCCGCCGTCGACCGCGGGGACGGGGTGTTCCTGGCCGGCGACAGCGTCGCCGCCCCCGGCATCCTCGCCGAGACCTCCATCAACAGCGCCCTGCGGGCCGCGGAACTCGCCCTCAGCGCCCGGCCCGCCGCGCACCACTCCGCGGCGCTCGGGCGATGAGTGAGCCTCGCGTCCCACCCCACCCTGTTAGGGAGCGCAGCACATGAGAATCACCCTGTCCGAGCGCGGCACCCCGGACTGGCAGACCGCCGCGGACCTGGCCCGGCTGGTGTTCGCCAAGCAGTACCGGGCCAGCATCGCCCCCGACCCGGACGGCTTCCTCGCCTTCTTCGAGACCGCCGCCGACGGCCAGGAGGAAGTCCTCGCCTGCGCCGGCCTGTCCTTCCCCGAGGAAGAGACCATCCTGCTGGAACGCTATCTCGACGCTCCCGTCGAAGACGTCATCACCCAGGCCGTCGGCACCCCCGTCAAACGCTCCCAGGTCCTGCAGATCGGCTCCATCGCCTCCGTACGGGCCGCCGCCGGCGCCGAGATCATCAAAGCGATCCCGCTGATCATGGCCTGCCTGGGCCGCCCCTACGCCGTCATGACGATGACCGGCCGGCTCGCCGCGCTCATGCAGCGCCTCGGCTGCGTCTTCCACCCCCTCGCCGACGCCTCCCCGGAGCGGCTGCCCGCCGACGAACGCGCCTCCTGGGGCACCTACTACGACACCCGGCCCGTCGTCGGCTACGCCGAGGCCGCCGAACAGTCCACCCTGCTGCTGGCCGCCATCGGCCGCTACTGCTTCACCTCGGTCGACATGCGGCTGCTGAGCAACCGCCCGGCACAGCAGGGGGTGCTGACCCGTGCCGCCTGACACCGCACCCCTGTCCCTGGCCCGCGGACTGCTCCAGCAGGCCGACAGCGACGCCGTCATGGTCCGCGTCCTGGCCGCCGACGGCGGCGAGGGCACCGCCCACAGCTACCGCGACCTCCTGCGCACCGCCCTGGCCCTGGCCGCCGACCTCACCGCCCTGGCCCGCACCCTGGGCCGCCCCGCCCGGGTGGGACTGCTCGCCGAGAACTCCCCGGAATGGGTCGCCGCCGACCTCGCCGCCCTGTTCGCCGGCGCCGTCGAGATCCCCGTACCCACCGCCTTCACCGCCCAGCAGGCCGCCTCCCTGCTGGAGAGCGCCGACCTGTGCCTGACCGACACCGCGGGCAGCGCCGCCCTGACCCGCTGGAGCGCGAGCAGCCCCGACCCCGTCCTGCCCGCCGGCTGCCCCACCACCGCCCTCGACCTGCCCGCCCTGCTCGCCCGGCCCCCCGCCCCCCACCCGCCCGTCCCCGATCACGACGCCGTCGTCAAGGTCATCCACACCTCCGGCACCACCTCCGCCCCCAAAGGCGTGCAGATCCGCCGGCACGGCCTGGACGCACTGCTCACCTCGCTGCGCACCCGCACCCGCCCGGCGATCTTCGAGCGGTACCTGTCGATCGTCCCCCTCAGCCTGCTCATCGAACAGGTCGCCGGCCTCTACATGCCCTTCCTGGCCGGCGGCTCGGTCTCCTTCCTGCCCCCCGGCACCGCCCTGGTCGGCACCGCCGCCGACGCCGCACCGCGCATGCTCACCCTGCTGCGCCAGGCCCGCCCCACCGCCCTGGTCGTCCCGCCCACCGTCGCCGGCCTCTTCCTGGCCCTGTGCGACCAGCAGCCCGCCGAGAGCGTCACCGAACGCCACCGGCGGATCTTCGGACACGACGGCCCCGTCTTCATCGCCTGCGGCGGCGCCCCCGTCCCGCCCGAGATCCTCCAGCGCCTGCACGCCCACGGACTGACCGTCCACGAGGGCTACGGACTGAGCGAGAACTCCTCCGTGGTGTCCTGGAACTTCCCCGGCGAAGTCCGCTTCGGCACCGTCGGCCGCCCCCTGGACCACGTCCACGCCGAACTCGCCGACGACGGCGAACTCCTCATCCGCAGCACCTCCCTGTTCGCCGGCTACACCCGCGAGGACCCCTCCAGCGTCGTCGTCGACGACCAGGGCCGCCTGCACACCGGCGACCTCGCCGAGATCGACGACGACGGCTACCTGCGCATCACCGGACGCAAGAAGAACCTCGTCATCACCGCCGGCGGCCGCAACGTCGCCCCCGAATGGGTCGAGGCCCGCTACCGCGAACTCGGCTTCGTCCGCGAGGCCGCCGTCATCGCCGACGGCCTCGACGACGTCCACGGCCTGTTCGTCATCGACGCCGCCCTCGACCCCGACACCGCCCGCAGCCGCATCACCGAATTCGGCCGCCGCAAACTCTCCGGCATCGAACGCGCCGCCGTCGTCCACCTCATGTCCGAGGACGACCCCGCCTACGCCACCTGCTTCACCGTCACCGGCCGCCCCCGCCGCGACGTCATCCGCCACCACGTCCTCGCCCGGACCCCCGCCACGGCCGCGGCACCCCAGCAGACCAAGGAGAAGGCATGAGTACGGCAGTGCAGACCACGCCCTACGGCACCGGCAGCGGCCTGCTGGTCCAGCCCGCGGGCCCCGGCGGCCTCGACGGCATCGACCCCAAGGAACTGCGCGACCTCCTCGCCCAGGCCGGCTTCCTGCTGCTGCGCGGCTTCGGCGCCGACATGGACGCCTTCACCGCCCTGGTCCAGAACACCTCCACCTCCACCACCCTCGACCCCGCCCGCGACTTCTACTCTGAGGTCGCCCAGAAGGTTGACGCCGGCTTCGACGAGGTCGGCCTGCACACCGAGAACGGCAACAGCCCCTTCCGCTCCCACCTCGCCTGGTTCTTCTGCGAGAAGGCCGCCTCCACCGGCTCCCAGACCACCGTCTGCGACGGCTACCGCGTCTGGGACGCCCTCAGCGACCAGGCCCGCACCGCGTTCGCCGCCCAGGACATCGTCTACAGCCGCTACGTCGGCGAACCCCAGTGGCGCGCCATGGCCCACCACCTGCTGGGCCGCACCAAGCCCGCCGACCGGATCCAGGTGAGCGAACTCCTCGCCCTGGCCGGACAACTGCCCGGCACCGAGATCACCCCCCAGGACGACGGCGGCGTGCGCTACTCCTTCCGCACCCCCGCCGCCGGCCCCACCGTCTTCGGCCCCCGCCCCTCCTTCGCCAACAGCATCCTGGGCCCCTCCTTCAACTACGAGAAGCCCACCATCACCTTCGCCGACACCACCGAACTGCCCGCACCCCTGCTCGCCGAGGTCGAAGAGGTCACCGCCCGCCTCACCGAGAACCTCGACTGGCAGGACGGCGACGCCGCCGTCATCGACAACACCCGCGTCATGCACGGCCGGCGCGCCATCACCGACCCCGACCGCACCATCTACAACGCCCTCAGCTACATCGAGGCACCCGCCGCCTGACCGGGCCGCCCCGCCCCGCGGACCCGCCCCCCCCGGGGCGGCGCCGGGGCGGGGCGGGAGACAGACCCGTCCGAGAGGGAGCCATGACCACCGACCACCCCGCCGCCCCCGCCCAGGAGCGCACCCCCGACGCCGACGGCACCGCGGCCGACCCCCGCCGCTGGCGCCTGCTCGTCTTCGTCGCCCTCGCCCAGTTCATGGTCCTGCTGGACACCACCGTGGTGAACCTCGCCCTGCCCGCCGTCCAGAACGACCTCGGCGCCGGCCCCACCGCCATCGAATGGGTACTGACCTCCTACATCCTGTGCTTCGGCGGCCTCATGCTCCTCGGCGGCCGCACCGCCGACCGCTGGGGCAGGCGCCGCACCTTCCTGCTCGGCGCCCTGCTGTTCACCGCCGCCTCCCTGCTGTGCGGCCTGGCCGAGAACGCCGGACTGCTCATCGCCGCCCGCGCCCTGCAGGGCTGCGGCGCAGCCTTCCTCTCACCCGCCGCGATGTCCCTGGTCACCACCACCTTCCCGCGCGGCCGCGAACGCACCACCGCACTCGCCGTCTGGGCCGCCCTGGCCGGCCTCGGCGGCACCCTCGGCGTCATCGCCGGCGGCCTGATCACCGACAGCCTCAGCTGGCGCTGGATCTTCTACATCAACCTCCCCTTCGGCGCCGTCGCCGTCACCGGCGTCCTGCTGCTCTCCCGCGGCCGCCCCGACACCGCCGTCCGCGGCTCCCGCCCCGACCTGGCCGGCGCCGCCACCGTCACCGCGGGCCTGGCCGCCCTCGTCTACGCCATCGTCAACATCCAGGACCACGGCGCCGCCTCCCCGCCCTACGTCCTGGCCCCGGCCGCCGCCGCCCTCGCCCTGCTCACCGCGTTCGTCGTCATCGAACGCCGCGCCGCCGACCCGCTGATGCCGCTGCACCTGTTCGCCACCCGCTCCCTGGCCACCGCCGGCCTCGGCCGCGTCCTGACCAGCGCCGTCCAGGCCTCCGTCCTCTTCCTGTGCAGCTACTACCTGCAACGCACCCTCGGCTACTCCACCCTCAAGTCCGGCTTCGCGTTCCTGCCCCTGGGCATCGTCGCCATCCTGATCACCGCCCCCGCCACCCGCGTCATGCACCGCGCAGGCCCCCGCCCCGTCTACCTCGCCGGCGCCGCCGGCTCGCTGCTCGGCCTGCTCCTGCTCACCCGCGCCCCCGCCGACGGCGACTACCTCCTGCACCTGCTGCCCGCCCTGCTCATCCTGGGCGCCTCCATGCAGTGCTGCGGCATCCCCGTCAACGTGCACGGAGTCTCCGACATCCCGCCCCACCAACAGGGCATCGCCTCCGGCGTCCTGGTCGCCGCCTTCCAGGTCGGCGCCTCCCTGGGCGTCGCCACCGTCGCCACCAGCGCCCTGACCCGCACCACCAGCGAACTCACCGCCCACACCACCCCCGCCCTGGCCTGGCTGGACGGCCTCCACCTCGGCTTCTGGATCGCCGCGGGCATCGGCGTCCTCAACCTCCTCACCGCCTACTTCGGACTGCCCCGCCACCGCACCGACCCCCCGGCCACCCGCACCGCCTGACCCACCCCGCCACCCCCCTCACCGGACGAGAAGAGGCACCCGATGGCCCGCCCCGGAGACACCCTGCGCCTCGGCAAAGACACCCTCACCTTCCTGACCACCGCCGCCGAGACCGACGGCGCCTACATCGAGGTCGCCGTCGAATACGCCCCCGCCGTCATCAAACCGCCCCAGCACTACCACCCCCGCCAGACCGAACACATGCGCCTCGAAAGCGGCCGCCTGAACCTCCAGCTCGACGGCACCCTCCACGAGTACGAGCCCGGCGCCGACTTCCACATCCCCCCCGGCGCCGTCCACTCCATGTGGAACCCCGGCCCCGACACCACCCGCGTCATCTGGCGCACCACCCCCGCCTACCAGACCGAAACCGTCTTCGAGACCCTGTGGGGACTGACCAACGAAGGCCGGCTGCGCCCCGACGGCACCCCCCGCCTGCAGATGCCGCTGCTCGCCCTCGCCTTCCGCGACGAGTACCGCGTCGTCACCGGCCGCCCCTTCGCCCTCGACATGGGCCTGTGCCTGCTGCTCGCCCCGCTCGGCCTGGCCTGCGGCTACCGCCCCACCTACCGCCCGCCCCAGGACACCGCCCGCCTTCAGCCCACCGCCTGACGACCCCTCACCCCACGCCCCCCACCAGGCGGTTCGAGCCGGAAACGAGGGCCGAGCGAGCGCGCCGCCCTAGCGTCGGCGGCAACCGAACAGGCCGATGCGTGGAGGAATGGTCATGGCCACCGAAGCACACGAGTTCACTCTGCCCGGCGCGGATCTCCCGCAGCCCGACGCCGAACTGCGCAAGAAGCGCGAGGCCGTCGTCCTGCAGCACACGGTCGCCGAGATCGCCTGGGACATCGACGGCGTGCTGGCCACCTTCCCGCGCGGCGGCGTCTACCGCATCCAGGCCTTCGAAGAGGGCCCGCTGATCGGCGAAGAAGCCATCAAGAAGGGCTACTTCGCCGACCTCAAGGCCGCCTTCCCCGACCTGGAGCACGACCTGCACCACGTGCACCACACACCCACCGCGGTGATCCTGGAGGCCCAGGCACGCGGCAAGCAGCACGCCGACTGGCGCGGCATACCCAACCGGGGCAAGTCCATCGACGCCCCCGTCGCCGTCTTCTTCCACTTCGACGGCGACGTCCTCATCGACGAGACCCTCTACTTCGACATCGCCACCTTCCAGCGCCAGCTCGCCTGACCGGCCCACGGCCGCCCACCCGCCGCGGCGCCCGCCTGCCGACACCGGCACGCGGGCCCCGCGGCGCCGCCGCGCCCGCCGCCCGCCGGCGCCCACCGGGACTCGAGGAGGAGTCGAGTACGCGTCCGTAGCGTCGTCGGCGCCGGACCGGCCCGGCGGCGACGGCTGCGCCGGCGCAGCCCGGACAGGTCACGGCGAAGAGCATCTCGCACTGACCAGCCTCCAGAAAGGATGCTCGATGAGCACCGTCAACCCCCCATCCCCGGGCGGTGAAACCAAGAGGGTGGTCTTCTGGGCCATCCTCACCACCAGCCTCGCCTCGTTCATGGCGGGCCTGGACAACCTCGTCATCATCACGGCGCTGCCCACCATCCGGGAGAAACTCGGCGGCAGCCTCACCGACCTGGAATGGACGGTCAACGCCTACACCCTGTCCTTCGCGGTCCTGATGATGTTCGGCGCCGCCCTCGGCGACCGCTTCGGCCGCCGCAAGGTCTTCAGCCTGGGCCTGCTGCTGTTCACCGCCGCCTCCGCGGCCGCCGCCCTCGCCCCCGGCATCAACGAACTCGTCGCCGCCCGCGCCGTCCAGGGCGTCGGCGCGGCCATCATCATGCCGCTGTCGGTGACCCTGCTGACCGCCGCCGTGCCCGCCGAGAAACGCGGCGCCGCCCTGGGCATCTGGGGCGCCGTCAACGGACTGTCCATCGCCGCCGGCCCGCTGGTGGGCGGCGCCATCGTCGAGCACCTGTCCTGGCAGTGGATCTTCTGGCTGAACGTGCCGATCGGCCTGGCCCTGGCCCCGCTGTCCTTCCGCAAGCTCGCCGAGAGCCGCATCGCCCACTCCCGCCTGGACGCCGTCGGCACCGCCCTGGCCAGCCTCGGCCTGTTCGGCATCGTGCTGGGCCTCATCAAGGGCCACGGCGACGGCTGGACGTCCCCGCAGGTCCTGGGCGCACTGATCGGCGGCACCGCCGTGATGGCCGTCTTCGTCGTCTGGGAGAACCGCACCGAACACCCCATGGTGCCGATGCGCATGTTCCGCAACCGCGCCTTCACCGCGATCAACCTGGCCGGCGCCCTCATGTCGGTCGGCATGTTCGGCGCGATCTTCCTGATGACCCAGTTCCTCCAGAACATCCAGGGCTACACCGCCATGCAGGCCGGCGTCCGCCTGCTCGCCTGGACCGCCATGCCGATGGTCGTCGCCCCCATCGGCGGCATGGTCTCCGACCGCATCGGCGGCAAACCCGTGGTCACCCTCGGCCTCGCCATGATGACCGCCGGCATGGTCTATTGGGCGTTCGTCCTCGAACCGGACGTCTCCTACGCCGCCCAGCTGCCCTCCCTGATGATCTGCGGCGCCGGCATGGCCCTGTTCTACGCCCCGCTGATGAACCTCACCATGGGCTCGGTCGCCGAACACGAACAGGGCATCGCCTCCGGCGTCACCGCCGCCACCCGCGAGGTCGGCGCCGCCCTCGGCGTCGCCCTGCTCGCCTCCATCTTCAGCGCCAACGGCGGCTACGCCTCACCGCGCGACTTCGTCGACGGCCTCGTCCCCGCCATGTGGGTGGGCGCCGTCGCGGTGGCCCTGGCGACCTTCTCCATGCTGCTCGCCCCCTCCCGCCGCCCCGCCGCCGCGCCCGCCCGCGCACCACTCGCGCAGACCGCCCCGGCCGGCCGGCACACACCGGCAGGGCAGCCCGCACCGGCGGGGCAGCCCGCACCGGCGGGGGAGAGCACCCCGGCCCCGCTGCACTGACCCGCACACCCACCCGGGGGGAGAGGACCCAAACCACACGGAACCCCCCCCCCCCCCAAAACCACCCAACACCCCCCAAAAGACAGAACGACACCCCCCCCCCGGGAGATAC
>NZ_JBHWEL010000088.1:0-1511 GCF_042734135.1 Streptomyces sp. NPDC059668 | reverse complement strand
CCCCGGGGGGCCAGCCCCCACGGGGGGGGCAGACCACCCGGCCCCCGCGGCACAGCCCCCCACCCCCCCGCGGGGTCCGGGGCCCGGGCGCCCGCCCCCCCCGCCCCCGTCACACACCGGCGCACCGCCGCCCTGCTGACGGCCCGTCACCCCGCGGCCGGACGATCCCACGACCCGACGACCCGAACCGAGGAAGCATGGCCATTGAGGAGATGAAGGTCCGCGACGCCTTCCGGATCACGCCGTCGCAACTGCCGGACAACCGGGGCCGGTTCTTCGAGGCCTGGCGCCTGGGCGAGCTGACCGGAAGCAGCGGCCAGCCGTTCACCGTCCGCCAGGTCAACTTCTCGGTCTCCCACCGCGACACCCTGCGCGGCATCCACGGCACCACCCTGCCGCCCGGCCAGGCGAAACTGGTGACCTGCGTACGCGGCGCCGCCCTGGACGTGGTGGTCGACCTGCGCGTCGGCTCCCCGACGTTCGGCATGTTCGACACCACCCTGCAGGAGGCCGGCTCCGGCATCGGCGTCTACCTCGCCGACGGCCTCGGCCACGCCTTCCTCGCCCTGAGCGACGACACCTGCATGAACTACCTGTGCTCCGAGGAGTACGTCCCCGGCACCATGGTCGACATCCAGGCCCTCGACCCGGCCATCGGCATCCCCTGGCCCACCACCACGGGCCTGATCCGCTCCGAGAAGGACGCCACCGCCCCGAGCCTGTCCGAGGCCGTCGCACGCGGCCTGCTGCCCACCTACGAAGAGGCACTCACCTCCTACGGCCCCTCCTGGCAGGTCCCGCACCCCCAGCACCTCGCACGCTGACCACCCCCGGCGGCCCGCAGCCGCCACCCCGCCCCGCCACCACGGCGACCGCCCCACCAAGGCCCCCGCAACACCGAACACCACACCCGCACCCGCCCCCGGCCCGGCCGCCGCGCCGGGCCGCACCCGCACCGGCCCCGGCCCTGGCCCCGGCCCCGGCCCTGGCCCCGGCCCCGGCCCCGGCCCTGGCCCCGGCCCCGGCCCTGGCCAAGGTTCCGGTGGCCCCGCGGCGAGGACTCCTCCGTCCTGCGGCGCAAAACTCCTTTGCCCGCCCGCCTTTGGCCCCCGGTGCGCCGTGTGCGTGCTGTCGCGGAGCGCCCGGCCGGCTGGCCGGGAGGTTCCCGCGGGGATGCCGGCGTCCGCCGCCCGGATGCGGCGCGAGCGCCACGGCGGACGCCTCCGGGGCCCGGGCCCTTCCCTTTCACCGCCGGCCGCCGCTGCGGCGCATCGCGCCGTGCCGTCACCCACGGACGGTCCGGCACACCGGTGCCCCGAAGACCCGTACAGGTCGGGGGGGGTCCGCGGGGGCGCCGCCCGCGCGGCGGGGGGGCGCCCCGGTGACTTCGAGATACCTCCCCGGTGGCCGCGGGACCGGGCGGCCGCCTCGGCCGGCGCCGCGAGCCCCCGTAGGGCCGGCTGGTGCGCTCCGGCGGCAGCCGGACCTCTTGTTCCCTCCCTTGTCCAAGA
>NZ_JBHWEL010000087.1:30800-36647 GCF_042734135.1 Streptomyces sp. NPDC059668 | reverse complement strand
CCCACCACTCGCCGGACGGCAGCGCCCCGCCGTCCAGTTCGTCCTCCACCCAGCCCGCGTCCGGACGCAGACGCATGAGGCGGGGACGCAGGATGCCGAGAGCCGTGTCGTCATTGGCGGCGAGCGCGCTCATCAGCTCCTCCCGGGTCTGATAGCGGACCACCTCACCGAAACGCTCCCGCAGCGCCGCACCGGCCGCGCGCACGGCGACCGCCGTCTCGTCGAGCAGGACGGCGTCGGAGACGGCGACGTCAGTGGTCTGAGGTGTTTCGGACATGGTGGTGCTCCTGTCTGAGGAGGGGTGATGAGGCCGGGTCGGGGGCCGAACCGCGCGTTGCTGCTCGCGCTTTCGACTCGAAGGTATATAGCCCCAGCATTAACTTCAAATGCATGTCAAGAACGGAAAGGATTACTCACATGCAATTGGATTTGAACCTGCTCGCCGCGCTCGACGCACTGCCGGAGGTGGGAAGCCTGGCCGGGGCGGCCGCCCGCCTGCATGTCACCGCCCCCGCGACGAGCCGGAGTCTGGGCCGCGTTCGGCGCACGACCGGGGGAGGATGAACGCGTCGAGGAAGTGCCGTGGGCGCTGAGGAGGCTCAGTCGAGCAGTTCGGCGGCCCGTTCGGCGATGGCGTAGACGGTCGCGTTGGTGTTGGCCGAGGGGATGGACGGCATCACCGAGGCATCGGCGACCCGCAGTCCGGCCACCCCATGTACGCGAAGGTTCGCAGGGTCGACGACGGCATCGGCGTCGGTCCCCATGCGGCAGGTGCCGGTGAAGTGGAAGTAGGGGCCGGTGGCCTTGCGGATGAACTCGTCCACGGATTCGCCGCTCGTTCCGGAGCCCGGCATCGCTTCCTGCTTGCGCCAGTCGGCGAAGGCGTCGGCCTCGCCGATGCGGCGTGCCAGGGCCAGGCCCTTGCGCATGACCTCCAGGTCACGGTCGTCGCTCAGGTAGCCGGGGTCGACGACGGGAGCGCTGGCGAGATCGGCGTCCGCCAGGCGCACGGTGCCGCTGCTGTGCGGAGCCATCGCGGAGAAGGCGATGGAGTAGCCGTTGGCCGGCGGCCGGCCCCATGCCGACGGGAGCGGTGCGGCGACGACGTAGACCTGAAGGTCCGGCCGGGCCGCGACGGGGTCGCTGTACAGCAGGCCCATCATTTCGGCCGGAGGGTTGGCGGGAACGAACGGTACGGGCTGGGCGGCCTCGTACACCACGGCCGCCATCGGATGGTCCTGCAGATGGGAGCCCACTCCCGGCAGGTCGGCGACGACATCGACGCCGTGTTCGTCAAGGTGTCGTGCGGGGCCGATCCCTGACAGCATCAGGAGGTGTGCGGAACCGATGGCTCCCGCGGTCAGTACCACCTCGGTGCTCTCGACGGTCAGGTGCTCGACACCCATGGTGTAGTCGACTCCGGTGCAGCGGCCCGCGGTAGCACGCAGCCGCTGCACGGTCGCGCCCGTGACGACGTCCAGGTTCGGGCGGTCGAGGAACGGACGGATGTAGGCGTCGGCCGCGCTCTGGCGGGCGCCGCCGGGCAGATTCATGTCACTCCACCCGAACCCGGTGTCCAGCCCCCCGCCGATGTCCTCGGCGCGTGTGAACCCAGCCTGCACCGCGGCGTCGACGCCTGCCGTGGCCAGGGGATGGGGTTCCGCGACCGGGGCGGCCACGACCAGCCCGTCTGTGCCCCGCACGGAGGCATCACGACCGCGCGTACTCTCGCTGCGGCGGAAATAGGGCAGAAGATCGTCGAAACCCCAGCCCGGAGCACCGAGTCCGGGCCATTCGTCGTACCCGGAGCGGTGCCCCCGCAGGTGGTAGAGGCCGTTGACGCTCGACGATCCGCCGAGCGCCTTACCGCGCAGCACGTCAGCGGCCCTGCCCGTACCGGCCTGCACGGTTGAGGCGCCCAGCCAGAGGGATGACGGGTCGAAGCCCAGGAACCCCCATGGAGATGCCATCGCCTCGGTCGCGTCTCGGGCTCCCGCCTCCAGCAACAGCACCCGCACGCCGGGGCGTTCCGAAAGCCGGGAGGCAATCACACACCCCGCTGTCCCCGCTCCCACCACGACATAGTCATAAGGACTCTGGCCCATCATGTCTCCGCTTCCCACGGCGGCACTGTCCGACCACCGGGTTTCAGGAAATAGCTCCTCGAAGATCAAAGAGCTAATTGCTTGCATGTACTAAAGGGGCCGAGAAGTTGGGATGGATCCCTTCAACGGCCCTGTGCCCTCGCTCGGCCGCCTCCGGGCTCGGCGCGCGGAAGGCGTGGCACCGGCTGATCAACAGCGAGCGGGCTCCGGTGGAGCAGGGCTGTCCGGATGCAGGCCGCGCGCGCTGCTGGTGCTGACGGACACCGAGGTGGGCCGGTGGCAAACGCTCACCTTGATCCGGCGGGCCTGGGCGCGCCCGGTTCGGCCATCGCCGATCAACCCGTTGGGGATGTCCATGTCGACGCCGATACCCGCGGTGACGGCCACGCGGCTGAACTTCTCTTGTTTCACGCGTTGTTGTCCTTGGTGTGTACCCGGCCAGGAGCAGCCCGGGTTTCCCTTCTGCCGTCGAATCCTAGGAATACCGACACGGCATGTACTTGAACCTCCGCGACATTCGTTCGGAACCTCAGCGCCATACGCGTGGCGAGGCAGTCGGCGTCACACAGCACCTGGGCAGGCTGCTCGTCCCCGCCGACCGACTTCTCGCCCTGCCACAGATGGCGCCCGGCGGCCCGCAGCGGTGTGAACTGGACGAAACAGAGGCAGCGTTGGCGTACTTCGGGCCCGGGCAGGAGGCCCACTGGGCGGCCCGGCCACGCCGGCGGCGCACGGTGTCCACATACAGACCCGCTCCCCGGGCGACGCGTGCGTCGGAGCGTCCATGCGCGGCGTGCAGAACCACCTGTGCCCGTACCCGTACCCACAGCCGGTGCTCGGTCATGTAGCCGCTGGCCATCTTCTACAACCGCACGCGCTCGACGGCACTCCGGGCCGTCGGACACGCGGTGCGGACGGGCATGGCAAGCGAACCGATCGGCCGCCGTGCATCACTGGTACCCCGCAGCCCGCCCGCCCCGCCCGTCACCGCACCGGCCCCCGAAATGACCTGTGCAAGAGGCCACTTGGACAGGGAAAACGCAACTTCGACAGGGCCCGCACTGGCAGTTACCTTCATCTGGTCTTCGGCGATCGCCCACGGTCACGCAGGGGTTCCTTCAGGCTGAGCCACCCGCGAAGGGATGAGTCGGTCACGCCCCACGAAGCCCGGCCCCCATGCGTAAGCCACCGGACCGGGTCCACGCCGAGCAGCTCCAACCAGGGAGAGACGCATGCCCCATCTTGCTCTGTACACATTCGGCGTCCTGAAGTCACCTCTCGCCGATCCCTCACCTCTCACGCGCGAGTTCTACGGCATGGGTGAGGCCGTCTACCGGAAGATCGCCCAGCACCCCGGGTACCTCGCGCATGCTGAAGCGGCGGAGGGTGACCGGGGCATGCTCTTCGAGGCGGACTGGGATGCATGGGGAGAGTTCGCCGTACCAACCTGGTACGGCAAGGGCCGTACGGTGGAGACCACCGCCCTGGCCGCGACGCTCTCCCTCTGGACCGGCCTGCGTCCGGCCTTCGACGCCGTCCACACCGGTCCGCACCGTGAGGCGCTGAACAGGCGTCATGACTGGTTCGAGCGGACAGGGCACCCGAATCACGTGTGCTGGTGGGTCCGCGACGGCGTGATACCCACCTGGCGGGACGGGGTTTCCAGGCTGGAGCACCTCCACGGCCACAGCTCCGTGCCGCACGCCTTCACCTTCCGCCACTCGTTCACCCCGGAGGGAACTCCCACCAGGATCAGCGGCATCGGGCCGCGGAGCGACCAAGGCCGCTGACAAGGACGCGATGAAGCCTGGACGAGTGTCACGCCGCCCCCCGCGTCCTGCGCCCGGGAAGATCGTTGTTACCGTTCGCCGATGTCCGACTCTTCACGCGACACCGCCCGGGGCGCCGGCTGGGTCAGCCCGGAACCCGGTGACTACAAAGGCCTGATGCCCGCCCGCGTCGAGAAGCTCTCGTGGCTCGACCCCAGGACGATGTGGCCTGCGCGCAACGGCGTGCTGGCCTCATGGTTCGGGGACCCCACGGGCCGTACCCGTGCCCGGTGGGTGGAGCAGCGCAGGAACGCGGGCGCGCCCGCCGACGCGGTGGTGCGGCGCGACGATCCCGACCGCTTCTCCTTCATGGTCATCGGCGACACCGGCGAGGGCGACGAACCTCAATACGCCGTGGTCCCGGGCTTCTTGAAGGCCAGTCAGGGATCGAGTTTCGCGGTCCTGGCCAGTGACGTGATCTATCCGGTCGGCAGTCTCGACGACTACGGAACGAAGTTCCACCGGCCGTACCGCGACTACCAGGCCCCCATCTACGCCGTACCCGGCAACCACGACTGGTACGAGGATCTCCACGGGTTCATGCGGGTCTTCTGTGACGCGCCGGCCCTCGCGCCGGAAACCGGATCGCGGCGTACGGCACGGGAGCGGCTGCGTTCGCTGCTGTGGCACACGCCGGACACGGGAGATGAGCAACGGCTCGAAGAAGCACGGCGGTTGCGCCCGGAACCGGCCCAACAGGCGGTCCAGCCGGGGCCGTACTGGGCTGTCGACGCCGGTCCGGTGCGGATCGTGGGCATCGACACCGGCCTGCTCGGCACGATCGACGCCGAGCAGGGGCGTTGGCTGCGCGAGGTGTCCGCGGGCGACACCCCCAAGATCCTGATCACCGGTTCCCCTCTGTACGTGGACGGGGAGCACCACCCGTGCGCGATCGAGGGCGGCGGCACCGTCGACGACATCGTGCGCGACCCCGCGCATCACTACGTCGCGGCGATAGGGGGCGACATCCACAACTACCAGCGCTATCCCGTACGGGTCGGCGACCGCACCGTGCAGTACGTGGTCGCGGGTGGCGGTGGCGCGTTCATGCACGCCACGCACACGATCCCGCGCGTCTCCGTCGCCGGGGTCACCGAGGCGGACTTCCGTTGCTACCCGCTCCGCGGCGACTCGCTGGCCTTCTACAGCAGGCTCTACGGGCACCGCCTGCGCATGCGCCGCTTGTTCACCCTGACCGAGGAGCAGTCCATGGCCGTCATGGCGGAGCGGCTCGGTATCCCGCCGATCCGGTCCACGGGGAGACCGGTCCGGGTCACCTGGCGGCATCGGCTGGTCGCGGCGCTGCTGGGCGCGGGCGGGCGGCCCGACCGCACCTCGCGCGTGCGTCTCCCGGTGCGCAAGACGTACACCCAGGTCTTCTCCCCGGGTTCGGCGACGTACAGTCCGCCGTTCTTCAAGTCGTTCCTGCGTCTGGACGTCACCCCGTCCTCGGTCCGGCTGCGCTGCTTCGCCGCCACCGGCAACCGGGAGCACGAGATCGACCCGCCGGTCGAGGACGAGGTGGTCATCCCGCTGCCGGGCAGGTCCGCGACGGGGTCGGGTCGTTCGTCGGTTCGGGGCGCGGCGTCCGTTCGAGACGCGTCATCGGTCCGGGGCACGTCGTCGGTTCGGGGTGCGGCGTCATGAGGTGATCTGTCAGGCGTGGGCGTCGATCGGGGTGTGGTCGCCTCCGGCGCCCGAAGGCCGCGGGTGCGGGGCCGTCGTCAGATCGTCGGGAGGGATTCCGTGGAAGCTGTCCACGGGGTGCCCGACGGCGACCCGCACCCGTCGAAAGGCTCGCTCCGTGGCGGACGGCAGCGGTTGGGGGGCGCGGGGGGGGGCGCCGCCCGCGGCCCTCGGTGGAGCCCAGGGGAGGCCCGCCCGGCGGGCGCGCGGGCGCCGCCCCCCACAGG
>NZ_JBHWEL010000087.1:0-30790 GCF_042734135.1 Streptomyces sp. NPDC059668 | reverse complement strand
GGGATGCTGTCCTCGGGGGGCCCGTCGGCGCCCCGCCCCGGTCGAACGGCTCGCTCCGTGGCGGACGGCCGCGGTCCGGCCGGGGTCGTGCGACCCCGGACGGACCGTTCTTCACGCGCTGCGATCCGCGGCCGTGCGTCAGCGCAGGCCGAACGCCCGGATGACCGTCTGGTGCACCGCGTTGCCCGCCGAGTCCTCGACGCTCGCCCTGAGCGACACGTAGGGCGCCTTCTTCGGCGCGTCCAGGCGGTACCGCCCGTCGTGATCACGCGTGGCCCGGTGCCACGTCGTGCCGCCGTCGTAGGACATCTCCAGGGTGACCGCGCCGACCTTGCCCGCGCCGACGGCCCCAGGCAGCTGACCTGCGGTGACGGACAGGGTGTCGTGCCGCCCGGCCCGCCCGGCCGAGTCGGTGCCGACCTCGTAGTCGATCTGCACCAGCGGCAGCACCGCGGTGGAGCCGTCCGCCGTCGCCTTCGAGGTGAAGTCCCACTCGGTGCGCGTGCTGGAGGAGTACGGGGTGAACGCCGCGTCGCGCTTGCTGGTGACGACCAGCCGGTACGGCAGCTTGCCGGCGCCGGGCGCGTCGCCCGAGACGTTCGTGAAGGTTCCGGTGCCCAGCTCCTTGGTGCCCTGGTACAGGGTCTGCCGCTGCTCCGCCACGCCGTCCATCTGGCTCATGCCGACGTGGTCGTGGCTGCCCCAGGCCGGGGCGTCGATGTACAGGTGGTCACCCTTGCGCGTGGGCATGCTGTACACGTCGTTCAGGTACGGCCGTTCGATCGGCTTGAACCACTCCTCGGACTGTGTGCTGCCCGCCCGGTAGGAGGTCTTGGCCCCGGCTTCGAAGACCAGGCCGTCCGCGTACGCGCTCTGGCTCCAGCTGTTGAAGCCCCCGGTGGAGACCCAGTCGGTGCGCTTCCCCCGCACCGGCTCCGGCATCATTCCGCCGATGGCCCAGTCGTTGTAGTCGGGCCAGTCGAACCGGAACTCGCCGCCGGTGTTTCCCGGGGCCGGGCTGTCGAAGGTCTCGTCGACCCGGGCGAGGTTCTTTGAACTGCCCTGCACCACCAGGTGGGTGGGGATCTCGTTGTGCCAGGTCCGGTCGAGGTCGTAGACGTACGGGCTCACGGGCGCGGAGCCGACCGTGACCGAGGCGCCCCGGTCCTGGGCCTGGCGGACGAGCTTCTCGCCCTCGTCGGTGCTGAGCAGGCCCACGTCGAGCCGGACGGGCGTCGAGCTGAACGGCGCGTTGTAGGAACGGAAGCCGCGGCCGTCCACGTTGTTCACGACCAGCATGAGCTTCGCGCCCGCGGCCACCGCGGCGGACGCCTGGCCCATGTCGGACACGTCGTCGTTGCGGCGTACCACCACCGCCTTGCCTCGCACGTCCAGGTGGGCGTAGTCGGCGCTCGCGCCCTGACCGGCGAAGACCAGCGGGAGCTTGACGCTGCCCTTGGGCAGGGGGGTGACGCCGTCCTGGCGCAGCACATCGGTGAAGTCGGTCGTCCGGGTGGAGACGGACAGGGCGGGCTGCTCCTTGCGCCAGCGAGCTGCCAGGTAGAAGTCGCCGTCGGTGACCTTGTGGGTCGTCGGCTGGGCCCACAGGCTGTCGTAGTTGGTCTGGGTCTCCATGTAGTCCCGCCAGTTCTGGCCGCCCATCTGGCGGGTGTAGTCCAGTCGCTGGTAGGTCGTCTCGGTCCGCTGCGGGACCGTCATGTCGATCCGGTCGATCTTGGACGCGTCGAGCGTGACGGTGGTGTCGCGGTCGAGTCGGACGTCCGGGTCGCCCAGCAGCGCCATGCCCCACGAGTGAGGACCGTGCACGCCCTGCACCGTCTTGAAGGACAGCACCGAGTACACGTCGTTGGGCAGGTACATCTGCGCCGTACCGGATTCGTCGATCACGACGAACTGCGGGACGTCGTCACCGGACCTGAGCAGTTCGACCACGCCGGACATGGGCCGCCCCTGGGCGTCCTTGAACTCCATGGTCAGTCTGTGCTGCACATCGCCGAGGGAGACGGCGGTGTGCGCCGCGGCCTTGCCGTCCGCGCTCTTCGCGACGACCTGCCCGGTGTACCGGCCGTCGGTGGTGACGCCCGAGCCGTCGATCGTCACGGTGACACCGGCGGTCCCGTGCGCGGGCACGACCACCTGGGGGGCGGAGAGCCGGAACACGCCGGCGGGGGCGTGTGCCGCCTCGACGGTCAGCGCGAGGGTGACGGCCTTGTCCGTGGTGTTGGTGTACGTCACCGGGCGCCGCACGCCGCCGGCGGGATTCTGCGGAACCTGGGCGGCGTACGCGGTCGCCGTGGCGAAGACTCCGGCGTGCGAGGCCGCGGCGACGTCGAGGCGGCCGCTGCCCGCCTGGAAGGCGTCGTACCGCGGGGTCTGCCGGGAACTGCTCGCCAGCAGATCCTTCAACTGGCTTCCGGTGAGGTCCGGATGAGCGGCGGCCATCAGCGCGGCGGCGCCGGCCACGTGGGGCGTGGCCATCGAGGTGCCGCTCATCGTCTGGTAGGCGCCCTCGCCGTTGCCGTCGAACTGCGAGTTGGCCGCGAGGATGCCGATCCCGGGGGCGGTGATCTCCGGCTTCAGAGCGCCGTCCACGCGGGGACCCTGGCTGGAGAACTCGGCCACCGCGTCGTCGGCGTCGACGGCGCCCACGGTCAGCGCTTCGCTCGCCGCGCCCGGTGCGCCGATGGTGCTCGGCGCGCCCGAGTTACCGGCGGCGACGACGAACAGCGCACCGGTCTGGGCGCTGAGCCTGTCGACGGCCTGGCTGAGGGGGTCGCTCCCGTCGGACGCCTGCCCGTCGCCGAGGCTCATGTTGATGACCTTGGCGTGCTGGTCGACCGCGGCCCATTCCATACCGGCCAGGACCCAGGAGGTCTGACCGGACCCGGTGTCGTCCAGCACCTTGCCTATGTCGAGGCGGGCGCCGGGGGCGACGCCCTTCTCCTTGCCGTCGGAGGCGGCGCCGGTACCGGCGATGATGGACGCGACATGCGTGCCGTGACCGAAGTGGTCGTCCGTGTTCTCGTCCGGTACGAAGCTCTGCCGGCCCGCGACGCGGTCCGCGAGGTCGGGGTGTCCCGCGTCGACGCCGGTGTCGAGGACGGCCACGTCCACGCCCTGTCCGGTGTTGCCGTCCGCCCAGACCTGGGGGGCGCCGATCTGCGTGGTGCTGTCGGCGAGGTCGGCGTGGACGAGGCCGTCCAGCCATATGTGCGCGATCCCGCCGGCGAAGGCCGGTGCGGCGGACTGCTTGCGGGCTCCGTCGGTCGTCGCCGTCCCGGCCACGGACTTCCAGAAGTCCGCGGCGTGCGAGCGGTCCGCGGTGAGGGCGGCGCCGTTGATGCCGTCGAGGGTACGGACCCGGGTCGCCCCGTCGGGCGGAGCGGCGGCCTTGCGGCGGGAGTCGGCGGGGTGCGTGTACGAGACGATGAGCGGCAGCCGGTCACGGTGCGCGTCGTCGTACCCGTCGGCGATCATGTCCGTGATGTCGAACAGCTGCCGGTCCAGGGTGCCCTTGGCCACGAAGGGCAGCACGGACTCGGGGAACACGTAGAGGTCGTCGCCCGACGTCAGGATGCGGGTCTGTACCGGACGTCCGTCGGCACCGCGGACGCTGACGACGCCTCCGGTCCTGCCGTGGGTGCCGGGGCCCTGTCGGGTGGTGACCACGTCACCGGTGATCAGTGTGACGGAGTGGTCGCCGGCGGGCACCCGGTCGGACGCGGATGCGGGGGTCGGGGAGTCGGCTGCGTCGGAACGGGCTGCTGAGGGCACCGAGGCCGTCGCGTCGTAGGGGCCGGCCAGCGCGAGTACCAGAGCACCGGCGGCAACCGGCACACTCCAGCGTCTGCGGTGGTGTGCTTTCACAAGGTCTCTCCCGGCTGTGCGGTGGCGCCGCCTGACCGCTCGTCGGCATCGAGGATGCTCGGAGCCCTTCCACAGGTGGCGTGAACGTTCAGAGTGAAAGCTTGTGAACGAGGAATGTCTAGATCAAACTCATGTCGTACATCGCCACTTGGCGATTCGCGTCACGACCGTCCCGACGGTTCGCCGGGCGGTGATCGCTGGGAGGGCGTCCGGTGCTGAGCACCCTGGGGATCAGCGAGTTCGACGAACGGGTCTACCGCAGCTATCTGGCCAAGTCGGACCGGACGGCCGCCGAGATCGCCGAGAGCCTGGGCACCACGCCCGGCCGGGTCAGGCGCACGGTCTCCCGGCTGGTGGAGCTGGGCATGCTGAGACGGGAAGGGCACGGCCAGTACCGGCCGGTCAGCCCGCACACCGCGCTGAGGGCACTGCTCGCCAGACGCCGAGCCGAGACCGAGGCGGCGTTCACCTCGGTGTGGGGCACCGTCGACGACCTGGCGGACGAATACCGCGCCCGTCGGCTCCAGGAGGACCCGACCGGGCTGGTGGAGGTGATCACCGGGGAGGCGGAGATCACCCTGCGCGTCGCCGAACTGATGCAGTCGGTCCGCACCCACTTCTGGGTGCTGGATCGACCCCCCTATCTCGGTCCTTACAGCACCGAGTTGGAGGAGGAGCTGACGATGGACCTGCTGGGCCGCGGGGTCGACATACGGTCGGTCTACACCCCGGAGGCACTGGCGCAGCCGGAGCGTTTCGAACTGATCACCCACCTGGCCCGGATCGGCGAGCAGGCCCGCATCCTGCCGGCCCTGCCGTTCAGGCTGCGCATCATGGACCGACGCGTCGCGCTGGTCGCGCTGGTCCCGGGCCGCTACGACAGGATCGCGGTCGTCCACCGGTCGGGACTGCTCGACGCGCTCCTCGAGTTGTTCGACTCCTACTGGCAGCGTGGGCAGTCCCTCGTCGCGACCGCTCCGGAGACACCCGACGGCCCGAGCGCGCAGGACCTCCTGCTCCTGAAGATGATGCAGGCGGGCTACAAGGACCAGGCGATCGCGAGGCAGTTGGGGACGAGCGCGCGCACGGTGACCCGCCGCATCGCGACGATCGCATCCGGGCTAGGCCTCGAAACGCGCTTCCAGGTGGGCGCCGAGGCGGCCAAGAGGGGCTGGATCTAGGACCCGGCCGTTGTTCACGTCGGCGTCCGTGTGTGTCGGGGTGGCCGATCTTCCTTCTTGGGCAACACGGACGACTACATCGCGCCACCGGGGAGAAGGCCGTGCCGCCGGGACGATCCGAGCGCGAGGCTGGTCGACCGACCGGGACACCTCAACAGGGCTCCCCGTGAGGTGAGTGAGGTTGACTCCGGTCGTGTGGGGCCCCGACGCTCACTGCAGGACCCCGGCAGTGCGAGCCGAGGAAAGCCAGCTGGGGAACTCCTGTAGGAGCCGGTCGTAGAGGAGATCGTCGTTCACGGAGCGCGGGTCACGGCCGGCGTGAAAGAAGCCCGCGTTGTCGACGATGCGGTGTTCGGGTACCGCGAGGTCGTCCAGGCGGCGGAGAAAGGCGAACTCGTTGTCGTCGGGATCGCCGAACCCGATGAATTGCCAGAACAGCGGCAGGCGGGCCGCTTTGCACAGGTACCGTTCAGCGGCGAACCTGCTGGTGGGGCCACCATCCGTCTGGAAGATCACCAGGGCGGGAGCGTCATTGCCGGAAGCCAGGTAGTGGTCGACGACTCCGTCCATGGCCCACTGGTAGTTCGTCCGCCCCATGTGCCCGAGGTTCTCGTGCAGCTTGTCGATTCGGCCCCGATGGCCTCCGAGCTTGAGGTCGGTGGACCCGTCGACGTCGGTGGAGAAGAACACCACCGGCACCGTGCCGTCGTCATCAAGGTGCGCCGACAGGGACAGGACCTGCTCACCGAGATGCTGCATGGTGCCGTCTTTGTAGTAGGGCCGCATCGAACCGGAGCGGTCCAGGACGAGATACACGGCGGCGCGCACCCCCTCGAGGCCGTGCGCGCGCACGCTGGAACCAGCGGCCTTGTACAGGTCCACCAGATCCGGTGCCTGCGCCCGCATCTTCGAGAGATCGATTGCCCGGGTCCCGTTCCGCACCGTGCGCATGCTCACCACTCCTGTATCCCGAACCACCCTCATCCTCTCGTGCGATGCGCTACCCCGAGCGAGAGTTTTCTCCAAAGCGCCTCAGGTCGCCTTGCCTTGAGGTAGCCCGCTTTGGCCGGGAAGGCGGGAAAGGGCACCGTCGGCAGTAACTGACGACCACGACGCGTTCTGGCCCGTGCGGCTGGGTCGGTCAGGCGTCGGGGTGGCGACGCGTCCTCGATCGGGAGAGGCAGGGCGGTGGTACGAGGCGGGGCGGCCGGCAGTTCGCTGGGGAGTGCCGGCCGCCCCGATTCAGGACGCGGTCGGGGGCGTCAGCCCTGGTCCGCCTTGGAGACCAGCAGGTTGAGCTTGCTCGTGATGCCGCCCGTGGTCACCGAGATCGTCGTGGTGCCGGGCTTGAGCGCGGTCACCGCCCCGGTCACCGGGTCGATCCTGGCGACCTTCTTGTTGGAAGTCGCCCAGACGTGGGACATCGGGTCGGCCACCGGCATCGTCGGCGGGTCGCTGATGTCGTTGCCGTTGGCGTTCACGGCGGTCGCCGTGAACTGCTTCGCCTGACCGGCCACCATGGTGTCGGTGCGCGGAGCGGCCGCGTCGGAGCCGGCGGTGCCCTGGTCGATGGTCATCGACTTGAGCATGGCCTGGACCGAGTACTGGACCGTTCCGTCCTGGTTGACGTGGAACAGGGCGAAGTGGAAGAGACCTCCCTTGTCGGCGGCCACGTACGGCCGTGTGCCGATGTCGGCGATCGTGAACTGCGGGATGCCCAGCTTCGCGTCCGCCGGGTTGCCCAGCGGGTCGATGAGCTGGTCGGCGAAGCCGCGCGAGTGGCCGTACATCAGCACCACGCGCTGCTTCGGGTGCGACAGCCGGTAGTCCTGGATCAGCTGGAGGTACTGCTGTGCCTCCCAGCGGTTCGAGAACTGGTTCGACTTGTTCGGCGCGTGGTCGTAGGCGGGCATGTGCACACCTACGAACACCACCGGGGTGGTCGCCTTCTCCAACTGCTCGGCCAGCCACGGGTACTGCGGCTCCGCGGGCTGCTGGAACTTGTCGGAGACCGCGATCGAGCCGCTGGAGTTGTCCAGGCCGATGAACGTCGCCCGGCCCTGCTGGAACGAGAAGTGCGTGTTCTGCTTGAAGACGTCGAAGAAGTTGGTGTTCTGCGGGATGGCGCCCTGGCTCACCTCGTGGTTGCCGACCACGTCGTACAACGGCACGCCGAACTGCTCCCATTGGGCCTTCGCGTAGGCGAGGTCGTCCTTGTTGCCGGTGTCGGCGATGTCGCCGAGGCTCAGCGCGACGTCCGGACGGGCCTGCGCCGGCAGCGGTGCGACGGTCTGACCGGACGCGGTCCGGAACGACTTGCCGGTCGTACGGTCGACCATGCCGGCGATGTTCTTGACGCTCGTCGAGTCGGGGTTGGCCGCCACCAGGTGGCCGTCGTCGCCGATGATGAACGTCTGCCCGCCGGGCCGGAAGTCGGCCGGATCCTGGGTGTACCGCAGCCAGGACGGGTTGTCCGGGTTGATCGCCTGGTAGGGGGCATCCTGCGTCGGCGTGCCGACGGAGTACTGGAGCTTCATCCCCGCGAAGGTGAACTTGCCGACGTTGGCGCCGGTCGCGTTCTGGCCCACCAGGCTGATGTCCTGGATGGTCAGCGGGTAGGACGTGAAGACACCCCAGACCAGCTTCGCGCTGCGCTCGTTCCACCGGTTGTAGTCGCTCGGGGCCAGCTCGAGCCAGAGCCCCATCAGGTGCCCCTCGGCGTCCGAGACGTTGAGGACCATCCACGACTTCTGCGGGGCGGCGCTCTCGACCTTGAACTGGAAGCGCAGGCTCTGCGGCACCTGGCCGAGCTCGTTCTTGTCGGCCTTGGCGCCGGCGCCGTTGTTCGGCACCACCCGCACCCGGTGCTGCTTGGTGTCGTTGGGGAACGCGTACTCCACCTGGAGCGCCCGCGCCTGGCCGGATCCCGGCGGCACGTCGGTGGTCTCGGCGAAGTGGTCGGCGGGCACCGTGACGGCGCCACCGTCCGCGCGCATCTGCCACTCCGCGGCGTTGTCGGCCGTGAGCAGCGGTGTGATGACCGAGCCGATGCTCAGCACCGCGGTCGCCGTGCGTCCTCCGGCCGCGGCGGTGAGGTGGACCTCGCCACTGCCCGTGGAGGCCGCGGTGAACACGCCGGTGGCGGGGTCGATCCTGCCCAGGTCGCTACGGTCGAGCGTCCAGGTCACCGACTCCGGCGCGACGGTGACCGCCGCGGACTTGCCGTTCGTGCCCTGCGCCGTGAACTTCTGCGAGGCGTTGTTGGCCAGGCCCTGCTGTGCGGGGGAGACGCTCAGCCGGTCGAACGCCGCCGCCACCGTCAGCTTCACGTGGGCGGTCTTGCGACCCGCACGCACGGTCAGCGTGCCGGAACCGGCCGAGCCGGCCTTGAAGACGCCGTTCGTCCAGGTGCCCAGGCCGCTGGGCAGGGCCGTGACGAAGACCGGGTCGCTGGTGGGGTTCCCGGCGCGGTCCGTCGCGAACGCCTTCACCTTCGAGACCACGCCCTCGGCCGTCGACAGCGCGGCACCGTCGTTGACGAACGCCTTCTTCGCCGGTCCGGCCGTGGTCGAGGTGGAGTACACGAACAGGCCGTTGGCGACCGGCCGCTCGGAGAGGTCGGAGGGGGTGTTGGCCAGTGTGGCCTGCGTGTCGCCCGGCCGGCGCACCGCCATGGCGGTCGACCCGCCGCCGTCGAGCAGGACCGCGTCCCGCACGCCGAGCGACCGCATGTAGGAGGCCACCTGCTGCCATCCCACGCCGAGCGCGACGTTGGCCGCCTTCTGGCCGTCGAGCGTCGCCATGACCAGGCGTCCGTCGGCGGTGCTGCCGATCACCGACTCCGGGTGCAGACCGCTGGGCATCTGGTTGACCGGGTCCTGGAACACGGCCCCGTCCTTGAGGATGCGGCCCGGGCCCTGGATCATCTCCTGGATGTCGTTGTTCGGGCTGATCCGGTGCGTCGTGGTCACAACCGAGCCGACCTTGACGTTCTGCTGGATCCACTGGCCGCCCGCGCTGGCCGCGTCCCCGCCGACCAGACCGTACTGTCGGCCCGAGAGGGAGTCACCGGTGGTCACGCCCGTGATCCGGATCGTCGCGCCCTGGTCGTCGGAGGTGCCCACCGCGACGACCTTGGTGCCGCCGAACCAGGTCTTCGCGACGTCTCCGAGCCGAGGCGTGATCTGCGTGATGCCGTCGCCGGTCGCGTCGGCCAGCCGGTTCACCGAGCTGAGTGGACGGCTCGAGCCGCCGTCGACGGCGACGGAACCGCTGAAGACCTGGTTCCCGTACGCGACGGAGCCGTTCCGCAGCACCGAGATCGTGCCCTCGTGGTTCGACGTCGGGCTCTTCCAGATCTCACCGCCGACGATCTCGCCGTCGTTCGCCTGACCTGACGCGTTGATCTGGAAGTAGCCGCCGTTGATCCCGGCCACCGCTCCGGTACGGACCGCCATCGACGAGGTCGTCTCGTCCTGCGGGTCTACCACGGCGTCGTGCGAGACCACCACACCGAGCCGCACGTTCGGGTCCCGGGTGTCCGCGGACACGACGTCGACCGGCACCCGGCCGTCGATCGAGTCGACCGCGCCGTCCGAGTAGGTGACCCCGTTCGTCACCGTCACCGGCTTGGTCATCGTGTGCTGGGTGATCGTCGACCAGGAGTCGAGCTGCTGAGGGAGCCACGAGGCGTCGCCGGCGGCGGCGAAGGAGACGGCCGGCGTGGACGTGCCCGTCAGCCCGAGTGCGAGCGCGGCGACACCGGTCGCCACCATCCCGCGACGTCTCACGGAACGACCCCGCGAGACGTCACATTGTCTTATCAAAGTGAACATGATCAGCAGTGAACGGTCAGGCACTGAATGCGGTGACTCATCAGGTTGAGGAAAGATCATCTGCCAGATGAACGTCGGACCATGGTCGTCGTCCGTCATCTCTCCCGGCTCCGATGCCGTGTTGATGGCGCTCGTCCCGATCGATCACACCCCGCCCGCATTCCGGTGCGCTCGCCGTCGGGTCCGACCGGTTCACGGGGCCGTCGACCTCCGCGACCCGCCCCGGACGTCCTTCCCACCACCCGCTCCGAGCGGACGGCCCGGCAGACCCGTGGCTGCCCGCCACCGGCCGGCGTCCTCAGTCCTCCCGGGCCCAGCCTTCGCCGCAGCATCGGCAGGCGAACTCGGCCTCCCAGCGCGGCAACCGACGTTCGACGTTGCGGACGCGGACCGACCGCACGCTCAGCGTGTCCCTCCGACGCTGCCGTGCTCCACGGGGAAGTCCGGGGGCCAGGGCTGGGCGAAGTCGAACAGGGACGGGTCCTCGAACTTGCGGTCCGCCTCGCGCCACGAGGGTTCGGCGGAGACGACGAAGCTGTCGCCGTCCGGCTCGATCATCCAGGTGAAGCCCGCGTCGCCCGCGGCGAGGTCATGACGCTCTTTCAGCACCGCGAACTCCGCCTCCGACGCCGGGCGTATGTGGATCCCCTTCTGGTAGACGGGTTTGAGGAGCATGAGCTCCACATGCCCGAAGTACACCTCGACGCGGGTGTCCGTTCCGTCGACGGCGAGGGCGTCGCTGCGCAGCAGCAGTTGACGGTGCGACGCCGCGAAGCTGACCAGCCGGAACAGACGTCCCTCTCGTATGAAATCCGCCATTCTCCGTGTTCTTCCTGTCCTTGGGGTCTTCGGGTCACTCGGCCCGGTCCGGCGAGAATTTCGAGCGCGTCGGTCAGTGAGCGGCCCCGCAGGGATGGTATCGATTCTGGACTCACGCTGTTACGGCATGTCCGACTGAGTCCTAAAAATGGACTCGCTAACTGGAGGGGCGCACCATGGGTGTCGTCGAGACTCTCACCGGCCGCAACGCCGATTTCGCGAAGACCCGGTTCACCGAGGGTCTGCGCATGATGCCGGCCCTGAAGGCGATCGTGATCGGCTGCGTGGACCCGCGCGTCGATCCCGAGGCGGTCCTCGGTGCGGGCCCGGGCGAGATCGCAGCCATCCGCAACGTCGGCGGCCGCGTCACCCCGCGCACGCTGGAGGAGTTGGCGATGCTCCGCAAGGTGACGCAGTCAGCCGGTGGCGATCTCGGCCCCGGATGGGAGCTGATCGTGCTGCACCACACGCACTGCGGCATCACCCTCCTGGTGGACCAACCCGACCTGCTCGCACCCTACTTCGAGACCGACGAGCAGGGCCTGGCCGAACAGGCGGTCAGCGACCCGCGCGCCGCCCTCGCCCACGACGTCGCCGCTCTGCGCGCCGAGACCCGGTTGGGAGGGGTTCGGGTCTCCGGGCTCCTCTACGACGTGGCCACCGGAACCGTCGAGGTCGTCGTCCCGCCCACCGCCTGAACCACACAAGGACAGGACGGGCGACGCGAACCGGCGCTCCGGGCCGCCATCGACACGATCGGACAGTCATGTGCGACACCACTCACGCGTCCACGCACGAGGCGACGCTCTCCGCCCCGCGTCCCGTACCCGGCGACGCCGTGGACCCGATCGCCCTCAAGCCCGTCGACGAGGTCCGTGTCACGGTCTTGATGGACAACACCTTCGACGCCCTGCTCGTCGGCGACGCCCACACCGCAAGGACCGGCTTCGGACCGGCGGCCACCCCGGCCGGACAGTTCGAAACCGGACGCACCGCCGTAGGCCTCCTGGCCGAGCACGGGTTCTCCGCCCTGGTCACCGTCCGGCGCGGTGAGAAGGAGACGACCCTGATGTTCGACGCGGGGCTGTCGCCCTCCGGCATCATCACCAACGCCGACCGCCTGGGCA
The DNA here is from genome assembly GCF_042734135.1 of Streptomyces sp. NPDC059668. NCBI lineage: Bacteria > Bacillati > Actinomycetota > Actinomycetes > Kitasatosporales > Streptomycetaceae > Streptomyces > Streptomyces sp. NPDC059668. The sequence continues at coordinate 18,940 of NZ_JBHWEL010000087.1, read as the reverse complement.
TCCGCCTCGACGGCCTCCAGGGCGTGGTCATCAGCCACGGCCACTTCGACCACGCGGGAGGGCTCGACGGCCTTGCCGGCAGACTCGGCGGCAGCAGGATGCCGATGATCGTCCACCCCTACGCCTGGACCCGGCGCCGCATCCAGGATTCGCGCAGCACCTTCGACCTGCCCACTCTCAGCAAGAAGGCCCTCACCGGCGAGGGCTTCGAGGTCATCGAACGCAGGCAACCCTCGCTCCTCGTCGACGGCAGCGTTCTCGTCACCGGCGAGGTGGATCGCACCACGGACTTCGAACACGGCATGCCGGCGCCGCACCAGGCCTGGCACGACGCCGGCTGGCAGCACGACCCGCACGTCATCGACGACCAGGCTCTCGTCGTCCGTCTCAAAGGCCGCGGCCTGGTCGTCCTGACCGGATGCGGTCACGCGGGGGTCGTCAACATCGTGCGCCACGCCCAGCGACTGACCGGCGTCACGGCGCTCCACGCCCTGCTCGGCGGCTTTCACCTGAGCGGACCCGCCTTCGAACCCGTCATCGCGCCCACGGTCGCCGCGCTGAGCGACATCGCCCCGCACCTCGTCGCACCGGGGCACTGCACCGGCTGGCGGGCCCAGCACGCCCTGGCCGCGGCCCTGCCCGAGGCGTGGGTCGCCGGCAGCAGCGGCACCACGTACCGCCTCACCCGGGCCTGACACCCTCACGCCGCGAAAGAGCACCCGCACGGCACACCGCGCCCGTTCCCGGACAGTGCGCCTCTCCCCCTCCACAGGGCTGCCGAGGCCTCTCCGCCGTGGACCCCGCCGCGGGGCCCCGTCTGCGCGAGCCCGGCCGGGACGCATCGTGCCGACCGAACTTGCCGACCACGCCGGGAAGATTTCCGCCCGCGTCGTGGTTCTGAAACAAGTAGTGGTGACTATATTATTTTGAACCTTCGCAGGTACTCAGCGTTCCAGGCAGGTGCCCGCGTACGGGAGGAGAGGTCGATGAGCGGCGACGACAGGTGGATGGTCGGATTCCGATTCCGCCGTGAGGCGCGAGGGACCGTCGACCACTTCTACCTGCTGCACGGGACAGCGGGCAGCACCGGAGCTCGCCGCGCCGCCGCCCGGATGACCGGGCTCGCGTCCGAGCGTGCGGGCCGACGCGGCTGCCGAGTCGAGGTGGAGCGGGTGCAGATACAGCAGGTCGTCACCGACCTGCTGGGCCATGTGGGCCTGTCCGCTCCGATACCCGGCGTCGGGGCGCTGCCCGCCGTGAGCTCGCTGATGCCGCCGATCGAGGTGGCGCGATGACCCGCTCGTACGAGCAGACCTGTTTCATCGCCCGCGCGCTGGACGTGCTGGGAGAGAGATGGACGCTGCTGATCGTGCGGGAGCTCGTCCTGGGGCCCCGCCGCTACGTCGATCTCCTGTCGGCCCTGCCGGGCTTGGGGACGAGTCTTTTGGCCGCGCGTCTCAAGCACCTCGAGCAGCACGACGTGCTGCGTCGTACCACGCTGCCCGGTCCCGGCCATGCCGCCGCCTACGAACTTACCGACCGGGGCGAAGCGCTGATGCCGACCCTCGCCGGCCTCGTCGAGTGGGGCACAGGTCTGGCAGACCCGCCGCCCGGCTACACGGACCGTGTCGCCTGGACGACGGTGGCGATGCGCCTCACAGCCCGGGCGGAAGCGGCCCGCTTCGACACGCTCACGGAGCTGGTGGTGAGCGGGGAGGCGCTGTGGCTGCGGGGCGACGGCGAGCGGGTACGGCTGGCGACCGGCCGCGCGCCTGTCCCGCCCGGCCTGCGTCTGACCTGCGAAAAGGAGACGTTCTACGCCCTCGCGAAAGGGCAGGCCGCCGTCGATGAGGCGGTGGCCTCAGGACAGCTCGTCGTGGACGGGGAGCCTGACACCGCCCGGTTGTTCTTCGAGCTGTTCCGCCTGCCTGACGGACATCGCACGAGCTTCCCATGATCCCGTGCGGTACCGCCCGAAGGCCCCCTCACAGGCCCGTCCCCGGAAAGGGAGAACCATCGTGAAACGCAATCTTCTGGTGATCGGGGCGACCGGTAAGACCGGTACTCACACCGCCGAACTGCTGCTCGAACGCGGCCACCACGTCCGCGCGCTCGTCCGTCGCGCCGACGAGCGCTCCGAGAGGCTCGCCGGCCTCGGGGCGGAGATCGTGAGAGGCGACGTCCTCGACCTCGACTCGCTGGCCCGGGCCACGCGAGGGATCGACGCCCTGTATTTCACCTACCCGATCGCTTCCGGCCTGCTGGATGCCACGGTGAACGTGGCCCAGGCAGCGGAGGAGACCGGCGTGGAGGCGATGGTGAACATGTCGCAGATCTCCGCCCGCCGCGAGACCGCCAGCAACGCGGCACGGCAGCACTGGGTCGGGGAACGCGTGCTCGACCGCTCCCCGGTGGCCGTCACCCACATCCGGCCGACCTTCTTCGCCGAGTGGCTCATCAACATGTGGGACGGGACGGGCGAACTCCGCCTGCCTTTCGCGGACGGACGGCACGCCCCGATCGCCGCCGTCGACCAGGCGAGGGTGATCGCCGCCATCCTGGAGGACCCGGCCCCGCACGCCGGCAAGATCTACCCGCTCTACGGGGCAGTGGAGCTCGACCACTACGAGATCGCCGAGGCGATGTCGCAAGCCCTGGGCCGCGAGGTCACCTACGTGCCCATCGGCCTCGACGAATTCAAGGCGATCTTGGAGAAGCGCGGCGCGCCGGAGCACCTCGTCCAACACCTTCTCGCCGTCGCGGTCGACTACCGAAACGGCGTCTTCTCCGGCATGAACGACCTGGTCAAGTCGATCGGCGGCGCCGACCCGCTCGATGTCCGGGACTTCGTCACCCAGAACCGGTCCTTCTACGACGACCCCATCGACCGAGGAGGCGACCACACCGACCGATGAAGCGCGACCGTTGACGAGCGGCATCCCTGGCGCGTCCGGCGCGTCCGGCGCGTCAGGCCTCGGGACCCGCCATCGACCATCCTGGCGTGTTGGGCGTCCAGTGAAGCCCCCCGCTGTCGATCGCTTCCCCGCACTCGCCGCACACAGTCGCCGGGCGGACCCGGTGGCCATGGTGTTCCAGGATCATGGGCGGCTCGGCGACGGCCCAGCGGTCACCCCAGGCCAGGAGGTTGACGAGCAGGGGCAGAAGCTCCCTGCCCGCCTCGGTGAGGTGGTACTCGAATCGCGTGGCCTGATACTCGTGCTTCTCGAGGATGCCTTCGGCCACGAGGGATTTGAGTCGCGCGGCGAGCCGGTCACGCGGCGCTCCGGTGTTGCGGGCGATCTGGCTGAAGCGCCGGTTGCCGAACATGATCTCGCGAGCGATCAGCAACGACCAACGGTCACCGACGAGTTCCAGCGTGGCCGCGACCGCGCAGGGCCTTCCGGGGACTACGGGAAAATCAGGCATGTTTCAGCATATCAACTCACGGTTTGTGTATCAAACCGTTCATTGCGGACGGCCGCCCCGCGTACAACGGGACGATCCCGCCTTCGCGCCATGACGGGCCCGGACGAAGCGCCGTGCGGGCCACCCTGGGGGCGGGCGACTCTCACTGTTATGGTTTGAAACTCAAACCAAACTGGAGGATGGCCCATGACCGCTCGAGTTACCCCCTACCTCAACTTCGGCGGCAACGCGCGTGAAGCGATGGAGTTCTACCACTCGGTCTTCGGCGGCACGCTGGACATCACCACGTACGCGGATCTGCACCGGGCGGAGGGCGCCGGCCAAGAGGACCTGGTCGCCCACGCGATGCTGAGAGGCGCCGTCGGCGTCGTCCTCATGGGATCGGACACCCCGATCCCGGAAGCACAGGGACCGGGCGGCTCCTTCTCCGTGGCCCTAAGGGCTGTCCCGTAATCCCCGGCGGGCGCACGACGACAGCTACGGCACCTCGCCGCGTTGTCGGATCGCCCGAATACACCCAGTATGAGGACGACCCTCCGCCTTGCGATGCACCGCATCTGAGCCGCGCGCTGATCCACCGGGGATTACGGGACAGCCCTTAGGAGGCGACGAGACGCACCTCACCGCGTACTGGCATCGGCTCCGCGACGGCGGAACCGTGACGGTGCCTTTCGCCAAGTCCGCCTGGGGCGCGCTGCACGGACAGTGCGTCGACCGGTTCGGCACCTCCTGGCTGGTGAACGTGACGGCGGGCGAACCCTCCTGAGGGGTCGTCACCTCACGCTCACCCTGGCGCCGCCGGCCCCCTGCCCGAGATCGGAATTCGAGATCCCGGGCAGGAGTCGCCCGTGCCGCGCGCGGCGGGATCCTCAGCGCGCGGAGGACCCGACGGGCGCGGACACCGACCTCAGCCGTGGCAGGGCCTGGACCACGCCCGCGGCGAGGCCGAGAGCCGCGAAGACCCACCAGATGTGCTGGAAATTGTCCACTCCGGGGCCCATTTTCGAAGTTCCCAGGAGAGCGACGAAGATGCTGACCCCCAGTACCGCCCCGAGTTGCCTGAAACTGGAGTTGATCGCGGATCCGACGGCGAACTGCGCCGGGGGAAGTTTCGCGACGGCGGCACCGGACTGCACAGGGAGGGTGAGACCGATACCCAGTCCGGTGAGCAGGGTCCACGGCAGCCAGTGGGTCACCCAGTGCGGTGAGGAGTCGACGAAAAGAGCGAATCCGAGGCAGCCGAGAGTCCAGGTGACGGCGCCGGCGAAAAGGACGCGGCGATGTCCGACGACGGTGGCCAGCTTGGTCGTGGAGCGCGCGATGACGGTGACGACGATCGGTCCGGCGGAACTGGCGAGCGCCGCGCGCAGTACCGAGTAGTGCCATTCCGTCTGAAGGAAGATCAGATTCGCCAGCAGAAGGCCGAAGAACGCCGTCGAGAAAAGGAGCGTCGCTGCATTGATCTCCGAAAACTGACGTTCCTTGAAGAGAGCGAGATCCATCACCGGCCGTGCGGCCCGCGATGTGCGCCACAGGAAGACGGGAAGAGCGAGAGCCGCCGCGACGAATCCGATCACCACCCACGAGTCGGACCAGCCACGAGAAGGTCCCTCGATGATGGAGAAGCTGAGCAGCGCGGGAATCGCTGCCACGAGGAGCGCGCCGAGCGGATCGGGAAGACCGGAGGCCTGCGGGTCACGGGACTCGTGGAGCAGACGTCTGCCGAGCACCACGATCACCGCCGCGATCGGCACGTTGACCAGGAAGATCCATCGCCATGACGCGTACTCGGTGAGCAGCGCTCCGAGCGTGGGGCCGACCGCTGCCGCGGCGGCGGCCATCGCACCCCAGACGCCGATCGCGACATGCCGGCGGGCGGCGTGGAACTCGTGGAGGACGAGCGCCAGCGAGGACGGCACGACGAGTGCGGCGAAGACCGCTTGCAGCGCGCGGGCGGTGATCAGCACGCCCGCACTCGGCGCCAGCCCGCACAGCGCGCTCATGACCGCGAATCCGGTGATGCCCACGATGAATATGTTCTTGCGCCCGTAGCGGTCGGCGACCCGGCCCGCCGGGATGAGCATCGCCGCGAACACCAGGCTGTACGCATTGAGAACCCACGCCAAATGCCCGGCCGTGGTGTTGAAACTGTGACTGATGGTCTGGAAGGCGATGTTCACAATCGTGGTGTCGAGAAAGACCACGAAGGCGCCGAGACTGCCCAGGGCCAACACCCAACCAGCGCGACGATTGTCCGCGGGCACCTCATCCCGGGTGCTGTCGTCGACAGTGTTCCGGTCATCCCCCACGGGGGCGCGCTGCGCATTGTTCACCGTGCACAACTCCTCATGTCTTGTGGTGAGCTTCAACCTGCTCGGGAACGTTAACAGCGCATGGTTTGAAATTCAAACCATGCGCTTCGGGTCACGGTGCCGCAGGAGGAGACGGTGAACGATCGACTCGAAGTGGCCGGACGGGCAGCTCATTTCACCGCCCGGCATCGGCGGGCGCGACAACTGCCCCCGCACCGGCTCCCGTCGAATCCGTCGGTGGGTCACACGTGGGTCCGGTCAGGGCTGTCGGGCGAAGCGGCGGCACCTGTTCATACGCCGTGTGTCGATCGCGTTCCGTCGCGCGCCGGAGCGCAGCGCTCACATCGGATACCTGGACTCCGCCACCGGACAGGGGCGTTGACGACGACGTCGGCACCGTCGTGGACGTCTCCGGGTTCTGGGGCCGGCCTCACCACGGCGCCCCTCCCGCCCCTCCCGCGCCGGCCGTGCCGCTCCCGTGCCGCTTCCACGGCGGGCGCGGGAGCAGCACGGCCGGGACACGGCTCACTCCGCGACGGAGGAGCCCTCCTCCCCCGCATGAGCGCCGCGGACCGGAGCCTGAGCGCCGCGCTCGTGGAGGTGGGCTGTCGGTGTGCGGTCGATCCGCAGGCTGAGGAGTTCGGGGCGACTGTAGTGTCCGCGTGCGTCCATCAGGCGCTTGCGCTGGTCGATCAGTGCGAAGTCGAGGTCGGCGATGACCTCGCCCTCGCCGGAGGTGAGCGGTTCCCCGAGAACACGTCCTTCGGGATCGACGATCGCCGTGAAGAACCCTCCGGACAGCGCGGGACCACCGGTGTCCTCGGCGATGCGCCCCACCTGGTCCTGGTCGAGCCATGCGGTCGCGCAGACGACGAAACAGGCGGCTTCCAGGGCGTGCTGACGAATGTTGACCTCGATCTGCTCAGCGAACAGGGCGCCACCGAAGGAACCGGGGTACATCGCGGCGTGGATCTGCTCGCCGTCGACGATCAGCGCGTAGCGGGCCAGGGGCTGGTGGTGCTCCCAGCAGGCGAGCTGGCCGACCCGGCCGACGGCGCTGTCCACCGCACGCAGGCCGGAGGCGTCGCCCTGCCCCCAGACGAGCCTCTCGTGATAGGTCGGCGTGATCTTGCGGCGGCGCTGGATCAGCGTGCCGTCCGCGTCGAACAGGAGCTGCGTGTTGTAGATCGTCCCGCCGTCACGCTCGTTGACGCCGATCGAGACCACCATGTGCGCCTCGCGCGCGGCCCGGGCGATGGCGTCGGTCTCGGCGGACGGCACGGTCACCGACTCCTCCAGCAGGCGCAGCGGCTCCCTGGCCATGGCGTAGGGCGCCTGCACGAAGGAGAAGTACGGGTAGTAGGGGATGACGGTCTCGGGGAAGACCGCGTACCGCACTCCCTTCGTGCCCAGCTCGCGGATCTTCTCGACGACCTTTTCGACGGTACCCGCGCGGCTGTGGAGCACGGGGCTGATCTGGACTGCGGCAGCCTTCACGACGGTCACGGTGGGGCCTCTTCCTTCCTATGAGGGGTCACCACTCGGGGTTCCGGGTGGGCCCGTGCAGGCGGGACCGCCCGCACGGCGCGGGTACTTCGCCGGGCGCGGGGACGCGCCGTGAGCCGGCGCGGCGGTGATCACGGCACCGGCGGACGGGTCCCGCGCGGCGCTGAGCAGGGGCTCCTGGAGCGGCCCGTGGTGGTTCGACGACCTCTCCGACTATTATGGTTTGAATGTCAAACCAATCGCAGCTTACACATCCTGGTTTGGAAAACAAACCGAAGCGGGATTCCCTGGCAGTCGCGCTCGACGCGGTCAGCGACCGGTGGTCCCTGCACATCGTGCGCGCCGTGGCCTTCGGCGCGTCCCGTTACACGGACATCCTGCGAGCGGTGGGAGCGCCGAGGGACGTCCTGTCCTCCCGGCTTCGAAAACTCACCGCGTCCGGGATCCTCCGGCCCCGCTCGCCGGAGAAGGGGCGGCCGGCCGGGTACGAGCTGACCCAGAAGGGCCGCGACCTCGGACAGGTCGTCCTGGTCCTGAAACGCTGGGGCGACGCCCACGGCGGCGAGGGCCTGCCTCCGGTCGACTTCCTCCACGACGTCTGCGGCGAGGTGTTCGTCGCCGAGGTCCACTGCCGGGCCTGCGGGAAGCCGATCCGGTCGGGTGAGTTCTCCGTCCACCGCGCGTCCCCGGACTGCTGACCGCCCGGCGCCGACGGAAGTCACGTCCGTCACACTTTCCCCTGTTCCACTGAGTGCGAGCGGCTCCCCGCGCGTATTCCTCTGCGTACGCCCCCACCAGGGGGCGACGGATCGGCGCGCAAGCCGACAGGCAGGAGGAACGGTGCAGCGTTCGGGCAATGTGATCGGAACACTCTTCGTGGGCGGTGCTCTCGCCCTGACACTCGGCGCGCTCGCCTACCCGGCGATGCTCGGCCTGGACACCGTGTCGACCACGCCCGACCGGGTCATCGCGAACACCCAGTGGGGGCCGCTGACCGAAGGCGAACGGGACTTCGTGGTCAAGGTGCGCGCGGCAGGCCTGTGGGAGCACCCGCTCGGCCAGATCGGCCTGCAAAAGGGCCAGAGCGAGGCCGTCAAGGTCGCGAGCCGGCACCTCGTCGACGGGCACGCCGCCCTGGACACCAGTTGCCGCAAGATCGCGCCGATGCTGAACATCACGCTGCCCAACGTGGCCAGCCCCCAGCAGGAGGGGTTCGTCACCCAGCTGAAGGGCGAGTCGGGGAAGCAGTTCGACGTCGACTTCGCCAACATCCTGCGCATGACCCACGGCTCGATCTTCAACACGATCGCCAAGGTCCGCTCGACCACCAAGAACACGCTGATCCGCGCCCTGGCCAACCAGGCCAACGACACGGTGCTCGACCACATCACGGTGATGGAGAAGACCGGCCTCGTCGACTTCGACACCACGGTCTTCAACCAGACCACCCCGCCCAAGCTGCCCAAGTCCGACATGACCCCGCCGAACCCGGTACCCGGCCAGCCCCAGGTCGTCCTGAGCCCCCCGCCCAACCCGACCTCCACACCGCTGGACCTCAACGCCGCCGTGAACGGAGTGAAGGGGGAGGTCCGGTAGCCCCGCCGGGGCCGGCGACCAGCGGTCCGGCGCCCTCCCGCACGCACGCACGCAGCCTCCGTCGGGCGGAATACTCTGTCGGCATGAGTGACCGAGGGATGCAGGAGCTGGCGCTGCTGCTGCTGACGGCGCTGGCGAACGCGCCGCGTCACGGGTACGCCGTCGCCCAGGAGGTCAAGGCCATGACCGACGGCCGGGTGGTGCCGCGTACCGGGGCGCTGTACGGGGCGCTGGACAGGCTGCTGGCGGAGGGTTTGATCCGGGTGGAGCGTGAGGAGGTGGTGGGCGGCCGGGCCCGTCGGATCTTCGCTCTCGCTCCCGCCGGGCGGGAGCGGCTGGAGGCCGAGGCGGAGCGGCTGGCCGCGACAGCCCGGGAGGTGAGACGGCGTCTGGCCGACGGCGCGGCGGCATCGGCGTGACCGATGTCCTGGCCCGGCTGTATCCGGCCGCGTACCGGGCCGCGCACGGTCAGGAAATCGTGGACGTGCACAGGGAGATGACGGCGGGCATGCCGCGTCCGGCCCGCCTGCGCGCGGACGCCGACCTGGCCGCGCACGCTCTCCGGGTTCGCCTCAGGCTTGACTCGGCGTCGCGCGCGGGGCGTCTCCTCGCCCTGGCCGCCCCGTTCGCGCTGGCGGCCGGTGCGGTGAACAGCGGTCTGCACCTGACGCGCTGGTACGCCGGGCTCGTCCTCTCGCCGGCCCCGGTGAGGGTCCAGCTCTCCACCATGGAGGGTCCGTGGGCCCTGTACCTGCTGCTCTCCCTGCTGGTGTGCGTCGGCGCGGTCATCGCCCTGACCGGCCGGTGGGGGCTGGGCGTGGGAGTGGCCGCGTGCGGGCTGCTGGGGACGGCCGCGCAATGGGCCGTCGGCACACGCGTGTACGACGACGAGGCCGTCTCTCCGGTCGCGGCATTGCTGACCGTCGCCGTCGTCCTCGCGTGCCCTCCGGACCGCCGTGGTGACAGGCGATGGTCGGCGGCCGCCGGAGCCATGGCCGCCGTGGCGTGGTTCCCCGTCGTCGTCGTGGACACCAGGGCCTTCGGTGTGACCACGGACTACGGCGCCTGGCCGATCCTGGTCCTCGCTGTCACGGGGGCCGTCCTCGCCCTCCGCGCGCGCTCCTCCGGTCTGCGCGAGATCGGCGCGATGGCCTTGGCCTCACCCTCCTTGGCCGGCTACGCCTACACGGACGCCTGGGGCGATCTCCGACCCGTTCTCGGCGTCCTCCTTCTCCTGCCGCTCGCGGCCGCGCTCACGGCGCTCTTCCAGACGGTGCGCCGCCCACGCTGACCCGGCCGTTTCCGCCCCGGCCGACCGCCCACTGACAGGCGGTCACTGACGCACGGTCACGGACGCACGACCGCTCACGGGCAGCCGCTGACGGGAGGCCGGCTTCCGCATGCCGGCACGGTGTCCCGGCCGGCGGCTTCCTCGCGTCCGCCACACCGCACCCCTCCGACGTTGCGATAGTCCGTTGAGATGAATACTCTCCTGAGTGTTCTATCCGTGCGCGCCGCCCGGCCGGGCCGGGCGGGCGATCCCGGACGCCCCGGGTGGCGAAGCGCCTTCCCGTGGGGCGCGATCGCCTCGGCCGGTCCCGTCCCGGCAGGGAAGGTCATCGAGTTGCCGTTCACCCTGTCCCACCCCGCGGCAGTGCTGCCGTTGATGCGACGGCCGTTCGTCCCGGCCGCCCTGGTCGCGGGTACGGTGGCACCCGACGTCCCGTACTTCCTGGCCGCCCTCGGCGTGTCCGCGACCAGCCCCCAGGAGTGGTACGAACCCCTCCTCAACGCCTCCGGGACGCACTCCCCCGGTGGGGGCCCGCTGCTCGACCTGCCCCTGGCCATCGGTCTGGTCGCCGCCCACCGGATGCTGCGCGCGCCGGTCACGGCCCTGCTCCCCTCCGGCCTCCGTCTTCCGCCGCCCGAGCGGACGACCGGTCTGCCGGCCAGGGCGCGGTACACCCTGTGGCTGCTCCTCTCCGCCCTGATCGGTATCGCCTCCCACCTGGCGTGGGACTCCTTCACCCACGGCGACGGCTTCCTGGTCGCCCACGTGCGGCCGCTGCGCGCCTCGGCCCTGGGCGGCCTGACGGTCGCCCGGCTGCTCCAGTACGCGAGTACGATCCTCGGCCTGGCGGCCGTCGGCCGCCACCTGTGGGGCCGGCGGGGCCGTCTGCGCACCCATGACCGCGGCGACACCGGTGCGCACCTGGCTCCCGCGACGCGGTGGAGCGTGGTGACCCTGCTGGTCGCGGCCCCCTTGCTGGGCGTCGCCGCGACCGCCCCCGACGACTTCGACGCCTACCGCTACGTGACCGAGGTGGACTACGGCCATCCGGCCACCGTCGACCTGGGCAACGGTACGAGCGAGACCACCTACCCTTCCGAAACGGTCCCGGCCCCGTGGGGCACCCTCGCCGAAGGCGTGCTGACCGGAGCCGCCAGGAGAGCGGGCGCCGCCCTCGCGGTCGCCCTGCTGCTGTACTCCGCCGCCTGGCAGATCGGGACCCTGTCCCGCAAACCGGGCAAGCCAGCCGGCGCCGCGCCCTCACCCCGGCCGGACCATGACGGGACCTGACGGCCGACGGCCGTGGACGAGTTCACCGGCGAGGGGCGCAGACCTGCCGCCACCGCACACGCGGCGCCGTCGCCGCCCCACCCCCGACGACCACCGGTCGGCCCGCGCGCCGTCGTACGCGACCTGACGTCTGCGCCTCGGGCCCCGCGGCGCCGGCCGGGAACAGCCGGTGCGGGCCGAGCGGTTACAGCGGCCGAGGGACCGGCGCCGCAGGGGCGGGGAACACGGAGACCACGGGGTCCGTCCGCCCCACCAGGACCCGGGCCCCAGAATGGCGGTACGCCCGCCGTGCACTCGGACCAAGACGTATTTCCGCAGGAGGACTTTTTCATGACCGACCGGCCCCTGACGCTCATGGCAGTACATGCCCACCCCGACGACGAGGCCACCGGAACCGGAGGGGTCCTCGCGCAGTACGCGGCGGAAGGCATCCGCACGGTTCTCGTGACCTGTACCGACGGCGGTTGCGGTGACGGACCGGGCGGCGTCAAGCCGGGCGATCCCGGGCACGATCCGGCGGCCGTCGCCGCGCTGCGCCGTCAGGAACTCCAGGCGAGCTGCGACGTCCTGAAGATCAGCGATCTGGAGATGCTGGACTACGCCGACTCCGGGATGACGGGCTGGCCGAGCAACGACGCTCCCGGCTCCTTCTGGGGGACCCCCGTCGAGGAAGGCGCCGCCCGGCTCGCGGAACTCATGCGGCACTACCGACCCGATGTGGTCGTCACCTACGACGCGAACGGCTTCTACGGCCACCCCGACCACATCCAGGCCCACCGCATCACGATGGCGGCGCTGGAGATGACCTCGCTGACACCGAAGGTGTACTGGACGACGATGCCCCGCTCGATGATGCAGCGGTTCGGCGAGATCATCCGCGAGTTCAACGAGGACATGCCGGAGCCGGATCCTGCCGAGGCCGCCGCGATGGCCGAGATCGGTCTGCCCGACGACGAGATCACCACGTGGGTGGACACCACCGCGTTCAGCGGTCAGAAGTTCGACGCGTTGGCCGCGCACGCCAGTCAGGGCGAGAACATCTTCTTCCTCAAGATGGGCAAGGAGAGGTTCGGCGAGTTCATGGGCATGGAGACCTTCCTTCGGGTCCAGGACGCCACCGGCGCGGCCGTTCCCGAGAACGATCTCTTCGCCGGACTGCGCTGATCCGCCCGTCCGCCCGGCCAGGGCAGGCTCGTCGCCCGCGCGCCTGTCCGGCCGCGCGGCGGCCGCCACCGGGCCGGGCCGTCGCGCGGTCCGCACCCTTCGCCTCACGGCTTCGTGCCGTCCGGACAGGACGATGAGGCGGGGGCGGAATGCCCGTCCTCAGTCCGGCACGGAGGTCACAAGTCCGGCACGGAGGTCACACCGACGGGGAGAGCCGGACCGGAGCTGTCACGGCGCCGTCCGGACGGACGCCGCGGGAAGCCGTCGAGGTGACACCTCCGGGGCGCGCAGATGCCACACGCGGGCCGGTGGAATGTTGCCCCACACGGTACGGAAGCCGGCGCCGTGGGTCTGCTGGAAGGTGTCCAGCACATGGATGACCCCGCTGTGCCGGGCCAGGCTCCGGGAGGTGCCCACCAGCGCGCGGAGGCGGCCCGTGCCGCGGTATCCGAAGTACGTCAGATGGCCGCCGGGCTTGAGCGCGGTCAGGTACCGCGCGAGCAGGCCGGACACCTCGCCGGGAGGGAAGTTGGCGAACGGCAGCCCGGAGACGATCACGTCGTAACGGGCCTCGGGGTCGAGCTCCGCGACCGGCCCGGCGATCAGCGAAACGCGCTCCCCGTGGGCCGCCAGCCGCGGATCGGCACGCAGGTCGGCCGCGAGCAGACGGGCGAAACGGGGGTTGGCCTCGACCAGGTCCAGGGTGTCCTCGGGGCCGAGCAGGTCCGCCAGCACCCGGGAGACCGCACCGGTTCCGGCACCCACCTCCAGCACGGCACGCGGCTGACCCGTGCGCTGCGCGAGCGGCGCGGCCAGGGCCTCGGCGAGGTACCGGCCGCTGGGGGTCACGGCCCCGGTCGTACGGAAGGTCCGGAACGTCTCGGCGAGGAACAGCCGGCGGTCGGCGAGGCGCCGGGCCGGGGTGCGCCGGACGGAAGAGGTGCGCGTCGGGAGGGAACTCATGGCACGGACGCTAGGCAGCGCCGGGCGCCACGGAATCGGCCGTTGTGCGGCGCCGGCACCCGACGAAAGTCGGGGGTCGGGATGTCCCTTCGTCGGGGGTACGGGTGCAGCATCGTCCCTAGGATGACGAGGTGAGATCCGGTCCGGAACGTGGTGTACCGCTGTGGGTGGAGACGCCCGCCGCGGTGCTGCTCGCCCTGATATCCGTTCTGGAGGGCTTTCGTTCGGCAGGTGACACCCTCGCCGATCCCGCCCCGTGGATCGGAGCCGCCGCGTCGTTCGCGGCGCTCGGCCGCCATCGGTTCCCGAAGGTGGTCGCGGGCCTCGCGTTGGTCTCCGTCTCCCTGGGCTCGGTGGCCCCCTTGCTGGTGACGCTGTACCACTTCGCCTCGCGTGGCCGGCTGCGGGCGGTGTGGGTGTGTCTGGGGGTCGCGCTGGGCGCCGGGCTGCCCTGGCTGGCCGTCGCGCTGGTGCTGGGCCGCCCGCTCTCCTGGATACGGCTGACCACCTGGACGGCCTCCGGCGTCGGGAACGCCGTGCTGGTGGCCCTCGCCCTGGCCCTCGGCATGTGGGCGGGAAGCCGGCGCAGACTGCTGGGCGCGCTGCGGGACCAGGTGGAACAGCTGCGCGTGGAGCACGAGTTGCGCGCCGAGCAGGCGCGGTCGGCTGAGCGGGCCCGCATCGCCCGCGAGATGCACGACGTGCTCGCGCACCGGCTGAGCCTGCTGATGCTGCACTCCGGAGTGCTCCAGCTGCGCGAGGAGGGGATGTCGCCGGTCGGCCGCGAGCGACTGGCTCTGTTGCGCGACACGGCCGGGCAGGCGCTGGACGATCTGCGCGAGGTGCTGGGGGCGCTGCGGTCCGACCGGCCCGCCGGGGCCGAGGGCGCGACACCCGTTCAGGCGCCGGCTCTGCGGGACCTGGACGAGCTGCTCGCCGAGGCCCGGGCCGCCGGTCAGGTCATCGAGTCGGTGGTCTCCGGCGACACGGAGGGCGCGTCCACCAGCCACCGGCTGGCCGTGCACCGGCTCGTACGGGAGGCCCTGACCAATGCTCGCAAGCATGCCCATGACGCGCCCGTCGCGGTGAGCGTGCACTACGGGCCGCCGGTCACCACGGTGGACGTGGTCAACGGGCACGCGGGGCACGGCGGGCTCCTCGGACGGTCCGGTGTCCCCGAGAGGTCCGGGTCTCCCGGAGGTGCCCCGTCTCCCGGAGGTGCCCCGTCTCCCGAGGGTTCTCCAACTCCCGGTGGCTATGGCCTGATCGGTCTGGCGGAGCGGGTCGCGGCGCTCGGCGGTCACCTGCACACCGGTGCCTCCGGTGACGGCTGGCGGCTCTCCGCCCGGCTGCCCTCGTCCTCGTCCACCGCGCCTCAGGTGTTCCGTCCATGATCAATGTCCTGGTCGCCGACGACGACGCCCTGGTCCGGCTCGGCCTCGTCGACCTGCTCTCCACCGACGCGGAACTGACCGTCGTCGCCGAGGCGCCGGACGGCCTGGCCGCCGTCGAACAGGCCGGCCGGCACCGGGTCGACATCGCCCTGGTCGACGTACGCATGCCCCGCATGGACGGCATCACCGCGACCCGCCGGCTGCGCGCGCTCCCGGACCCGCCACGGGTGATCACCCTGACGACCTTCGACCTCGACGAGTACGTCTACGACGCGCTCGCCGCCGGCGCGGACGGCTTCCTGCTCAAGGACACCGCGCCACGTGACATCATCCGCGCGGTGCACGTGGTGGCGGCCGGCCAGGGCATCCTGCATCCGGCCGCCGCGCGTCGCCTGATCGACCGCTTCCACCACGCCGGCCGTCCCCGGGTACTGGAAGCGCGCGCCCGCGTCGGGGGCCTGACGCCTCGTGAGACGGATGTCCTCGCACGGCTCGCCCAGGGTGATTCCAACGCGGAGATCGCGACGGCGCTGGGGATGCGCGAGAGCACCGTCAAGGCACACGTCAGCCGGATCCTCGGCGCTCTGGGCGCGGGCAACCGCGTCCAGGCCGCCCTGCTGGCCCGCGACGCGGGACTGGGCGGCCACGACTGACCGGTTCGTCACCGGTTCGTCGCGGACGGAGGCCGTCCGGCTGTCCCCTGGAAGCGCCGTGACCGGCACCCTGGCGGGGACGACGAGTTCTGCCACCAACTCCCGGATCACCCCAGGGTGTTGCACCGGGTGAGGGGGCGGGCCACGACGGGGGCGAGAATGCCCGCACCGCACCGTCCCGCCCCGTCCCGGCCCGGGGGCACGACCGCTCAGATCACGGGAAGTCCGTGCCGCACCGGCCACGGGAAGTGCGTACCGCACCAGTCACCAGGCCGTCCGTGCTGCACCAGTCACAACGGCATGCGTGCCGCACCGGTCACAACGGCGTACGTGCCACACCGGTCACCAGGCCGTCCGTGCCGCGCCGTCCACCGGGACGCACGTACCGTTCCGGTCGGAGCCGCCCGCGTACCGCTCCGGACCAGAGCACGCACATACCGCTCCGGTTCCCCGGGACGCACGTACCGCTCGGCTATACGCGGTGCCCCTTGAGCTCCTCGCGGTCCTCCCGGTGGCCGCGGCAGAAGTCGTGCCGCCAGCGCCGGTGCTCCGCCGTGGCGGCTGTCGTGGGGAGTTGCGCGTCCTGCGCGGCACACTGCACCCGCTTCGCGCTGTCGACCATCTCGTCGCTGTCGGACGCGGCGTCGGCCAGACTCACGAAGCACAGGACCAGCAGCAGGGCGCCCGCCACGAAGGGCAGCGTTCGGCGTGTGGGAGGCGGCGCCAGCAGGGCCCGTACCCGCTGGGGGACGACCCCGCCCGTCGCCGCGAGGACGCTGGGGCGTGACGCTCCGGCGGACGCCAGGGCGGCTCGCCCGACGGCGCGAGCGACGACCGCGCGGTCGCCGACCTGCGCGGCGGCCTCCTCGTCCGCCCAGCGTTCCAGCACGAACGCGCCGGTGTCCGCCAGCGGCCGCAGCAGCGGGTTCACCGCCGCCGTGAGCCGCCAGAGGGTCTGGAAGCGATGGTGCCCGGCGTTCAAGTGCGCCCGCTCGTGCGCCAGCAGCGCGCCGCGCTCGTCGTCGTCGAGGCACCGCAGCATGCCCCGGGAGACCACGATGCGTCCGGGGTTACCCGCCAGCGCGAACGCCAGCGGCGCGTCGTCGTCGAGTACGGCCAGCTCGGTGTCACCGGGCAGCCGGGCACACTCCCGCCGGGCCAGGGCGGCCTGGTGGATGTGCCGCAGGGCGGCCACGGCCAACAGGACGAGGCTCACGGCCAGGAGCAGCGCGCTGCCGGCCGCGACGGTGAGGTACACCGGGTCGGCGGCTCGCACGGCCCGGACCGACCAGTGGCCCTCGGCGGCGACCTGGGGTATCTGCGCGACGCCGGTGAAGGCCAGCAGGGCCAGCGATGCCGTCCATCCGGCCGCCGTGACGAGCGCGGCGCAGGCCAGGGCCCATGCGGCGGGGCGTGGGGCCAGGCGTCGCGCCGGACGTGGCGCCAGCAGCGTGAGCAGAGCGGATACCAGGAACGGGACGTAGACGCTGATCCGCACCGGCTCAGTGCCTTCCGTCGGACGTCTCGCCGCCGCGCGCCTCGTGCTCGGACAGCAGACTGTGCAGCAACTCCTCGTCCTGTTCGGACAGTTCGGAGACGAAGCGGGTCAGCACCGCCTCGCGGTCCGGTCCGCCCTCCAGGAGCGAGCGCATGCGCCGGGCGGTGTGCGAGGCCTCGTCCCGAGCCGGGGTGTAGGCGTATCCCCGGCCCTCTCGGTACCGGACCAGCATGCCCTTGTCGTGGAGACGGGTCAGGATCGTCAGAACCGTGGTGTAGGCCAGGCCGGCGGCCAGGCGCTCCCGCACCTGACGGGCGGTCATCGGGCCGTCCGCGGCCCAAAGTGCGGCGAGGACGTCGCTCTCCAGTTCACCGCGGGCCCGCCTGCCCGGTCCGCCAGGGGGCTCCTGCCCCCTCGGTTCGCTCACCGTCCGTCTCCCCTGCTCCCGCGTTCCGAACAGCGTACCCGGCGATCTCCTACTAATTGTAGGAGGTATGCTCCGGGCTTCCAAGCGTGAACTACTACATGTTGTAGATCCCGCATGCCCTCTGACGGTGGAGGAACAGCCCATGCCCCACGCCGAACGCATGCTCCCCGGACCCGTGGCCGCGCGCGCCCTGCCGGGCCCGCGCGCGGCCAGGACGCCGCACACGGGCCGGATCGCGATCTTCTCCGCGAGCGTCGGCGCCGGTCACGACGGTGCGGCGGCCGAACTGGCCCGCCGCCTCACGGCGGACGGGTTCACCGTGGACCGCCACGACCTGCTGGACCTCCTGCCCGCCGGACTCGGCCGGGCGGTCCGGACGGGATACCACCGGATGCTCGTCCGTGCCCCGTGGGCCTATCAGCTGATCTACTCCAACAGCGAGCGCGCCGGAGGTGGCGGCCCGGCCGCCCGGGCGCTGCTGCGCGCGGCCGAACACCGGGTGCTGCGCGCCCTGCACCCGGGTACGAGCGCGGTCGTCTCCACCTACCCCGGGTCCAGCCAGGTGCTGGGGCGTCTGCGCCGGGACGGCAGGCTGGCCGTTCCCGTCCTGACGTACCTGACCGACTTCTCCGTGCACCCGCTGTGGGTGGCGGACGGCGTGGACGTGCATCTGGCCGCCCATCCGGTGACCGCCGCCCAGGCGCGTGCCGCCGGGGCCCGGACCGTGCGGGTGTGCGGGCCGGTCACCGACCCGCGGTTCCGGCCCTGCACCGGGGCGGAACGCGCCCGGGCCCGGGCCGGATTCGGACTGCCGGAGAAGGCCGCGCTCGCGCTGCTGGTCGCCGGCTCGTGGGGCGTCGGGCCTGTCCGGCAGGTGGCCCTCGAACTGCGTGACTCGGGCGCGGTCGTCCCGGTGGTCGTCTGCGGCCGCAACGAGGCGCTGGCCGCACGGTTGCGCGCCGAGGGCATCGAGCACGCCTACGGGTGGGTCGACGACATGCCCGCCCTGATGAACGCCGCCGACGTCCTGGTGCAGAACGCGGGCGGCCTGACCTCGCTGGAGGCGTTCGCGGCGGGGCTGCCGGTCGCGAGCTACCGCTGCATACCGGGTCACGGCCTGACCAACGCCGCCGCGCTCCACGAGGCCGGCGTGGCGGTGTGGATCCGTGACCCGGCGGATCTGAAGGCCGTGCTCACCGATCTGACGGACGGCGCACTCGGGGCGCGGCAGCGCGAGGCCGCCCGCGCCCTCTTCCCCCGAACTCCCGGCCAGGGCCCGGCGGCGGAGATCGCACGGCGGCACCGGCGCGGCCCGGTGCCGCGGCGGCCGGCGTCCACCCCGTCGCGAAGGGCACCCCGCCGGCTCGCCGCCACGGTCGCGGTCGCGTGTGCCGTATGGGCGGGCGCCGTGGTCACGGGA
>NZ_JBHWEL010000086.1:2670-37289 GCF_042734135.1 Streptomyces sp. NPDC059668 | reverse complement strand
GGCCCGCAGCGAACGCGCTGCGGGCCCTCCGGCGATTTCCCACCTGTGTCCAGGCTGTACGGACGAGTCCCGGTCAGGCCTCGTCGCGGCGGAGCGACGGCTTGAGGTCCTTGAGCCGGCCCAGCAGTCCGTTGACGAACGAGGGCGACTCGTCCGTGGAGAACTCCTTGGCGAGCTGCACCGCCTCGTCGAGCACCACCGCGTCGGGTGTCCCGTCGACCCAGATCAGCTCGTAGGCGCCGAGGCGCAGGATGTTGCGGTCGACGACCGGCATCCTGTCCAGCGTCCAGTCGACGGCGTACGTCGCGATGAGCTCGTCGATCCGCTTCGCCTTGGTGGCGTAGCCCTCGACCAGCTCCATCGTGTACTCGCTGACCGGCGGCTGCCGGGTGTCGTTCCGGGAGTGCCGGATCCAGTCCGCGAGGACCGTCAGGACGTCCACGCCGCGCTGGTCGCCCTCGAAGAGGATCTGGAAGGCGCGCTTGCGGGCCGTGTTGCGGGCAGCCACGGTTAGCTGTTCACCCGGCCGAGGTAGTCGCTCGTGCGGGTGTCGACCTTGATCTTCTCACCGGTGGTGATGAAGAGCGGGACCTGGATCTGGTGGCCGGTCTCCAGGGTGGCGGGCTTGGTGCCGCCGGTGGAGCGGTCGCCCTGGACGCCCGGCTCGGTCTCCTGGATGACGAGCTCGACGGCGGCCGGCAGCTCGACGAAGAGCACCTCGCCCTCGTGCTGCGCCACGGTGGCCGTGAAGCCCTCGATCAGGAAGTTGGCGGCGTCGCCGACGGACTTGCGGTCGACCATGAGCTGGTCGTACGTGTCCATGTCCATGAAGACGAAGTACTCGCCGTCCATGTACGAGAACTGCATGTCACGCTTGTCGATCGTGGCCGTCTCGACCTTGACGCCGGCGTTGAACGTCTTGTCGACGACCTTGCCGGAGAGCACGTTCTTCAGCTTGGTGCGCACGAAGGCCGGGCCCTTGCCGGGCTTGACGTGCTGGAACTCGACGACGGACCAGAGCTGGCCTCCGTCGAGCTTGAGCACCAGGCCGTTCTTGAGGTCGTTCGTGGAAGCCACGGTTGCGGAATCTCCTGGACTGACGTGGACGACCCCGGGACACGCGCACAGCCGGGGCTAGAGCGCGAGCAGTTCCTTGGTCGTGATGGTGAGTAGCTCGGGTCCGCCGTCCGCCTCGGGGCGCACGACGAGCGTGTCATCGATCCGGACACCGCCCCGGCCCGGGAGGTGGACCCCCGGTTCGACGGTGACCGGCACGCAAGCGTCCAGTTTACCCATGGCCGCGGGGGCCAGCTGCGGGTCCTCGTCGATTTCGAGCCCGACACCGTGCCCCGTCAGTGTGGGAAGGGCCTCCGCGTACCCCGCGGAATCGAGCACCTGGCGGGCCGCGCGGTCCACGTCGCGGTAGGCGACGCCGGGCACCAGCGCCTCGCGTCCGGCCCGCTGGGCGGCGAAGACGAGGTCGTAGAGGGCGATCTGCCAGTCAGCGGGCGAGGTGCCGATCACGAAGGTACGGCCGACCTCGCAGCGGTAGCCGCGATAGGTGGCGCCGAGACAGACGGACAGGAAATCGCCCTCCTCGACCCGCCGGTCCGTGGGCCGGTGCCCGCATCTGCCCGAGTTCGGCCCGGTGCCCACCGAGGTCGCGAAGGCCGGCCCGTCGGCGCCGTGGTCGACCAGACGGCGCTCCAGTTCGAGGGCGAGGTGACGCTCCGTCCGGCCGACGAGAATGGATTCGAGGAGTTCACCGAGCGCCTGGTCGGCGATCTCGGCGCCGATCCGCAGACAGGAGATCTCCTCCTCGTCCTTGACGACCCGCAGCTGTTCGACCGCGGCGCCCAGGTCGCTCAGGCGCAGTCGCGGTGCCACCGATCCCATGGCCCGGTGCCGGGTCACGGTCAGATGGTGCTCCTCCACGGCCATCGAGTCGGCACCCTGGGCGGTGGCGACGTCGGCCGCCGCGACGGCCGGGTCTCCGCCGGGACCCGACAGGGCCTGTACGCGCAGCGCCTCGTCCGGACGGCCCCCGCCGGCCTCGTCGCCCGGCGGGCCCGCGCAGAGCAGCAGGTCCTCTCCCCTCCCCAGCAGGAGAACGGCACCGCGCGGCGCCGCCCCCGCGAGATACCTCACGTTGGCGGGGCGGGTGACGAGCGCGGTCGCGCTGCCGCCCGCCGTACAGCGCTCCCTCAGCCGCTCGCGTCGAGCCGCGTAGACCTCTGACATGGATCGAGCCTACGAGCGCCGACCCGATACCGCCGGTTCAGTGGGGCCGGACGGGCGGGTGGGGGCACCGGGCCCCGGGTGCCGTGCCGTCAGGGCCGGGCTACCACTGCGGGGGACTCGCGATCGAACGGGCGAGCACGTCGTCCAGGACCCGGGCCGTGGCGGGTACGTCCAGCTGCGAGTTGTCGATGATGGGCAGCCCCGAGCCGTACCAGCCGGCCATCCGGCCGTGGATGCGGGCGACTTCCTCGTCGCTGAGGCGGCGGTTCCCGGAGCGCTCCGCGTTGCGCTCCAGGACTATCTCCAGGCCCGGCAGCAGGACGACGGGCAGCAGTCCCGGCCCCACGTGCCGCTTCCAGCCGCCGAGGCCGACGACCGGGCGGTCCGGGAAGACGGCGTCGTCGAGGATGCAGGAGATGCCGTTCGCCAGGAAGTTCCGCGCGGCGAATCCGCAGGTGCGGCGGGCCAGACGGTACTGCGCCTCCGAGTGGTCGTTCCACCCCGACTGGGGGTCGGCGAAACCGGAGCGCACCCACTCGCGTACGTCGTCGAGGCTGATGTGCGCCGTCGGGACCCGGCGGTGGTCCGCCCAGTACTTGGCGACGCTGGTCTTTCCCGCGCCCGCGGGGCCGATGAGCAGCACGGCGAGCGTGGTCGCCGTGGGATCGGGGGCGCCCGTGGCCGGGGGTGCGCTCGGCATGGCGACCGGGCCGCCCGGGGGCAGCTGCACATGCCCCGTGGTGTCCGGCGCGGGCGGTACGGGGGCGTGGTGCGGGGGCGCGGGGTGCGGCAGGTGCGACGGCGGCGCAGGGGGTCCCGGCGGCGGGCCGGCGAAGCCGGGAGCCGGTGCGCTCGTGGGTGCCGGGCCCGGGTGCGCGCCCGGGTGTCCCGGATGGTGCGCGGCCGGCGACCAGCCGGCGCCCGGTCCGTGCCCCGGCTGGTGGGGCGGCGGCAGCGGAGCCCCCACTGCGTGCTGCATCCGGTGCCACTCCGTCTCGTACAGGCGATGGGCGCTGGCGAGCGGGGACTCGGTCCCGAGCCGCTCTCCCCCACCCTAGAGGGCGCGGGAGACGCCCCTACCGAACGGTACCTTCCCCGGCCGCCGTTGTGTGAACGGCCCGGGAAGGCGGTAAGTGCCCGTGCGACGAGGGCAAATCTGCGCAAGTGGGGGCCCGTTGGGCGTTACTCCCCCACTTCGCCGTACGCGGCGAGGAGCACGGCCGGGTCGGGGCCCTCCAGGACGGTCGGCTTGGCCAGCCCGTCGAGGACGATGAAGCGCAGCAGGTCGCCGCGCGACTTCTTGTCGACCTTCATGTTCTCCAGGAGCTTCGGCCACTGGTCGTGGCGGTAGCTCAGCGGGAGACCGACGGATTCGAGGATCGTGCGGTGCCGGTCGGCGGTCGCGTCGTCCAGCCGGCCCGCGAGCCGGCCGAGTTCGGCGGCGAAGTGCATGCCGACGGCGACGGCGGCGCCGTGCCGCCACTTGTAGCGCTCGTTCTTCTCGATGGCGTGCGCGAGGGTGTGCCCGTAGTTCAGGATCTCGCGCAGCCCCGACTCCTTGAGGTCGCCGGAGACGACCTCGGCCTTGACCTTGATGGAGCGCTCGATCAGCTCGGCGGTGTGCGGGCCGGCGGGTGTGCGGGCCGCCTGCGGGTCGGACTCGATGAGCTCCAGGATCGCCGGGTCGGCGATGAAACCGGCCTTGATGACCTCGGCGAGGCCGGAGACGAAGTCGTTGACCGGCAGCGAGTCGAGCGCGGCAAGGTCGCAGAGCACGCCCGCGGGCGGGTGGAAGGCGCCGACGAGGTTCTTGCCCTCGGCGGTGTTGATACCGGTCTTGCCGCCGACCGCCGCGTCGACCATGCCGAGCACGGTGGTCGGGACGGCGATCCAGCGCACTCCGCGCAGCCAGGTCGCGGCCACGAAACCGGCCAGGTCGGTGGTGGCGCCGCCGCCCACGCCGACGATCACGTCGGTACGGGTGAAGCCGGACTGGCCGAGCGCCTTCCAGCAGTAGGCGGCGACCTCGGCGGTCTTGGCCTCCTCCGCGTTCGGCACCTGGATCGCGACGGCCTCGAAGCCCTGCCCGGCCAGATCGGCGCGCAGCGCCTCGCCGGTCTCGGCGAGCGCCTCGGGGTGGACGACCGCGACGCGCTTGGCCCGGTCGCCGATCAGTCCGCCGAGCTCGCCGAGGAGCTGACGGCCGACCAGGACCTCGTAGGGGTCGGTGCCCGCGGTGCCGCCGACCTGGATACGCGTCACTGCCTCGCTCATGCTTCCTTCAACTCCAGTGCGTCGAGGACGGCTTGGGCGACCTCTTCGGGGGTGCGGCCGTCGGTGGGCACGACCGCGCTGGCGACTTCGGTGTACAGGTGGCGGCGCGCCTCCATGAGCTCGCGCCACTGCCGTCGCGGGTTGACGGCGAGCAGCGGCCGGGCCGCGTTCAGGCCGGTGCGCTGGACCGCCTCCTCGACGTCCATCGAGAGGTAGACGACCCGGTGCCCGCTGAGCAGGGTGCGGGTGTCCTCGTCGAGGATCGAGCCGCCGCCGAGCGCCAGGACGCCGTCGTGGCCGGCCAGCGCGCGGGCGACCGCGTGCTTCTCGACGGCGCGGAAGACCGGCTCGCCGTCGTCGACGAAGATGTCGGCGATGGTGCGGCCCTGCTCGGCCACGATGTCGTCGTCGGTGTCCCGGTAGGCGCAGCCGAGCCGCTCGGCGAGCAGCGCGCCCACCGTGGACTTGCCGACGCCCATCGGGCCGACCAGCACGACCAGCGGTCCCGCGGTCACCGTACGACCAGGTTCTCGAGGTACGACTCGACGTTGCGCCGCGTCTCGGGGACGCTGTCGCCGCCGAACTTCTCCGCGACCGCGTCCGCGAGGACCAGGGCGACCATGGCTTCGGCGACGATGCCCGCGGCCGGGACCGCGCACACGTCGGAGCGCTGGTGGTGGGCCTTGGCGGCCTCGCCGGTGGCCACGTCGATGGTGGCCAGCGCGCGGGGCACGGTCGCGATCGGCTTCATCGCCGCGCGGACGCGCAGCAGCTCGCCGGTGGTCAGACCGCCTTCGGTGCCGCCGGAGCGGCCGGTGGTGCGGCGGATGCCGTCCTCGCCGTGGACGATCTCGTCGTGGGCCTTGGAGCCGGGCACCCGGGCCAGTTCGAAGCCGTCTCCGACCTCGACGCCCTTGATGGCCTGGATGCCCATGAGCGCGGCGGCGAGCCGGGCGTCGAGCCGCCGGTCCCAGTGGACGTGCGAGCCGAGGCCCACGGGCACGCCGTACGCGAGCACCTCGACGACCCCGCCGAGCGTGTCGCCGTCCTTGTGGGCCTGGTCGATCTCCGCGACCATCGCCTTCGAGGCGTCGCCGTCGAGGCAGCGCACCGGGTCGGCGTCCAGCTTCTCGACGTCCGAGGGCGTGGGGTAGACGCCGTACGGTGCCTTGGCCGCGGCGAGCTCGACGACGTGCGAGACGATCTCGATCCCGGCCGTCTCCTTGAGGTACGAGCGGGCCACCGCGCCCAGGGCCACCCGGGCGGCGGTCTCCCGGGCGGAGGCGCGCTCCAGGATCGGGCGGGCCTCGTCGAAGCCGTACTTCTGCATGCCCGCGAGGTCGGCGTGGCCGGGCCGGGGCCGGGTCAGCGGGGCGTTGCGGGCGAGGTCGGCGAGGATCTCCGGGGCGACCGGGTCGGCCGCCATGACCTGGTCCCACTTGGGCCACTCGGTGTTGCCGACCATGACGGCCACCGGCGAGCCGAGGGTGAGCCCGTGCCGGACTCCGCCCAGGAAGGTGACCTCGTCACGCTCGAACTTCATCCGGGCACCGCGTCCATAGCCCAGGCGCCGCCGGGCGAGGTGGTCCGCCACCATGTCCGTGGTGATCGGAACGCCGGCGGGAAGACCCTCCAGCGTCGCGACAAGTGCGGGTCCGTGGGACTCCCCCGCGGTCAGCCAGCGCAACCTGCTCAACGGTGCTCCTCATGCTCGCGCCCTGGTACTGCTGCTGCGTACACGTGTCCTTGCGTACGGCGACGGCGCGACCGGGTGCGCGGCCCTGGCCCGCCACCCCCGATCCTCCCATGGCCGGGGCCCCCGTCCGGCCCCAGGTCCATCAGGCGGACGTGTCCGGACGGGCCGGGGGGTGCCCGGCAGGACCGGCCGGAGGGTGTTCAGCGTCTGGCGAGCGCGTGCTCGCCCGCCTTCCGCATGGCGCCCAGCGGAGCCGGGGCACGTCCGGTCATCTTCTCGACCTGGAGCACGGCCTGGTGCACGAGCAGGTCGAGGCCGCCGACGACGGCGCCGCCGTACGCCGACCAGCGGGCGGCCAGTTCGGTGGGCCAGGGGTCGTACAGCACGTCGAAGAGGGTCGCGGGCCGCTCCGGGACGGCGGCGGCCAGCGCGTCCGTGGTGCCCGCCGGGGTCGTGGCGATCACCAGCGGGGCGCGCAGGGCCTGCTCGGCGTCCGCCCAGTCCGCGGTACGCACCGGCACGTCGAGCCGTTCGCCCCACTGCCGCATCTCGGCGGCGCGCTCGGCGCTGCGGACGTACGCGACGACCTCGCCGGTGCAGACGCGTGCCAGGGCGGCCAGCGCGGACGAGGCGGTGGCCCCAGCGCCCAGGACGGCGGCGGACTCCACCTGCTCGATGCCGTGCTCGCGCAGCGCGGCGACCATCCCGGGGATGTCCGTGTTGTCGCCGAGGCGGCGTCCGTCGTCGGTGAGGACGACGGTGTTGACCGCCTCGACGGAGGCCGCCGTGTCACTGATCCCGTCGAGCAGGGGGATGACCGCCCGCTTGAGCGGCATGGTCAGTGACAGGCCCGCCCACTCGCCGCCGAGCCCCTCCAGGAAGTCCGGCAGCGCCTCCTCGTCGACCTCGAAGCGGTCGTAGGACCAGTCGTCGAGTCGCAGTTCCCGGTACGCGGCGCGGTGCAGCACCGGCGAGAGGGAATGCGCGATCGGCGATCCGAGGACCGCCGCCCGGCGGGCGTCAGTGGCCCGAACTCTCATTGAACTTGTCCTTGAGCCTCTGGAATTCGTCGTAGGTCTTGGCGAATTCGGTGTTGTTCTGGCCGTCGGTCGCCACGAAGTAGAGCCAGCCGTCGTCGCTCGGGTTCAGCGCCGCCTTGAACGCGTCGGCACCGGGGTTCCCGATGGGACCGGGCGGCAGACCGCTGTTCGTATAGGTGTTGTACGGGTCCTTGTTGCTGTTGATCTCGGACTCGCTGATGTGGATGTTGCTCTGGCCCTTCAGGTAATTGAAGGTCGAGTCGAACTGGAGCAGCCGGTTGGTCTGTGTGTTCGTGGACTTGAGGCGGTTGTAGATCACCTCGGCCATCTTGCGGAAGTCGTCGTGGGTCTTGCCCTCGGCCTGGACCATGCTGGCGACGGTGACGAGCTGCAGCGGGTCGGCGAGGTCGAATTCCTTGGCCTTCGCTTCCAGGTTCAGCTTCTTGTAGTTCTCCACGGCCTGCGCGACCATCTGCTTCAGGACCGCTTCCGGCTTCATCCCCTTGGCGGCGGGATAGGTCGCCGGGTAGAGGAATCCTTCCAGCGGTTCCTTGATCTTCTTGTTGTTGTTCGCCCAGCTGGGAAGTCCGAAACTCTTGTATTCCTTCTTGGCGACCTTGGCGGTGGTGCCGTCGGGAAGTGAGAGCTTCTCGTCGATCTTCTTGTAGACGAGGATGTTGCGCTCGCCCGGAACGACGACCACGTTGTTCTGGCTCTTGGGGTCGAGCATGAGTTTGACGGCGCTGGCGGCCGACATCTCTTTCCGCAGCAGATAGGCCCCGGCCTGGATCTTCGTCCCGTCGGGGTTGGTCTGCTGTGCGGACACGAAGGCGTCGACGCTCTTGATGACGCCCTTCTCCTTCAGCGCCTGCGCGATCGCGAAACCGCCCGCGCCCTTCGGGATGTTGACCGTCACCTCACCGGTGCCGTCGCCCACATAGTCCGGAGCCGGGCCGAAACGTTTTTGGTAGAACTGATACCCGAAGTAACCGACCCCGCCGACACCGCCGCCGAAGACGAGCACGACCACCAGGCAGGCGCAGCCGCTGCGGCGCTTCTTCGTCGTCCCGCCTTTGCCGCCCCGGCCCTTCCGGTCGCCGCGGCCGCTCTTCGGGTCGTCGTCCCCGGAGTCATCGTCGTCGTCCGCGAAGAAGGCGTGCTCACCCTGGTCCGGTCCCGGGTCCCAGTCGGTCGGCGCCGGTTCGGGCTCGGCTCGGCGGCGCGCGGGCGGTTCCGGCGGCGGGTACGCGTCGGGGGTGTTGTAGAAGTCGGGCTGTTCACCACCGTAGGCGGCGGCCTGGTTCGCGTACGGGTCGTTCGGGTCCGGGGCGTACGCGACCGGGTGCTGTGCCCCGTTGTCCCAGCCGCCGTCCTGGTACTGCTGCTGGTCCTGACCGTGGTACTGCTGTTGCGACGGGTCCACGTACTGCTGCTGGTCGTGGCCGGTGTACTGCCCCGGGTACGGCTGCTGCTGCCCCTGGCCGCCGTAGTGCTGCTGTCCCGGGTCGTGGTATTGCTGCTGGCCCTGGTGCTGCCGGCCCGCGGCATCGAACTGCTGCTGGCCGTAGCCGCCCTGCTGACCGTCGCTCCAGTCGCCGTACTGCGCCTGCGGCTGCTGCGGCTGCTGCGGGTAGTGCTGCGGCTGGCCGCCGTAGGGGGACTGGCCGTCGGCGGCCTGTCCTCCCCATCCGCCGTCCCCGTACAACGGGTCCTCCGGATGCCACGGTTCGGAGCCTGGGCCCCGGCCATACTCAGTCATCGATCCCCTAGAGCCGCGAGGCGGTGGCCGCTGGTGTGGTGGCTCGGCTCCCGTTCGCCTCATTTGCTGTGCGGTGGCTGTTCGAACACCACCACATCGCGCGGAACGTTACCGTATCGCGATCAGATGACCACTTCGACGCCCTCGCCAGGTGGATTACCTGACACCCGTTCGGATTCCAAGGCCTGTTGAAGGATGATCACAGCGGCCACCTGATCGATGACCGACCTGCCCTTCTTGGACTTCACGCCCGAGGCGCGCAGTCCCTGGCCGGCCGTCACCGTGGTCATTCTCTCGTCGAGGAGTCTCACGGCGACCGGCGCGATCGACCGGGCGAGGTCCTGGGCGAAGCCACGGACCTTCACGGCCGCGGGGCCCTCGCCCCCCTTGAGGGAGCGGGGCAGTCCGACGACGACCTCGATCGGCTCGTACTCCTCGACCAGCTGCCTCAGCCGGCGCTGAGCGGCGGGCACGTCCCGTCCCGGCACGGTCTCGACCGGAGTCGCGAGGATCCCGTCGGGGTCGCACGAGGCGACCCCGATCCGCGCGTCCCCGACGTCGACCGCGAGCCGACGGCCGCGGCGCATGCCCCGGCCGTCCCCGCCGTCCGGATCGTCCGTGCTCACGTGCCCGCCCGCGCTCACTTGGCCGTCTCGCCGACCAGGCGTTCGACGGCGTCCATGGCCTCACCGATGGCGGCCGGGTTCTGGCCGCCGCCCTGAGCGACGTCCGGCTTGCCGCCACCGCCGCCGCCGAGGGTCTTGGCGGCCGTACGGACCAGGTCGCCGGCCTTGAGGCCGCGCTCGCGGGCCGCCTCGTTGGTGGCGATGACCGTGAGCGGCTTGCCGCCCGCGGTGGTGAACAGGGCCACGACGACGGCCCGGCCGCCCTGGATGCGGCCGCGTACGTCGAGGACCAGCTTGCGCAGGTCGTCCGCGCCCGTGCCGTCCGGGACCTGGCCGGTGACCAGAGCGACGCCGCGGACGTCCTTGGCGGACCCGGCGAGACCGGCGGCGGCCTGAAGGACCTTCTCCGCGCGGAACTTCTCGATCTCCTTCTCGGCGTCCTTCAGCTTGCCGAGCATGGCGGAGACCTTCTCCGGGAGCTCCTCCGAACGGCCCTTGATCAGCTCCTGGAGCTGAGCGACGACCGTGTGCTCCTTGGCGAGGAAGTTGTAGGCGTCGACGCCGACCAGGGCCTCGATGCGGCGCACACCGGAACCGATCGAGGACTCGCCGAGCAGCTTGACCAGGCCGAGCTGGGCGGTGTTGTGGACGTGCGTACCGCCGCACAGCTCCTTGGAGAAGTCGCCGATCGTCACGACGCGCACGCGCTCGCCGTACTTCTCGCCGAACTCGGCGATGGCGCCCTGCTTCTTGGCCTCGTCGAGGCTCAGGATCTCGGCGTGCACGTCCAGGTCCCGGGCGAGCACCTCGTTGATCTTCTGCTCGACGTCGGTCATGACGGCCGTGGGGACGGCCGAGGGCGAACCGAAGTCGAAGCGGAAGCGGCCCGGCTGGTTCTCGGAACCGGCCTGGGCGGCCGTCGGGCCGAGGGCGTCACGCAGGGCCTGGTGGGTGAGGTGCGTGGCCGAGTGGGCGCGGGCGATGGCCGTCCGCCGACGGGTGTCGATGACGGCCTGGGCCTGGGCGCCGACGGTGACCTCGCCGACCTGGACGACGCCCTTGTGGACGTACACGCCCGGGACGGGCTTCTGGCAGTCGCGGACCTCGACGATCGCGCCGCTGTCCACCCTGATGCGCCCGGTGTCGCCGATCTGGCCGCCGCCCTCGGCGTAGAACGGGGTGCGGTCGAGGACGATCTCGACCTCGTCGCCCTCGGTGGCGGCGGGCGAGGACACGCCGTCGACCAGGATGCCGACGATCGTCGACTCCCCCTCGGTCCGGTCGTACCCGATGAAGTCGGTCTCACCGGCGGCGTCGGCGATCTGCCGGTAGGCGCCGAGGTCGGCGTGACCGGTCTTCTTGGCCCGGGCGTCGGCCTTGGCCTTGTCCCTCTGCTCCTTCATCAGGCGGCGGAAGCCGTCCTCGTCCACGGAGAGGCCCTGTTCGGCGGCCATCTCCAGGGTGAGGTCGATCGGGAAGCCCCAGGTGTCGTGGAGCAGGAACGCCTTGTCGCCGGCGAGCACCGTGCCGCCGGACTCCTTGGTGTCCGTGATGGCCGTGTCGAGGATGTTCGTGCCGGCCTTCAGCGTCTTGAGGAAGGCGGCCTCCTCGGCGAGGGCCACGGTCTCGATCCGCTTGCGGTCGCTGACCAGCTCCGGGTACTGCTGACCCATCATCGCGATCACCACGTCGATGAGGTCCTTGACGACCGGCCCCGTGGCGCCGAGCAGCCGCATGTTGCGGATGGCGCGGCGCATGATGCGGCGCAGCACGTATCCGCGGCCCTCGTTGCCGGGGCTCACGCCGTCGCCGATGAGCATCACGGACGTCCGCATGTGGTCGGTGACCACGCGCAGCGAGACGTCGGAGTCGTGGGCGGCGCCGTACTCGACGCCCGTCAGCTCGGTGGCCTTCCTGATGACGGCCATGGAGGTGTCGATCTCGTACATGTTCTGCACGTCCTGCAGAATCATGGCGAGGCGTTCCAGGCCGAGGCCGGTGTCGATGTTCTTGCTGGGCAGCTCGCCGAGGATCTCGAAGTCCTCCTTCGAGGTGCCCTCGCCACGCTCGTACTGCATGAAGACCAGGTTCCAGATCTCCACGTACCGCTCGTCGTTGACGGCCGGGCCGCCCTCGACACCGAACTCCGGACCACGGTCGTAGTTGATCTCGGAGCACGGGCCGCAGGGTCCGGGGACGCCCATGGACCAGTAGTTGTCCTTCTTGCCGAGGCGCTGGATGCGCTCGGCGGGGACACCGATCTTGTCGCGCCAGATGGACTCGGCCTCGTCGTCGTCGAGGTAGACCGTGATCCACAGCCGCTCGGGGTCGAGCCCGTACCCACCCTTGTCCTGGGGCAGCGTGAGCAGCTCCCAGGCGTAGGTGATGGCGCCTTGCTTGAAGTAGTCGCCGAAGGAGAAGTTGCCGCACATCTGGAAGAACGTGCCGTGGCGGGTGGTCTTGCCGACCTCTTCGATGTCGGGCGTGCGCACGCACTTCTGCACGCTGGTGGCGCGCGACCACGGCGGCTTGACCTCACCGAGGAAGTACGGCTTGAAGGGGACCATGCCCGCGGGGACCAGGAGCAGAGTCGGGTCGTCCGCGATGAGCGACGCCGAGGGGACGACGGTGTGACCGCGCTCCTCGTAGAAGCTCAACCAGCGGCGGCGAATCTCGGCCGACTCCATCAGTGGTCCTCATTCCGGTTGTGCGAGTACGTCGACCTCTCGACATACCTCGGATCGTTACGGTTCTCGATGGCGGCGTACCGCCGGGGTGCGGGGAGTTCGTGGTCGGCGGAGGCGCCCAGCCCGAGCGCCTCGTCGAGTTCGGCCTCCCGCTGGGCCATGCCCTCGCGGACGTCGAGTGCGAAGTCCTTGAGCCGGTGCCCTGCCTGGAGCGCCTTGTTCGCGGCCTGGGCGGCGAGGCTCTCGGGCGTCAGCTGCTTGAGCTTGCGGTTGACCTTGGTGGTGGCCCACACACCCGCGGCTGCGCCGGCGGTGAACCAGAACGTACGGCGGAACATCGCTGCGTCAGTCCTTCTTCCGCTTTCCCCGTCGCGCGGACGGGACGGTGCGGCCCACGATCACGGTACGCCGGGACGCTTTGGGGGGTGCGTTCTCTCGGCGGCCGCCGAGGGCCCGGCGGACGCCGTAGCCGAACGCCGCGACCTTGACCAGCGGGCCGCCGAAGGTGGAGGCGACGGTCGTGGAGAGCGCCGACGCGTTCGACGTGACCTCCTGGACGTCCGACGCGATGGCGTCGACCCGGTCGATCTGGGTCTGTGCGGAGCGCACGGCTTCCGAGGCCTCGGCCAGCAGCGGGACGGCCTGGTCGGTCACGTCCGCCACGAGCTTGGTGGTCGCCTTGAGGGTCTGGGCCAGTCTCGCCAGCGCGACGGCGAGGAACGACACCAGGATCGCCCAGAAGACGGCCACCAGGATCCCGGCCACCTCACCACCGGACACTGTCGCACCCGCTCCCTAGTACGTGCCTCAACATCGAAAAGTCGTCCCCCGAGCCTATCGCGCCGGGGCCGCCGCTCCGTACCGCATTAAGGGCCGAGGGGGCCGGAGTTGCGCGAACCGATTGTACGGAACGCATACGTGTCAGTACTCTCCGTTGCCCATGCAGCATTTTGACCGGCCCCTGTCCTCCGGCGGCGCGCCGCACGGCAATCTGCCCCTGGAACTCGACGCGTTCGTCGGGCGCGCGGGCGAACTCGCCCGGCTGGCCGAGGCGCTGGAGCGGTCCCGGCTGGTCACGGTGACCGGCATGGGCGGCGTCGGGAAGTCCCGCCTCGCGGCACGGGCGGCGGCGCGCACGGACGCGCGGGACGGCGTGTGGCGGGCGGAGCTGGCCGCCGTACGGGATCCGGACCTCGTCGCGTACGCCGTCGTGGAGGCCCTGGGCCTGACGGACCAGACGTCGAGGGCGCCGCGCGAGCTCCTGCTCGACCGCCTCTCCGGACGCCAACTCCTTCTGGTCGTCGACGGGTTCGAGCATCTGGTGGACGCGTGCGCCGCCCTAGTGGGCGAGCTGCTGCGGCGTGCGCCGGGGGTACGGGTGCTCGCGGTCGGGCGCAGGCCGCTGGAGATCGAGGGCGAACGGCTGTTCCCGTTGGCGCCGCTGGGCGATACGGAGGCCGTGGAACTGTTCGAGGAGCGGGCGGCGGCCCGGGTGCCCGGGTTCGCGCTGGACGACGGCAACCGGTCGGACGTACGGGAGCTCTGCCGCCGGCTCGACGGGATCCCGCTCGCCGTCGAGCTGGCCGCGGGCCGGCTGAGCGCCCTCTCCCCCGGCCAGCTGCTGTCCCGTCTCGAGGACCGCTTCCGGCTGCTGACGGGGGGCGGGCGGGACGCGCTGCCGCGGCACCAGACGCTGCGGACGGCGATCGGCTGGAGCCACGAACTGTGCACGTCCGAGGAGCGGCTGCTGTGGGCGCGGCTCTCGGTGTTCGCCGGCCTGTTCGACCTGGAGGCCGCCGAGTACGTGTGCGGCGGGGACGGGCTGTACGCCGACCACGTCCTCGACGTGCTCGGGGCGCTGCTCGCGCAGTCCGTGCTGGCCCGCGAGGAGACGCCGGCGGGTCCGCGCTACCGGATGCTGGACTCGGTCCGGGCCTACGGCGCGGACTGGCTGGCGGCGTCGGGGGACGCGGACCGGCTGCGCCGCCGCCACCGCGACTGGTACATGGGCCTGGCGACCTGGTGCGAGCTGGACTGGTTCTCGCCGCGGCAGGCCGAGGTGGCCGCGCGGGTCGAGGCGGAGCTGCCGAACCTGCGCCGCGCCCTGGAGTACTGCCTGACCGAGCCGGGCGAGACGCATCTGGGCCAGTACCTCGCGGGCAGCCTGTGGTTCTACTGGGTGGGCTGCGGGCGGCTGGCGGAGGGGCGGCACTGGCTGGAACGCGGCGTGGAACTGGACGGCGACCGCGAACAGTCGCGGCTCAAGGCCCTGTGGGTGCTCGGCTACGTGGCGATCCTTCAGGGCGACACGGTGTCGGCGCTGACCGCGCTCCAGGAGTGCCGCGAGGAGGCGCTGCGGACCGCCAACCCCACGGCGCTCGCCTACGCGGAGCACCGGGCCGGCTGTCTCGCGCTGGTCAGCGACGACATGCGGCGGGCGGAGACCCTGCTGCGCTCGGCGCTCGACCGGTATCACGAGATCGGCGAGCTCAACAGCAACGTGCTGATGGGTCAGGTCGAGCTGGCGATGGCGCTGGCGTTCCAGGGCGACATGCCGGCCGCGGTGAAGCTGTGCGAGGACGTCCGCCGGGTGTGCGAGGACCACGGGGAGCGCTGGGCGCTGGCGTACGCGCTGTACGTGCTGGCGTACGAGGCCCTCGCCGAGGGCGATCCGGCGCGCGCCCGGGATCTTCTGGTCCGGTGTCTGGACATCGCGCACACCTTCCGCGACCTGCTCGGCACCGTCCTCGCGCTGGAGCTGCTCGCGCTGGTCACGACGGTGCAGGGCGATCCCGCCGAGGCCGCGGTGCTTCAGGGCGCGGCGGCCCGGCTGTGGCCGTCGGTGGGACTGCCGCTGTTCGGCTCGGCGTACTACAACGTGCCGCACGAGCGGTGCGAGGCGGGTGCCCGGGAACACCTGGGCGACGCACGCTACGAGGAGTGCGTACGCGCCGGGGAGCGGCTCGGGCGGGAGGCGGCGGTGGAGCGGGCGCTGCGGCGGCCCGGGCAGCGCCCGCCCGGCACGGCGGTGCCCGCCCCGCGCCGGCCAGCCCCGGACACGCAGGAGCCCGCCGTCTCGCGCACCTCGAAGGGCGGCGGGACGGCGGGCTGACACGCAGGTGGTGCTACGTCCGCGGGATGAGGATCAGCGGGCGTAGTACTCGACGACGAGCTGCTCGTCGCAGATCACCGGGATCTCCTTGCGGTTCGGCTCGCGGTCCAGGCGGAACGCCAGGGCGCCGAGGTTCACCTGGAGGTAGCGCGGGGTCTCGCCGTCGGGGGCGAAGCCGCCCGCGCGGGAGACCTCGAACAGCGTCTTGCTGCGGCTGCGCTCGCGGACCATCACGACGTCGTCGGGACGGACGCGGAACGAGGGCTTGTCGACCTTCTGGCCGTTGACCTCGATGTGACCGTGGACGACCATCTGGCGGGCCTGGTAGATCGTGCGGGCGATGCCCGAACGCAGGACCAGCGCGTCGAGACGGCGCTCGAGCTCGATGATCAGGGCCTCACCGGTCTTGCCCTGGACCTTGGAGGCACGCTCGTAGGCGCGGACGAGCTGGCGCTCGGACACGTCGTACTGCGCGCGCAGACGCTGCTTCTCCAGCAGACGGACCTTGTAGTCCGAGTTCTGCTTGCGGCCACGGCCGTGCTCACCCGGCGGGTAGGGGCGGGCCTCGAAGTACTTGACGGCCTTCGGGGTCAGCGCGATGCCGAGGGCACGCGACTTCTTGACCTTGGGGCGGGACTGGTTCGCCATGAACCAAACACCTCATGTTTTCGATGCGAATACGGCTTCACCAGGGTTAGGGGAGGTCGCAATCCGCAGCCCGGGAAACCCTCCTCGCCGCTGTGGGGGTCCACGTGGGCGGGGCGGGCAGCCGCTCCTGGGTCTGGGCACATACGTGCAGCACGCGAGTGGCCCACCGACCTGTCCCGGAACTCCGGGTGGTGGTGGGCTGCCCGCGACACCTTCGACGGTGCGCGACGCTCCTGGAATCCCCCCGTGGAGGCGGGGGCTCCGGCTGGATGTCCCGTTCTGGTGGTGCCGACCGGAGCCGGACACGGGACGCAGCGCTGGGCGTCATCCTACAGGGTGGTCAGGACCGTCCTCGACCGAGGTGCTTGCGGGTCCACTCCACCGCGTCCGCGTAGCGCGCCTCCGTGCCGTGCCGGGTCGGCGTGTAGTACTCCCGGTCCCTGAGCTCCTCCGGGGCGTACTGCTGGGCGGCGATGCCCTCGGGCAGGTCGTGCGGGTACACGTACCCCTGGGCGTGCCCGAGCTTGGCCGCGCCCTTGTAGTGCCCGTCGCGCAGGTGCATCGGCACCGGGCCGGCGTGGCCCTTGCGCACGTCCTCCATGGCGGCGCCGATCGCCGTCGTCGCGGCGTTGGACTTCGGCGCCAGGGCCAGGGCGATGGTGGCGTGGCTGAGGGTGAGCGCGGCCTCGGGGAAGCCGATCATGGCGACGGCCTGGGCGGCGGCGACGGCTGTCGGCAGCGCGTGCGGATCGGCCAGGCCGATGTCCTCGCTGGCGGAGATCATCAGACGGCGGGCGATGAAGCGCGGGTCCTCGCCGGCCTCGATCATCCGGGCCAGATAGTGCAGCGCGGCGTCCACGTCCGAACCGCGGATGGACTTGATGAGGGCGCTCGCCACGTCGTAGTGCTGGTCGCCGTCGCGGTCGTACTTCACCGCGGCGCGGTCGACGGTCTCCTCCAGGGTCTGGAGGCTGATCTCCGGCTCGCCCTTGTCGAGCGCGGACCCCGCCGCCGCCTCCAGGGCGGTCAGGGCGCGGCGGGCGTCACCGCCGGCGATCCGCATCAGGTGCCGCTCGGTGTCCTCGGGGAGGGTGACGGACGCCTTGAGGCCTCGCTCGTCGGTGAGCGCCCGGCGCAGCAGTCCGCGCAGGTCGTCGTCGGTGAGCGGTTCGAGGGTGAGCAGGAGGGAGCGGGAGAGCAGGGGGGAGATCACCGAGAAGTAGGGGTTCTCGGTGGTCGCCGCGATGAGGGTCACCCAGCGGTTCTCCACGGCCGGGAGCAGGGAGTCCTGCTGGGCCTTGCTGAAGCGGTGGATCTCGTCCAGGAAGAGGACGGTCTCCTTGCCGAAGCCGCCGATGGCACGGCGGGCGCTCTCGATGACGGCGCGCACTTCCTTGACGCCCGCGGTGATCGCGGAGAGCTCCACGAAACGCTTGTTGGTGGCCTTGGAGACCACGTACGCCAGAGTCGTCTTGCCGGTGCCGGGCGGACCCCAGAGGATCACGGAGGACGGTCCGGCGGGGCCGCCGCCGCTCTCGCCGACCAGTCTGCGCAGGGGTGAGCCCGGCTTCAGCAGATGCTGCTGGCCCACGACCTCGTCGAGGGTGCGCGGGCGCATCCGGACGGCCAGGGGGCTCCCGGAGGGGTCCTTCTCCTGGCGTTCTTCGGCTGCGGCGGTGAACAGGTCGGGCTCCACGGACGAAACCCTATGTCACCCCACTGACAATGCCCTCGGCGCTGTCAGCTCGTCCAGAAGTCCCACCAGCGGGTCAGGATCAGCATGCCGATGATGCCGATGTGCAGGACCGGCAGGACCCAGGTGAACTCGCCGAAGAAGCTCCTCAGCCAGCGCGGGGCGGGCAGGAAGCTGTTGCGGACGTTGAACGAGGTCACGTACCAGAACATGATGATCGTGGCGACCCAGGCCAGCGAGCACCACAGGCAGAGCGAGTTGATGCGGTACAGCGACTGGAACTGGAGCCAGGTGCAGAACCCGACGCCGAA
This sequence comes from Streptomyces sp. NPDC059668, assembly GCF_042734135.1. Lineage (NCBI taxonomy): Bacteria > Bacillati > Actinomycetota > Actinomycetes > Kitasatosporales > Streptomycetaceae > Streptomyces > Streptomyces sp. NPDC059668. The sequence goes on along the minus strand of NZ_JBHWEL010000086.1, from coordinate 19,202 downwards.
GAGGGTCCCGGCGTTGAAGGTCAGCCAGTACCAGCGCGGGAAGGTGGCCCGCGCCAGCAGGCTCACGCCGACGCAGATCACGATGCCGTACGCCACCAGGCCCAGCATCGGGTTCGGGAACCCGAAGGCCGAGGCCTGCTCGCTCTTCATGATGTTGCCGCAGGAGACGACCGGGTTCAGGCTGCACCCCGGCACGAAGTTCGGGTTCTCCAGCAGCTTAAACTTGTCGATCGTGATGACCCACGCCGCGAGCAGACCGGCCGCACCGGTGATCACCAGCAACAGGGCGAGCGCACGGCTGCCGCCGACCGTCCGGGGACCGTCGACGCGGTCCGGGTCGGTGGAGACGTCCTTGACTGTCGTCTTGCTCATCACGCCGTTTCCGTAGTTTCGAAGGGCCTGCGGGCACCGACATTGTGCCGCACGCGCGGGTGTGTCCACCGTTCGATGGACATAAGGAGGTACGCGCGGTCGTCCCGGAACGTTCGGTTCGGGGGGAAGCTCGGGGCCATGACAACACACGCGGAAGAGCTCGCGGTGGACGTCCGGGGGCTGCGCAAGCGGTACGGGGACGTGACCGCCGTCGACGGTGTGGACCTCGGAATCCGCCGGGGCGAGGTGTTCGGCCTGCTCGGACCCAACGGCGCGGGCAAGAGCACGACGGTGGAGATCCTCCAGGGCAACCGCGCCCGGGACGCGGGCGCGGTCTCCGTGCTGGGCGCGGACCCGGCGACGGGGTCGCGCGCGTGGCGCTCCCGGGTCGGCATCGTCTGGCAGGACGAATCCGCGCCCGCCGAGTTGACGGTGCGCGAGACCGTACGGCATTTCGCCCGCTACTACCCGCGTCCCCGCGACCCCGAGGAGGTCATCGGGCTCGTCGGCCTGGAGGCCAGGGCGGACAGCCGGATCAAGGCGCTCTCGGGGGGTCAGCGCCGGCGGCTGGACGTGGCGCTCGGCGTGATCGGCGGCCCCGAGCTGCTGCTCCTGGACGAGCCGACCACCGGCTTCGACCCGGCCGCGCGCCGCCGGTTCTGGGACCTGATCAGAAAGCTGGCCGGCGAGGGCACCACCATCCTGCTCACCACCCACTACCTGGAGGAGGCGGAGGCGCTCGCGGACCGGCTCGCCGTCGTCGCGCACGGGCGGGTCGTCGCCGAGGGCGAGCCCGCCGCGCTGCGCGAGCGCTTCGGCACCGGGGCGACCGTCGCGTGGACGGAGGCCGACGGCACCCCGCACACCGAGCGCACCGACACCCCCACCCGCACGGTCGCTGAGCTCACCCGCCGCTTCGACGGCGAGATCCCGGGGCTGACGGTGACCCGCCCCACCCTGGAGGACGTCTATCTCCGCCTGACCGGACAGGAGAACGCGCGATGACCACGACCGCCGTACGATCCCGCGACAAGGTCGGCACCGGCCGGCTCCCGGGCGCCTGGGGCCTCGGCCTGCGGCGTGGTGTCCTGGAGATCAGGCAGTTCTTCCGCCAGCGCGACCAGGTGGTGTTCACCTTCGCCTTCCCGGTCGTCTTCCTGTTCCTCTTCGCCTCCATCTTCAGCGACGACGTGCACGGCGCGGGCATCACCGCCTCGCAGCTGTACGTCCCCGCGATGATGGCCGCGGGCATCATGTCCACCAGTTTCCAGTCCCTCGGCATCTCCATCGCCATCGAGCGCGACGAGAAGGTGCTGCGCAGGCTGCGCGGCACACCGATGCCCCCGGCCGCGTACTTCCTGGGCAAGATCTGGCTGGTCCTGGTCACCGGCGTCCTGGAGACCGCGATCCTGCTCCTGGTGGGGACGACGCTGTACGACGTCGAACTCCCCTCGGACGTGGGCAGGTGGGCCGAGTTCGGATGGATCTTCGTCCTCGGTCTGACCGCGTGCGCCCTGCTCGGCATCGCGGTCAGCTCGGTCCCGAAGTCGGGCAGGAGCGCCACCTCCGTGGTCGTCCTCCCCTTCCTGGTACTGCAGTTCATCTCCGGGGTGTACATCGCCATCGACACGATCCCCGACTGGATGCTGAACGTCGGCGCGCTGTTCCCGCTCAAGTGGATGTGCCAGGGACTGCGCGGGGTGTTCCTGCCGGACTCGGCGAAGGTCCTGGAACAGACGGGCGCCTGGGAGTTCGGACGGGTCGCCCTGGTGCTGGGGGCGTGGTGCGTCGGAGGACTGGTGCTGTGTCTGCTGACCTTCCGCTGGAAGAACCGGCGCGACGGGTGACCCACCCGACGGGCGGTACGGGCGCCTCGGGTGGCGCGAGCGGTTCGCGGGGGTCGTACACCTGGGACCGCTCGTTCCGCCTCTGGGACTCGTACTGCGCGACCGTGTGAGTGGCCAACCTGGTGTCGCGGTGGCGGCCCGGCGGCCGTCACCAGCGCGATGCGCTTCGGCTTCCTGGACTGACGTGTCCCGGCCTCGAACGCCGGACGGAGCGAGGGGAGTTCAGCGGCACGGGAACCACGCGCACCGCCCCCGCCGCCCGCACCCGGGAGATCATCTCACGGGCCGGGCGGACGGGGGCGGCCGGACGCGCGCTCAGCCGAGCCGTACCTCGAGTTCCGCCACGATCTCGTTGACGCCCACGGCGGTCTGCTCGCCGGACTCCATGTCCTTGAGCTGCACCACGCCCTCGGCGAGATCCCGCTCACCGGCGACGATCGTGAAGCGCGCCCCGGACCGGTTCGCGTTCTTCATCGAGCCCTTGAGCCCCTTGCCGCCGTACGAGAAGTCGGCGGCGATCCCCAGCTTGCGCAGCTCCGTGACCTTCGCGAAGAGCACCCGGCGGGCCTCCTCCCCCAGCGGCACCGCGAACACACTGGTGGACGCGGGGAGTTCGAGCTCCACACCCTCCGCCTCCAGCGCCAGCACCGTACGGTCGACGCCCAGGGCCCAGCCGACCGACGGCAGTTCGGGGCCGCCGATCATCTCGGAGAGGCCGTCGTAGCGGCCGCCGCCGCCCACCGCGGACTGCGAGCCGAGACCGTCGTGGACGAACTCGAAGGTGGTGCGGGTGTAGTAGTCCAGACCGCGCACCAGCTTGGCGTCGTCCTCGAAGGCGACGCCCGCGGCCGTGATCAGCTCGCGCACCTCCTCGTGGTACGCCTTGCACGCGTCGCACAGGAAGTCGCGCAGGAGCGGCGCGCCGACCAGCTGCTTCTGCACGTCGTCGCGCTTGTCGTCGAGGACCCGCAGCGGGTTGATCTCGGCCCGGCGGAGGGTGTCCTCGTCGAGTTCGAGACCGCGCAGGAAGTCCTGGAGCGCGGCCCGGTACACGGGACGGCACTCCTTGTCGCCCAGCGAGTTGAGGAGGATCCGGAAGTTCCTGAGCCCCAGCGACCGGTACGCCTGGTCCGCCAGGATGATCAGCTCGGCGTCGAGTGCCGGGTCCTCCGCGCCGATCGCCTCGGCACCGACCTGCGAGAAGTGGCGGTACCGGCCCTTCTGGGGGCGCTCGTAGCGGTAGTACGAGCCGGAGTACCAGAGCTTGACGGGGAGGTTGCCGAGCTTGTGCAGGTTCGCCTCCAGCGTGGCGCGCAGCACGGACGCGGTGCCCTCGGGGCGCAGCGCCAGCCGGTCGCCGCCCTTGGTCTCGAAGGCGTACATCTCCTTGCTCACGATGTCGGTGGACTCACCGACCCCGCGCGCGAAGAGTTCGACGCTCTCGAAGCCGGGGGTCTCGATGTAGCCGTAGCCGGAGTTGCGCAGCGGCGCGGCGATGGCCTCGCGGACCGCGAGGTACTTCGCGCTGTCCGGCGGGATCAGGTCGTACGTGCCCTTGGGGGCCTTGAAGGTGCTCACGAAGGTCTCTCGTCACATTCCTCGTCGGGGAGCCGGCCGCGGGCCGGGCTCTTGACGGTCTGCCGCCACCTGCCGCAGGTACGGGTTGGTGGCGCGCTCCTGGCCGATGGTGGTCTGGGGACCGTGCCCCGACAGCACCACGGTCGAGTCGTCGAGCGGCAGGCACACGCGGGCCAGCGAACCGAGCATCTCGTCCATGTCACCGCCGGGCAGGTCGGTGCGTCCGATGGAGCCGGCGAACAGCAGATCCCCGGAGAAGAACACGGACGGGACGTCCGCGCTCTCGGGCATCCGGAAGGTCACCGACCCCTTGGTATGGCCGGGCGCGTGCGCGACGGACAGCTCCAGACCGGCCAGTTCGAGTCCGACACCGTCGGCCAGCTCCTTGACGTCGTCCGGCTCGCCCACCGTCAGCTCGCCCATCAGCGGCATGCCGATGGACCGGCCGAGCGCCTTCTCGGGGTCGCTCATCATGTACCGGTCCTCGGGGTGGATCCACGCGGGAACCCCGTGCGCTCCGCACACCGGGACGACCGCGGCGACGTGGTCGATGTGGCCGTGGGTGAGGATGACCGCGACGGGCTTGAGCCGATGCTTCTTGAGCGCGTCCTCGACTCCCTGGGTGGCCTGGTGGCCCGGGTCGATGATCACGCACTCCTCACCCGCGGCGGGGGCGACCAGGTAACAGTTGGTCCCCCAGGCCCCGGCGGGGAACCCGGCAATGAGCACGATCGTCCTTCGGGGTGTCGTACGTGATGTGCCGTACGGAGTGGGCGGCTGTGGCTCAGAGCCTACCGGCGCTGCCGTTTCCTCAGCCAACCCATATACGGTACGGGGCACACGCAGGCGATCGGCTCACCAGACGCACGCGTCCCACCTGACGTACGAGACGCACGAGGAGATAACCCGGTGGTCACCCAGGAACAGCGGCGGCGTCAGCTCGCCCGGGAGAAGTTCTTGCGGCAGCAGCAGCGGCGCACGGCCGCGCGGCGCAAGTCACACATGCGGAACACGGTGGTCGCGTCGGTCCTCGGCGTGGTCGTCGTCGGCAGTGTGGTGTCGTACGCGACCGGGGTCTTCAAGAACGACGACAAGAAGGCCAACGCCGGCGCGGAGGTCACGCCGAGCGCCTCCCCGACCAGCAAGGCGCCGGATCCGTGCAACAAGCCGGCCGAGGGCGCGGTGAAGTCGCTGAGCTGGAAGAAGGAGCCGGCGATGACCATCGACAAGTCCGCGAACTACACCATGAAGATGGCCACGACCTGCGGAGACGTGGACATCGCGCTCAACGCGGCGGCGGCTCCGCACACGGTGAACTCGTTCGGCTTCCTCGCGGACAAGGGCTTCTTCGACCACACGAAGTGTCACCGGCTCACCACGAACGGCATCTACGTGCTGCAGTGCGGTGACCCGAAGGGCACCGGCAGCGGCGGTCCCGGGTACACGATCCCGGACGAGAACCTGAAGGACAAAACCCTCAAGGGCGGCGTCTACCCGGCGGGCACGGTCGCCATGGCCAACACCGGTCAGAAGCACACCGGCGGCAGCCAGTTCTTCCTCGTCTACCAGGACAGTCAGCTGCCGGCCACTTACACACCGTTCGGAACTATTTCCAAGTCCGGTCTCACGGTCCTCAAGAAGATCGCCGCGGCCGGCGAGAGCACAGGCCAGGGCGACGGCGCTCCGAACGCGACAGTCGTGGTCAACAAGATGACCGTGACGAAATCCTGACCGCCGGCCGCCGAATTTCGGTCGTGCTGGATGCGGACAGCCGCCGTGCTGGTCGCCTATGTTGGCCGTGACGAAACTGTGGACGATGCCCGGGGGCACTGAAGCCCCTCGGGGGCATCATGTGGAGGAGGCGCTGTGAGCAGCGACCCGTGGGGCCGCGTCGACGAGACGGGGACCGTGTACGTGCGTACGGCCGACGGCGAGCAGGTCGTCGGTTCCTGGCAGGCCGGCTCCCCCGATGAGGCGCTGGCCTACTTCGAGCGCAAGTACGAAGGCCTGGTTGTGGAGATCGGCCTCCTCGAGAAGCGAGTGAAGACCACCGACCTGTCGGCGAAGGACGCCCAGACCGCCATCGACCACATCCGCGCGCAGGTGGACGCCCACCACGCGGTCGGTGATCTGGCCGCGCTGAAGGTACGGCTGGACAAGCTCGTCGAGACGGTGGACGCGCGCCGTGAGGAGCGCAAGGTCCAGCGCGCGAAGCAGTCCGACGAGGCGCGGCACTCCAAGGAGGCGCTGGTCGTCGAGGCGGAGGAGCTGGCGCAGAGCGACCAGTGGCGGGCGGCCGGTGAGCGGCTGCGCTCGCTGGTGGACACGTGGAAGGGGCTGCCGCGACTCGACCGCAAGTCGGACGACGAGCTGTGGCACCGCTTCTCGCACGCGCGCTCGGCGTTCTCCAAGCGCCGCAAGGCGCACTTCGCCTCGCTGGACGCGCAGCGCGAGGACGCCCGCAAGACCAAGGAGAAGTTGGTCGCGGAGGCCGAGTCGCTGTCCGCCTCGGCGGACTGGGGTCCGACGGCGGCGCGCTACCGCGAGCTGATGGCGGACTGGAAGGCCGCGGGCCGTGCCCAGCGTGAGCACGAGGACGACCTGTGGAACCGCTTCCGCGGCGCCCAGGACGTGTTCTTCGCGGCGCGTGGTTCGGTGTTCGCCGAGCGGGACGCGGAGCAGACGGAGAACCTGAAGCTCAAGGAGGAGCTGGCCGAGGAGGCCGAGAAGCTCGTCCCGGTGCAGGATCTCAAGGCCGCCCGGGCCGCCTTCCGCTCGATCAACGAGCGCTGGGAGGCCATCGGCCATGTGCCGCGTGACGCCCGCCCGAAGGTCGAGGGCCGGATGCACACGGTGGAGCGGGCTCTGCAGGAGTCCGAGGAGGCCGAGTGGCGCCGGACCAACCCGGAGGCACGCGCGCGTGCCGAGGGTCTGACCGGTCAGCTGCAGGCCGCCGTGGACAAGCTCCAGGGCCAGATCGAGACGGCGCGCTCGGCCGGCAACAGCTCGAAGGCCGACAAGCTCCAGCGTGAGCTCGACGGCCGTCAGGCGCTGCTCGACCAGGCGCTGAAGGGGCTGCAGGAGTTCGGCGGCTGAGCAGGCCGTCGCCCTCCGCGCAGGGACAGACGAGAGGGGCTCCCGTACACCGGTACGGGAGCCCCTCTCGTCTGTGCCCTAGGGCCTGCGCGCCGACGTCACCCGGTACACGTCGTACACGCCCTCCACGCCCCGCACCGCCTTCAGGACGTGTCCCAGGTGCTTAGGGTCGCCCATCTCGAAGGTGAAGCGCGAGGTGGCGACGCGGTCGCGGGAGGTCTGGACGGCCGCGGACAGGATGTTGACGTGCTGGTCGGACAGGACGCGGGTCACGTCGGAGAGCAGCCGCGAGCGGTCCAGGGCCTCGACCTGTATGGCGACCAGGAAGACCGAGGACTGCGTGGGCGCCCACTCCACGTCGAGGATGCGCTCGGGCTCGCGCGACAGGGACTCCACGTTGACGCAGTCACTGCGGTGGACCGAGACACCGCTGCCCCGGGTGACGAAGCCGATGATGGGGTCGCCGGGGACCGGGGTGCAGCAGCGCGCCAGCTTGACCCACACGTCGTCGACGCCCTTGACGACCACGCCGGGGTCGGCGTTGGAGCGGCGCTTGCGGCCGCGTCCGTGGGCGGGCGGGACGCTCTCGTCGATCTCCTCGGTGGCCGCCTCCTCGCCGCCGAGGGCCTGCACCAGTTTCTGCACGACGCTCTGCGCGGCGACGTGGCCCTCACCGATCGCCGCGTACAGCGAGGAGATGTCGGGGTAGCGCATCTCGTGCGCGAGCGTCACCAGGGAGTCGCCGGTCAGGATGCGCTGGATCGGCAGGTTCTGCTTGCGCATCGCGCGGGCGATGGCGTCCTTGCCCTGCTCGATCGCCTCGTCGCGGCGCTCCTTGGAGAACCAGGCGCGGATCTTGTTGCGGGCGCGCGGGGACTTGACGAAGCCGAGCCAGTCGCGGGACGGTCCGGCGCCGGCCGCCTTGGAGGTGAAGACCTCCACCAGGTCGCCGTTGTCCAGGGTGGATTCGAGCGGGACGAGGCGCCCGTTGACCCGTGCGCCTATCGTGCGGTGGCCGACCTCCGTGTGGACCGCGTACGCGAAGTCCACGGGGGTCGCGCCCGCCGGGAGCGCTATGACGTCGCCCTTGGGCGTGAAGACGAAGACCTCGTTGCGGGACAGGTCGAAGCGCAGCGACTCCAGGAACTCGCTGGGGTCCTCGGTCTCCTTCTGCCAGTCCAGCAACTGGCGCAGCCACGCCATGTCGTTGACGGCGTCCTTGTCCTTGCTGACGCTCTTCGGGGCGTCCGTGCGCACCTTGGAGGCGCCGGCGGAGGGCTCCTGCTTGTACTTCCAGTGCGCGGCGATGCCGTACTCGGCACGGCGGTGCATGTCGAACGTACGGATCTGGAGTTCGACCGGCTTGCCGTTCGGCCCGATGACCGTCGTGTGCAGCGACTGGTACATGTTGAACTTGGGCATCGCGATGTAGTCCTTGAACCGGCCGGGGACCGGGTTCCATCGCGCGTGCACGGTGCCGAGGGCCGCGTAGCAGTCGCGGACGGTGTCCACGAGGACGCGGATGCCCACCAGGTCGTAGATCTCCGCGAAGTCACGGCCGCGGACGATCATCTTCTGGTAGACGCTGTAGTAGTGCTTCGGGCGGCCGGTGACGGTCGCCTTGATACGGGCCGCGCGCAGGTCGGACTGGACCTCGTCGGTCACTATGGCGAGGTATTCGTCGCGCTTGGGGGCGCGTTCGGCGACCAGGCGCACGATCTCGTCGTACATCTTGGGGTAGAGGATCGCGAAGGCGAGGTCCTCCAGCTCCCACTTGATGGTGTTCATGCCCAGGCGGTGGGCGAGCGGCGCGTAGATCTCCAGGGTCTCGCGCGCCTTCTTCTCCTGCTTCTCGCGCTTGAGGTAGCGCATGGTGCGCATGTTGTGCAGGCGGTCGGCGAGCTTGATGACCAGGACACGGGGGTCCTTGGCCATGGCGACGACCATCTTGCGCACGGTCTCGGCCTGCGCGGCCTCACCGAACTTGACCTTGTCCAGCTTGGTCACGCCGTCGACGAGCAGGGCGACCTGGTCGCCGAAGTCGCGCTTGAGGGTGTCCAGGCCGTACTCGGTGTCCTCGACCGTGTCGTGCAGCAGGCCGGCCATCAGGGTGGCCGGGTCCATGCCCAGCTCGGCCAGGATGGTGGTGACGGCGAGCGGGTGCGTGATGTACGGGTCACCGCTCTTGCGCTTCTGGCCGCGGTGCCAGCGTTCGGCGACCTGGTAGGCCTTCTCGACCTGCCGGAGCGTCGCCGTCTCGATCTTGGGGTCGTTGCTGCGCACTATCCGCAGCAGAGGCTCCAGAACCGGGTTGTACGGGTTCGAGCGCTGCACGCCGAGCCGGGCCAGGCGGGCGCGGACCCGGTTGGAGGAGCCGCCGGTGCGCGCGGGCTGGCTCGGTGTGGAGCGGACCGCCGGGGTGCTCGCGGCGCGCTCGGGAAGGGCCGGCTTGGGCCGGGGCTGCTCGGCCGCCTTGTCGTCGGGCGCGGACTGGGCGTGCTCGACCGGCCCGGGAGCGGCGCTCTTCGCGGGCGTGTCCGTACCGCCCGAGGCGGGCTCGGGCTTGGCGGCGGTGAGTGGCTGGGCCTCGTCTGGCAAGAGGGCTCCTCGTGCGCGTTCCGGGTCCCCCGGTCAGGCTCCGGAGACCCCATGGTAGCGATCCTGGGCGCCGGCCTCTCTTTCGGCGGTGGGAACGCCCTGTGCAGGGGGAACGCGAGAGGCGGGCGCCGGATTCCTCCGGGCCCGCCTCCGACGGTGTCCTACGGGTGTCCCAGGCCTTTCCCGAAGCCTTCGCGGGCCTTTCCTGGGCGTTCCCGAGTCGCTCAGATCTGGAGGAGTGCCTCCAGCGGAGCGCCCGCGAGAGCGGGCTCCAGGCGGCCGCGGCCACCGAGGAAGCCGAGCTCCATCAGCACGGCGACGCCCGCGACCTCGGCGCCCGCGCGGCGGACGAGCTGGAGCGAGGCCTCGGCGGTGCCACCGGTGGCGAGGACGTCGTCGACGACGAGGATGCGGTCGCCCGCGTCCAGGTCCTCGGCGTGCACCTCGATCTCGGCGGAGCCGTACTCCAGGTCGTACCTCTGCGACAGGGTGGCTCCGGGGAGCTTGCCCGCCTTGCGTACGGGGATGAAGCCGAGCCCGGCGCGGACGGCGACCGGGGCACCGAGGATGAAGCCGCGGGCCTCCAGGCCGACGATCTTCGTCGCCCCGGTGCGGACGGCGATCTCCGCCAGCGCGCCGGTGAGCGCCTCGAAGGCCACCGGGTCGGCCAGCAGCGGGGTGATGTCCTTGAACATCACACCCGGCTCCGGATAGTCGGCCACGTCGCGGATACGGCTGAGCAGCAGCGTGGAGACGTCCGTCAGCTCGGTCATCGGCGCTTCCCCGAAGGTCGGCCGCGGCCCCGGTTGCGGGACGCGGGCTGGTTGCGCGGGCCGACGACCGCCGGTGTGGCGTCCTCCGACTCGTCATCGTCGTCGAACGGGACGGCCGAGGCCGGCGCGTCCAGGGGTTCGCCCTTCGCGGCCGCCTGGGCGCGCTTGGCGAGGACGCGCTTCCTGAGCGCCTTCATCTGCGGCTCGCGCTCCTTGAGGTCGGCGACGAGCGGCGTGGCGATGAAGATCGAGGAGTACGCGCCGGCGGCGAGGCCGACGAACAGCGAGAGCGAGATGTCGTTGAGCATGCCCGCGCCGAGCACGCCGCCACCGATGAACAGCAGGCCCGCGACGGGCAGCAGCGCGACGACCGTGGTGTTGATCGAACGGACCAGGGTGCCGTTGATCGAACGGTCGGCGATCTCGCTGTACGTGTAGCGGGTCTGCTTGGTGATGTCCTTCGTCTGCTCCTTGAGGCTGTCGAAGACGACCACCGTGTCGTAGAGCGAGTAACCGAGGATCGTCAGCAGACCGATCACGGTGCCCGGGGTGACCTCGAAGCCGACCAGGGCGTAGATGCCGACCGTGATGGTGATGTCGTGGATCAGGGCGACCAGAGCGGCCACGGCCATGCGCCACTCGAAGGCGATCGCCAGGTAGATCACGACGAGGACCATGAAGATCGCCAGGCCCTCCCAGGCCTTGTTGGCGATCTGGTCACCCCAGCTGGGGCCGACCAGGTCCGCGTTGATGTTCTCCGAGTCGACCTTCAGGTCCTTGGCGAGCTGGTCCTTGATCTGGCCCGACTTGTCGGTGTCGATGCCCGCGATCTGGATGCGCAGGCTGCCGTCGCCGAGCTTCTGGACGATGGCGTCGTGACCGGAGGCTTCCTGCGCGTACGTCTCGGTCTGGGTCACCGAGGACGACATGTGCTTCTGGGTCGTGAAGACGGCTCCGCCCTGGAACTCGATGCCCATGTTCAGGCCCCGCACCGTCAGACCGAGGATGGCCGTGATGGTGATCAGGATCGAGATGGCGTACCAGATCTTGCGCTTGCCGACGAAGTCGTAGCCGATCTCACCGCGGTGGAGCCGGGCGCCGAGGGTGCCGAGTTTCGACATCTCACGCCTCCTTCGTGTCGACGGGGGCGGACGCGCGACGGGTGCGGCGCAGCGGCGGCTGGGCGCCCAGCCTCTTCGGGTCGAGTCCGGACCAGCTGTGGCCGCTCGCGAAGAACTTCTTGCGGGCGAGGATCGTCATCAGCGGCTTGGTGAAGAGGAAGACGACGACCACGTCGAGCAGGGTGGTCAGGCCGAGCGTGAACGCGAAGCCCTGGACCTTGCCGACGGTGACGATGAAGAGCACCGCGGCGGCGAGGAACGACACGAAGTCGGAGACCAGGATGGTGCGCCGGGCGCGCGGCCAGGCACGCTCGACGGCCGGGCGCAGGCTGCGGCCCTCGCGGATCTCGTCCCGGATGCGTTCGAAGAACACGATGAACGAGTCCGCCGTGATGCCGATCGCGACGATCGCGCCGCAGACCGCCGGCAGGTTCAGCGCGAACCCGATGGCGGGGCCGAGCAACGCCATGAGCACGTACGTGAGGATGGCGGAGACCATCAGGGAGGCGATGGCGATGATCGACAGACCCCGGTAGTAGACCACCAGGTAGATGATGACCAGGCCCAGGCCGATCGCGCCCGCGATGAGACCGGCGTGCAGTTGCTCGCCGCCGAGGGCCGCCGTCACGGTGGTGACGCTCGCCGCCTTGAAGGTGAGCGGCAGCGCGCCGTACTTCAGCATGTTGGCCAGGTCCTGCGCCTCGGTCTGCGTGAAGCTGCCCGAGATCTCCGCGTTGCCGCCGGTCAGCGCCTGGTTGACGTACGGGTCGGAGACGACCTCACCGTCGAGGACGATGGCGAACTGGTTCTGCGGGGACTGGTTCTTCGCGAGCTTGCCGGTGATGTCGGCGAACTTCTTGGAGCCACCGGACGTGAAGTCCATGGTGACCTTCCAGCCCGCGGCGCTCTGGGTGTCGAAGACGGCCGCGGCGCTCTTGATGTCCGTGCCGGAGACCTCGGCCGGGCCGAGCACGTACTTCTGCCACTGGCCCGAGGAGTTCTGGCCACAGGCCACCGTGGGGTCGGTGGCCTTGACGCCGTCTCCGGCCTTGGCTCGGACGGCCTTGTCGGTGCAGTCGAGCGCGGCGTACTGGGCCTGGAGCTTGGCGGTCGCGGGGTCGACGGAGCCGCTGGGCGCCGGCGTGGTGCCGGTGGAGGCCGACGACTTCGCCGAGGCGGTCGCGGACGGCGTGGCGTCGGCCTTCAGGGCGTCGGTGACCGCACGGCCCTGGGAGGTGGCCGTGGCCGACGGGGTCGCGGAGCTCGACGACGTCGCCTTGCCGGTCGCCTTGTCGCTCGCCTTGTCCTTCGAGGAGTCGCTGCTGGAGGCGCTCGGCGAGGGGGTGCCCGTCGCGGCCTTCCCGGAGACCTCGGTGACCAGCACCGGGCGGAAGTAGAGCTTGGCGGTGGTTCCGACCTGCGCCAATGCCTGCTTTGAGTTCGTGCCCTTGGGGATGTTGACGATGATGTTGCGATCGCCCTGGGTCTGGACCTCGGCCTCGGAGACACCAAGACCATTGACACGGCGGTTCATGATGTCGACCGCGGTGTTCATGTTGGTCTTGTTGATCGCGTTCGGCTGGCCCGGCTCGTTCTTCGCCTCCAGCGTGATGCTGGTGCCACCGGCGAGGTCGATGCCGAGACGCGGGGTGGAATGCCCGGAGAGGAACATCCCCCCGGTGAGCGCCACGAGGGCGATCAGGATGAGGGCAAGCGAGCGCCCCGGCCTGCTCTGGGCACTCGCGCTCCGGCCCTTCTTCGGTGCTGCCACCTTCTCGTACTCCCTCTCGGGCCGCCTCGCGCGGGGTCAGCGCGTGGGCGGCCATGACATGGTGTCGGGACTCCGTGCGACAGAGGCACATCCCTGGGGTTCACGGGGCGCGAGCGGATCGCGCCGTGTTCCCCCGGGGATGCTACTTCGCGCCGGACTCGCCGTCGGTCTTCTTCGGCTCTGCTGCGTCGCCCTCGGCCGGCTTCGCGTCGGCGGGCTCGTCCGCGGCGTCCTTCTTGCCGAGGTCGATGGGCTTGTCGTCGGAGGCGTCGGAAGCGGCGTCGGCGGCGGGCTCGTCGGTCTCGGTGAGGGAGGAGGCGTCGTCCGGGACAACCGAGCCGTCGGCCTCGAGGTCGTGCTCGATGCCGTGCACGATGCGGTTGTACTCGTCGTCGGTGAGGACGGCGCCGATCGAGTTCTTCGCGAAGAGGAGGTCCACGCCCGGACCCGCGTCAAGGAGGACCGAGTCCTCGTTGACCTCCTTGACAGTGGCGTACATGCCACCGATCGTGCGCACGCCGGAGCCGGGCTGCATGTCGTTGCGCATGGAAGCAGCCTGCTGCTGCTTCTTCTTGGCAGACCGGGTCATCAGGAACATGGCCCCGATGAGCACGATGAACGGGAGGAGGGTCACGAGACTCACGGGTCGGAACTTCCTTCTTCGACCGCGATGGTGAGCGGCCTGCTGGATGGGGGTATGTATGTCGCCGACAAGGGCGGCATCGGCGGAGTCTAAGCGAGTCCGCACTCAGGGAACAACGCTCAGCATGGCACCGGGGTTCCTGACCCCGCGAGCGCGCACGCCGTCACGCCCCGAACAGGTCCCCTTGTCCGTTTCCCCCCATGGCCCGCTGGGGCGGAGTGAGACCGAGATGTGCCCATGCCGCCGGAGTCGCGACGCGACCACGGGGCGTACGGGCGAGCAGTCCCTCGCGCACCAGGAAGGGCTCGGCGACCTCTTCCACGGTCTCCCGCTCCTCCCCCACGGCGACCGCGAGGGTGGACAGCCCGACCGGGCCGCCGCCGAAGAGCTTGAGCAGGGCTTCCAGGACGCCCCGGTCGAGGCGGTCGAGACCGCGGGCGTCGACCTCGTAGACCTTCAGCGCGGCCGCGGCGATCTCGCGGGTGATGACGCCGTCGGCCCTGACCTGCGCGTAGTCCCGGACCCGGCGCAGCAGGCGGTTGGCGATACGGGGCGTGCCGCGGGAACGGCCGGCGATCTCGGCGGCGCCCTCGGTGTCGATCTCGACGTCGAGGAGGTTCGCGGAGCGGTGGATGACGCGCTCCAGCTCGGCGGGTTCGTAGAACTCCATGTGCGCGGTGAAGCCGAAGCGGTCGCGCAGCGGGGGCGGCAGCAGACCCGCCCGGGTGGTGGCGCCGACCAGGGTGAACGGCGGCAGCTCCAGGGGGATCGCGGTGGCCCCGGGGCCCTTGCCGACGATCACGTCGACGCGGAAGTCTTCCATCGCCATGTACAGCATCTCCTCGGCGGGCCGGGACATGCGGTGGATCTCGTCCAGGAAGAGCACCTCGCCCTCCTGGAGCGAGGAGAGGATCGCGGCGAGGTCCCCGGCGTGCTGGATGGCGGGGCCGCTGGTGATGCGGATGGGGGCACCCATCTCGGCCGCGATGATCATCGAGAGGGTGGTCTTGCCGAGGCCGGGGGCGCCGGAGAGCAGCACGTGGTCGGCGGTGGCGCCGCGGGCGCGGGCGGCGCGCAGCACGAGGTCGAGCTGCTCACGGACCTTCTCCTGGCCGATGAACTCGTCCAGGTCCTTGGGCCGCAGGGCCGCCTCGACGGCCTGGTCCTCACGGTCGGCGGACGCGCCGACGAGCCGGTCGGCGGCGGTCTCGTCGGTCGTGTCGTCCCAGTTCATTGCGTGTGCCTCGCGGTGTGGTGGTGGGTCTGCCGGTGGGTCGGCGGGCGCCGGTCGGGTCGGGCGGCGGGCCGCCGGGTCAGCGGGCCCGGTTGAGGGTCTGCAGGGCGGCCTTCAGGAGCCGGCCCACCTGGGGTGTGCCCTCCTCGGCCTCGGCCTGCGGGGCCACCGCCGAGACGGCCTCGTCGGCCTCGCGGGTGGCATATCCGAGGCCGATCAGCGCGGCGTGCAGCTGCTCGCGCCAGCCGGTGCTGACCGGGGCCCCGGGTCCGGCGCCCGTGCCGAGCGGCGCGCCGAGCCGGTCCTTGAGCTCCAGGAGCAGTTTCTGGGCGCCCCGCTTGCCGATGCCGGGCACGGCGGTGAGCGCCTTCTCGTCATCGGTGGCGATCGCCCGGCGCAGGGCGTCGGGGGTGTGCACGGCGAGCATGGCCTGAGCGAGGCGCGGACCGACGCCGCTCGCGGTCTGCAGCAGCTCGAAGGTCCCGCGCTCGTCGTCGTCCGCGAAGCCGTACAGGGTCAGGGAGTCCTCGCGGACGACCAGGGACGTGGCGAGCCTGGCCGGCTGTCCCATGCGGAGCGCGGCGAGGGTGCCCGGCGTGCACTGGACGGCGATGCCGATGCCGCCGACCTCCACCACCGCTGAGTCGGGGGCGAGGGCGGCGACCGGGCCGCTGACGAAGGCGATCATGCGGTACGGCCTTTCGATGCGTGGTGCGGTGCGGCCTGCGACGCCGCTTGCGCCGCGTGCAGGGCGGCCGCCTGCTGGAGTCGGTTCTGCGCGACGGCCTGCTGGGGTCCGTTTCGCGCGACGGCCTGCTGGAGCCGGTTCTGGGCGGGTGCGCGCCAGATGTGACAGATCGCGAGCGCGAGGGCGTCGGCGGCGTCGGCGGGCTTGGGCGGCGCGTCGAGTCTGAGCAGCCGGGTGACCATCGCTCCGACCTGGGCCTTGTCCGCGCGTCCGCTGCCGGTGACGGCGGCCTTGACCTCGCTCGGGGTGTGCAGGGCGACGGGGATGCCGCGCCGGGCGGCACAGAGCATGGCGACGGCGCTGGCCTGGGCGGTGCCCATCACCGTACGGACGTTGTGCTGGCTGAACACCCGCTCCACGGCGACGAATTCGGGCGCGTACTCGTCGAGCCACCGCTCGATGCCCTGCTCCACGGCGACGAGGCGCAGACCCAACTCGGCGTCCGCGGGGGTGCGTACGACACCGACCCCGCACATCGTCAGCGGCCGGCCCGCGACTCCTTCGACCACGCCGACGCCGCATCGGGTCAGCCCGGGGTCCACTCCCAGTACCCGCACCCCGGTCCCCCTCGTCCTTCGTCGGTCTCCCCCGGTCACCCACGGGGTGACGGCTGTTCGTGCAGGCTATCGGGTGCCACTGACAAAGCGACGGGCCGACGGGGTGTTTTCCCGCGGCCCCGTAGGCGGTGAGCGGGTGCGGCGTCGACCCTATCCCATTACACCTGGCGGGCAGGGGAGTTTGGGGAGAACTG
>NZ_JBHWEL010000086.1:0-2660 GCF_042734135.1 Streptomyces sp. NPDC059668 | reverse complement strand
TCGGAGCCACCCCCGCCTACCCGCGGGGGGTCGCGTGCTTTGAGCGTGATATGGGGGCCAATAAAACAGCGGCGGGGCCGGGGGGGTGGGCCCCCCCCCCCCGTTCGGCTGTCGGCGGCTCAGGCGTCGACCTTCTCCATGACCTCGTCGCTGACGTCGAAGTTGGCGAAGACGTTCTGCACGTCGTCGCTGTCCTCGAGCGCGTCGATCAGCTTGAAGATCTTCCGGGCGCCCTCCTCGTCCAGCTCGACCTGCATGGTCGGGACGAAGTTGGCGTCGGCGGAGTCGTAGTCGATCCCGGCGTCCTGCAGGGCGGTGCGCACGGCGACCAGGTCGGTCGCCTCGGAGATGACCTCGTAGGACTCACCGAGGTCGTTGACCTCCTCGGCGCCCGCGTCGAGCACGGCACCCAGGACGTCGTCCTCGGTCAGCTCGCCCTTGGGGACGATGACGACGCCCTTGCGGTTGAAGAGGTACGAGACCGAACCCGGGTCGGCCATGTTGCCGCCGTTGCGGGTCATGGCGACGCGGACGTCCGAGGCGGCGCGGTTACGGTTGTCGGTGAGGCACTCGATGAGCACCGCGACACCGTTCGGGCCGTAGCCCTCGTACATGATCGTCTCGTAGTCGGCGCCACCGGCTTCGAGGCCGGCGCCGCGCTTGACCGCCGAGTCGATGTTCTTGTTCGGGACCGAGCTCTTCTTGGCCTTCTGGATGGCGTCGAAGAGCGTCGGGTTGCCGGACACGTCGGCGCCGCCCGTACGGGCCGCGACCTCGATGTTCTTGATCATCTTCGCGAAGAGCTTGCCGCGCTTGGCGTCGATCACGGCCTTCTTGTGCTTCGTCGTAGCCCATTTAGAGTGGCCGGACATCTGCCTGTCTCCTTCGCGTAACCCATCCTGTACGAACTCCCCCACACCTTAGGAGCCCGGGGGACCCCCAGATCCTACTAGGAGCCGGGTGTCCGGTTCGCGCGCACCATGTCGACGAACAGGCCGTGCACGCGGTGGTCCCCGGTCAGTTCCGGGTGGAACGAGGTGGCGAGCGCGTTGCCCTGGCGCACGGCGACGATGTGCCCCTCGTGCGTGGCCAGCACTTCGGCCTCCGCGCCCACGGACTCGACCCAGGGGGCGCGGATGAAGACGCCCTCCACGGGATCGCCCTCGACGCCCTCGACGGCGACCGCCGCTTCGAAGGACTCGTTCTGGCGTCCGAAGGCGTTGCGGCGGACGATCATGTCGATGCCGCCGACCGTCTCCTGCCCCGAACGCGGGTCGAGGATCTTGTCGGCGAGCATGATCATGCCGGCGCAGGTGCCGTACACGGGCATCCCCTCACGCACGCGCGCGCGAAGGGGCTCCATCATGCCGAAGAGGTGGGCCAGCTTGGAGATGGTGGTGGACTCGCCGCCGGGGATGACCAGGCCATCCACCTCGGCGAGTTCCTCGGGGCGCCGCACCGCCCTGGCCACGGCGTCGGCCGCGGCCAGGGCGATGAGGTGCTCCCGTACGTCGCCCTGGAGGGCCAGGACGCCTATGACGGGGGTGTTCATGGGTGGTCTGTCCTACCAGCCGCGGTTGGCGTAGCGCTCGGCCTCGGGGAGGGTGTCGCAGTTGATGCCGACCATGGCCTCGCCCAGGTTGCGGGACGCGTCCGCGATGATCTTCGGGTCGTCGTAGAAGGTGGTGGCCTTCACGATGGCGGCGGCGCGCTTGGCCGGGTCGCCGGACTTGAAGATGCCGGAGCCGACGAAGACACCCTCGGCGCCGAGCTGACGCATCAGCGCCGCGTCGGCCGGAGTGGCGACGCCGCCCGCGGAGAACAGCACCACCGGGAGCTTGCCGAGCTCGGCGACCTCCTTGACGATCTCGTACGGGGCGCGCAGTTCCTTGGCCGCGGCGTACAGCTCGTTGTTGTCGTAGCCGCGCAGCCTGGCGATCTCGTTCTTGATCTGACGCAGGTGGCGGACCGCCTCGACGACGTTGCCGGTGCCGGCCTCGCCCTTGGAGCGGATCATGGCGGCGCCCTCGGCGATGCGGCGCAGGGCCTCGCCCAGGTTGGTGGCACCGCAGACGAAGGGGGTGGTGAACGCCCACTTGTCGGAGTGGTTGACCTCGTCGGCCGGGGTGAGGACCTCGGACTCGTCGATGTAGTCGACGCCGAGGGACTGCAGGACCTGGGCCTCGACGAAGTGGCCGATGCGGGACTTGGCCATCACCGGGATCGAGACGGCCTCGATGATGCCCTCGATCATGTCCGGGTCGGACATCCGGGCCACGCCGCCGTCCTTGCGGATGTCGGCCGGGACCCGCTCCAGGGCCATGACGGCGACGGCGCCCGCGTCCTCGGCGATCTTCGCCTGTTCGGGGGTGACGACGTCCATGATCACGCCGCCCTTGAGCTGCTCGGCCATGCCGCGCTTCACTCGGGCGGTGCCGGTCGCCGCGTTGTCTTCGGGGCGGGCGGGGGTGGGGAGCGTGCTGGACACGGGTTGACCTCACTCGGTGAAAGAGGGTTTCTGCATGTCCGAGGAAACGGGAGTGGACCAGGCCACTGCAAGGGCCAATGGGGAGCCGGTGGCTCATTTTCCGCCCCCGCCGCCCCTACCCGTCCCATCCCTGGGGCTCCGCCCCAGACCCCGCCAAGGGGCTGCGCCCCCT
>NZ_JBHWEL010000085.1:0-37588 GCF_042734135.1 Streptomyces sp. NPDC059668 | reverse complement strand
GCGCGGCCGCACGGGGTCCGCGTGGACGGATGCCGCCCGCCGTCCGGGGCGCCTGGACGACCGCCCCCCGGGCGGGGCGGGGGGTTTTGTGTGGTTTTTTAGGGGGGGGGGCGCGCTGTCCGCGGCGGGGGGTGCCGGCCTGGTCTCCGCTCCGCGCCCCCCCACGAGACCCGTCCGCGGCCACCCCCGGGCCGGCCGTCCGCGAGCGGACCGGGGACCACCCGCGGGCCGGCCCCGGACCACCGACGACCGGTGCCGGACCGATCGGGGCGGTCGTGCGTCGGCCGGCCGCCGCCGTCGAGGAGGACCGGAACCCGTCCTCGGCGAGCGGCGGGCCGGCCGGCGTCAGCTACCGTCCGCCGGCGGTCCGACGGCCCGGCGTCACCTCAGGTGCCGGGCGAAGAACCGGTTCGCGGCGTCCCCCGCGTACTCCGGTACGCCCGCGTGCCCGCCGAGATGGGCGTGCAGGGACTTCTCCGCGGAGCCGAAAGCGTCGAACAGGTCCAGGGACGCCTGCCGGTCGTTCCCTTCGTCGTCCCACTGAAGCAGGACGTGCAGGGGGACGGTGACCTGCCGGGCCTCCTCGAACAGGGCGCGAGGCACGAGACTCCCGGCGAACAGGACGGCGGCCGAGACGCGCGGTTCGACCACGGCCAGCCGGATGCCGATGGAGATCACGCCACCCGAGAACCCGACCGGGCCCCCGAGTCCGGGAAGCGGAAGGAGGGCGTCCAGGGCGGCCTGCCATTCCGGGACCGCCCTGTCGACCAGCGGGAGGACGAGGGCGTCGACGATCTCGTCACCGACCGGCTCGCCGGCCTCCATCGCCCGGCGCAGATCGGCGCGGGCCTGCTCGGCGGCGGGCCAACGGGGCCGCTCCCCGCTTCCGGGGAGCTCGATGGTGGCCGTGGCGAAACCCTGCGCCGCGGAGCTCAGGGCCCGGGCCACCAGCCGGGGGTACATCTTGCTCAGTCCGAGGGGAGGGTGGCCGAGCAGGATCAGGGGCGCCGGCGCCGAGGAGGACGCGGACGCGGGCGTCCACAGGATGCCGGGAATCCCGCCGAGGGTGAAGGCGCGTTCGAAGACGCCGCCGTCGAGGTGCTGTTCAGAAGTGAAACGCATGGGCGTGCCTTTCGGGAGTGCACTGGAACGGCGCTCCCGGACGCGACCTATCGCCCGACCGTGACCCCGGAGGGGAGCACCCATGTCGATACTGTGTTCACGGGTACCACCTCCTCGTTCTCTCGCACGGCCTCCGGAAAAGTAGCAGGGGGCGCCGTGGTCCGCCAACGGGTTTCCGCCGGGACGTACGTCCCGCTCGCACCCTCCTCCCACGGCGGCCTCCTCGTCCGCCGCACCACCCGCCCGTGTCAGACGCCGGCCGCCGGCCCCGTGCTCTCCCGTTCGATCAGCCGCGGCACCGGCACCTGGACCGTCCGCGCCGGGCCGCCGTCCAGCAGCGCGGTCAGTTCCCGCGCGGCGGTGCGCCCGAACTCCACGGTGTCGCGGGAGAGCGCGGACAGCCACGGCCTGACCATGCGGCACAGCGCCGAGTCCTCCCAGGCCACGACGGACACGTCACGTGGCACCAGGAAGCCGAGCTCCGTCGCGGTGGCGACCCCGGCGACGGCCATCACGTCGTTGTCGTAGACCAGTGCCGTCGGCGGCGCGCCGCCTTCCAGGACCCGGCGGGTGACGGCGGCGCCCTCGGAGTCCGAGTAGTCCGTGGTCAGGGACCGCACCTCGGACAGCCCCCGCCGCTCGGCCTCCGCACGCAGGGTGCGGATGCGCCGCTCGGTGTGGGCGAGCCCCGGAAGCCCCGCGATGTGCGCGATCCGGCGGTGCCCGAGCGCGTACAACTCGCCCACCACCGAGGCCATCGCGCCCGCGTCGTCCGCCCAGACGGTGGACATCCCCGGGTGTGCCGCGTCCGGTACACCGCCGATCACCACCGCGGGCAGGCCCAGTTCCTCCAGCAGGCCGGGGCGCGGATCGGCGGTCCGCGGGTCGACGACGAGGACCCCGTCCACCCGGTGCTCGGCCCACCAGCGCCGGTAGACCGCGCACTCGTCGTCCACGTCCTCCACCACCTGGAAGAGCAGCCCGAGATGCCGCTCGGCCAGCACCTCCTGGATGCCGGAGATCAGTTGCAGGAAGAACGAGTCCACGCCCAGGGTGTCGGCGGGGCGTGCCACGACGAGCCCGACCGTGGCCGCGCCCTCACCGGACAGCGCGCGGGCCGCCGTGCTCGGCCGCCAGCCCAGCTGTTCGGCTACCCGGCGCACCCGGTCGCGGGTGATCTCGGAGACCCCGGGCCGGCCGTTGAGGGCGAAGGAGACCGCACTCTCCGAGACCCCGGCGCGCTGCGCGATGTCCTTCATCGTCGGCCGGCGCGCGGGTGACCGCTTGGCTGGCAACCTTGCTCCCCGTTCTGCCGCGACTGCGTACTAATGCGCTTGAGCTGAGGCAATCTAAAGCGCATTAGTGATCGATTGCAAGAGGCTGGTCGTACGTCTCTGACCAGCCATGTTCCTTCACTAAAGAGTTTAGCTGCGCCAAATCCATTGACTGGTCCGGCGAGTTGCATGCAAGGTCTGCCCCGGCACCCTTCGTCCCCCACCGCAAAGGAGCCCCATCCGTGCGCATCTCCCGCGGAGTTCTCGCCGCCGCTGCCGCCGTTGCCGTCCTTCTGCCGTTGAGCGCCTGCGGTTCCGGGAACGACGGCGCCGGCTCGACGGACGCCTCCGGAAAGGTCGAGGGCGACATCACCTTCCAGACCTGGAACCTGAGGGCCAACTTCAAGTCGTACTTCGAGGGTGTGATCGCGGACTTCGAGAAGAAGTACCCGGACACCCATGTGAAGTGGGTCGACCAGCCCGCCGAGGGCTACGCCGACAAGATCAGCGCGGACGCGGCCGGCGGCACCCTGCCCGACGTCGTGAACGTCTCCCCGGACCTCGTCGCCCCGCTCGCCAAGGCGGGCCTCGCCCTGGACCTCGACAAGTCGGCGGGCCAGTACCGGAAGGAGTACCTGGACGGCGCCTGGGCCGGCCACCGGATACCGGGCATGACCGGGACGTACGCCTTCCCCTGGTACCTCAACACCGGACCGCTCTTCTACAACAAGTCGCTGTTCAAGCAGGCCGGGCTCGACGCCTCCAAGCCCCCGACCACGTACGACGACCTCTTCACCGACGCGCTGCGGCTGGCGGACAGGACCCACGGCAAGGTGGCCACCCTCGCCAACGTGCCCACCATCGAGGACTTCGGCCGCTACGGCGTCCAGCTGATGAACGAGGAAGGCACGGCCTTCGCCTTCGACGACGCCAAGGGTGTCGAACTCCTCACCAAGTACAAGGAGTTGTACGACGCCAAGGCGCTCGACCCACAGGCGCTCACCGCGACCCCGGAGTCGTCCGGCAAGAAGTTCCTGACCGGCGCCGTCGCCATGAACCCCGGCAGCGCACTGGACCTCGGCAACTTCAAGAAGCAGGCGCCGAACCTGTACAAGAACATCGGCATCACGGACCAGATCACCAGCACCGGCAAGGTGAACATGTACGTCATGGGCGTGATGGTCAACGCGCGCACCAAGCACACCCCGGCCTCGGTCGCCTTCGCGCACTTCGTCACCGACGCGCGGAACCAGATGTCGTTCGCCAAGAAGGTCGCGATCTTCCCGAGCACCGCCGGCTCGCTCGACGACCCGTACTTCACCAAGGAGGACGGGACCGACGAGACGCGGGTACGGATCGCCGCCGCCAAGTCCCTGAAGAACGCGGTCAATTACACCCCGGTCCTGTTCAGCGAGCAGATGAAGACCGCACTGCGCAACGAGGTCGCCAAGGCGCTCCAGGGCAAGGAGAGCCCCAAGGCGGCTCTCGACAACGCTGTCAAAGCCTGCGACCGGCTCCTCCGGCAGCAGGGCTGATCCGGTATGGCGAGCCCCTCGACCCTGTCCGGCGACGCGCGGCGCGGCGCGCGGACCCCCCGCGCCGCCTCCCGGGTGCGACGCCAGCTCCCCTCCAGCCCCTGGCTGTTCGCCGCACCGGGACTGCTGATCACGGGTGTCTTCATCCTCTACCCGTTCGTCTCGACGGTGGTCAACTCCTTCACCGACCGCCGCACCCTGATCCCCGGCACGTTCGTGGGCCTCGCCAACTTCCGGGAGCTGCTGCACGACGACATGTTCTGGATCGGACTGCGCAACAGCGCGCTGTACGTCGTCGGGGTCGTCCCCGCGCTCGTCCTGCTGCCGTTGCTGCTCGCCCTGCTGGTCCAGAAGAACATCCCCGGCATCACCTTCTTCCGGTCGGCCTTCTACACCCCGGTGGTCGCCTCCATCGTCGTGGTCGGTCTGATCTGGGTGTGGCTGCTGGACGAACGCGGCCTGGTGAACTCGCTGCTGGAGACGGTCGGCATCGGCAGGGTCGGCTTCCTCAGCGACCAGTGGCTGCTCCTGCTGAGCGCCATGGCCGTCACGGTCTGGAAGGGCCTCGGCTACTACATGATCATTTACCTGGCGGCGCTCGCCAACGTGCCGCGCGAGCTGCACGAGGCGGCGTCCGTCGACGGCGCGGGGGCCGTACGCCGCTTCCTCACCGTCACCGTGCCCGCCGTGCGCTCCACCATGGTGCTGGTCGGCGCGCTCTCCTCGGTCGCCGCCTTCAAGGTGTTCTCCGAGGTGTACCTGATGGCGGGTCCGGACGGCGGACCGGCGGGCGAGGACACCACCCTCGTCATGCTGGTCCAGCGCACCGGCACCGGACTGACCGGCCGGGTGGGCTACGCCTCCGCCCTCTCCGTCGTCGTCTTCGTCGTCACCGTCGCGCTGATGCTGCTCGTGCTGCGCGCCGACCGGAAGGAGGACGCGTGAGCGTGCTGGAGAAGGTACGGCCCGCGGAGCGTCCGGCACCGGAGCGGCGGCCCCGCCGCCGCGTCACCGACGAGCAGGGCCGCCGTGTCCGGGTGTGGGAACTCGTCCTGAGGTACCTGCTGCTGCTCGCAGTCCTCGCCCTGACCGTCGGCCCGTTCCTGTGGCAGCTGTCCACCTCGCTCAAGGGACCGACCGAGGACATCTTCGGCTCCCCGCCGGCGCTCCTGCCCGGCCACCCGACGCTGCACAACTACCAGCGGGTCGCCGACACCATCCCCGTCTGGGACTACGCGGTGAACTCGCTCAAGGTCGCGGGAGCCAACGTCGTCACGAACTGCGTCGGTTCGGCCCTCGCCGGCTACGCCCTGGCCCGGCTGCGCTACCGGGGCCGCCGGGTGGCGACGCTGGTCTTCATCCTGGCGATGCTGGTCCCCGTCGAGGGCATCATCATCGCCCAGTTCACCACCATGCGTGAACTCGGCCTGAACAACACACTCATCGGCGTGGTCCTGCCCGGCTGCGTCGGCGCGATGAACGTCCTGCTGATGCGCAACGCCTTCCTGAACCTGCCCTACGAGATCGAGGAGGCGGCCTACGTCGACGGGGCGAACGTCTGGCAGCGGTTCCTGCGGATCGCGCTGCCGTCGGTGAAGGGCACCCTCGCCGTCGTCGCCATCTTCGCCTTCATGGGCGCCTGGGACGACTTCCTGTGGCCGCTCATCGTGCTCAGCGACCCCTCGAAGTTCACCCTGACCATCGGACTCAACTACCTGCACGGCACGTTCGCCAACGACGAACGGCTCGTCGCCGCCGGCACGATCATCGCCGTCGCACCGCTGATCGCCCTCTTCGCCTGTCTCCAGCGGTACTTCTTCCGCGGTGTGGGCGAGGGCGCGGTCAAGGGCTGAACCCGTCCCTCCGTCGTTCCGATTCGCAAGGATCCCGCATGCCCCCTGCCGTGCGCTTCGGCGTCAACTACACACCGAGCGAAGGGTGGTTCCACCACTGGCTCGACTTCGATCTCGACTCCGTACGCGCCGACCTCGACTCGATCGCCGCGCTCGGCCTCGACCACATCCGGGTCTTCCCGCTATGGCCCTATTTCCAGCCCAACCGCACCCTGATCCGCCCGCGCGCCGTCGAACAGCTCGTGGCGCTCGCCGACGCCGCCGCCGAACGCGGACTCGACGTCAACGTGGACGGACTCCAGGGGCACCTGTCGAGCTTCGACTTCCTGCCCGCGTGGACGCAGACCTGGCACCGGCGGAACATCTTCACCGACCCCGAGGTGGTCGAGGCGGAGGCGGAGTACCTGCGCACCCTCGCCGCCGCCCTCGCCGACCGGCCGAACTTCATCGGCATGACGATCGGCAACGAGGTCAACCAGTTCGCCGCCGGGCCGCATCCCGACCCGGACCGCATCACGTCCGGGCAGGCCGGGGCGTGGCTGACCCGGCTGCTCGCGGCCTGCGAGGAGGGCGCTCCGGGCAAGCCGCATCTGCACGCCTCGTACGACGCCGCCTGGTACCAGGACGACCAGCCGTTCACGCCCGAGCACTCGGCCCGGCTCGGCGCCCTCACCGCCGTCCACTCCTGGGTGTTCAACGGGACGGCCCAGCGGCACGGCCGCCGGGGCGTCGCCACCGAGCACCACGCCGCGTACCTCGTCGAGCTCTCCAAGGCCTGGGCGGACGACCCGGGCCGCCCGGTCTGGCTCCAGGAGGTCGGCGCGCCCGCCCCGCTGATCCCGGCCGAGCACGCGGCCGCCTTCACCGAGGCGACGGTCGCGAACGCGCTCGACTGCCCCGGCCTGTGGGGCGTCACCTGGTGGTGCTCGCACGACGTCAGCCGCGACCTGGCCGACTTCCCCGAACTGGAGTACAGCCTTGGTCTGTTGACGAGTGACCGGCAACCCAAGCCCGCCGCGCGTGCCCTCGCCCGCATCGTCGGCGAGGGCCGGACGCACCAGCCCTCCTCGCGCACCACCGCGCTCGTCGTCGACACCGCGCGGGGCCGTTCCGTCTGCGCCCCCGGCGGCCCCGTCTTCGAGGCCTTCGCCCGGCTCACCGCCGACGGCGCCCGCCCCACCACCGTTCTCGCGAGCCGCGCCGACGACAAGGACCACCTCGCGGCCCGTGGCATCACCGAAGTCGTCACCCCCGGTCAGGTCACCGAGTAGCCCGTCCCCACCCGTCGTCACGACGATACGGAGCACACAGTGAACCTCAGCAGACGCGCTCTCCTGCTCGCCGGAGCCGCCGCGGCGCTCACCCCCGCCCTGCCCGGCGTCCCCCTCCGCGCGGCCGCGGCCGGCCGCGACCTCCAGCCGTACGCCTCCTACCGGTACCTCGGCGCCTGCCAGACCGCGTTCTACGCGGGCGGTCTCGGCGCCGAGCAGGGCGAGGCCGCCGCAGGATTCGAACTGCGCGCGGTGGGGGAGCTGTTCACCGTCTCGACCCCGGCCACGACCACCAACACCTGGTAACCCGCACACCTCACCCCACGGAGCCGTCCCATGCATGACGACCGCACCCTGGTCGAAGCCCGCCTCAAGCGTGTCCTCGACGAACGCATCCGACCCGCCGTCTACCCCGAGTCCGTACCGCTGGAAGTGGCGGTGTGGCACGCGCCCGGGGAGCCGGTCCCGGTCGCCGAGGGGCTCGCGGCCGTGCCGGAGCCGATCGCGGTGGGCGCGCGCTGGGGCGCTCCGTGGGACACCAGCTGGTTCCGGGTCACCGGGACCGTCCCCGAGTCCTGGGCGGGCCGGACCGTCGAGGCGCTCCTCGACCTCGGTTTCGACGAGAACATGCCGGGATTCCAGTGCGAGGGGCTCGTCTACCGCCCCGACGGCTCCCCGGTGAAGGGACTCAACCCGCGCAACCAGTGGGTGCGCGTCGCCGCGCCGGCCGAGGGCGGCGAGGAGGTCCGGCTGCACATCGAGGCCGCCTCCAACCCGGTGATCCTCGACTACCATCCCTTCCTGCCCACCCGGCTGGGCGACAAGGAGACGGCGGGCAGCGAGCCGCAGTACACACTCACCCGGATGGATCTCGCGGTCCTCGACGAGACGGTGTGGGAACTGGTGCTCGACCTGGAGGTGCTCGGCGAGCTGATGGCCGAGCTGCCGGTGGAGTCCGCGCGACGCTGGGACATCCTGCGCGCGGTGGAGCGGGCGCTGGACGCCGTCGACCTCCAGGACGTGGGAGGCACCGCCGCCGCGGCCCGTGCCCGGCTGGAGGGCGTCCTCGCGGAACCCGCCGTGCCCTCCGCCCACCGGATCAGCGCCGTAGGGCACGCGCACATCGACTCGGCCTGGCTGTGGCCGCTGCGCGAGACGGTCCGCAAGGTGGCGCGCACCACCTCCAACATGACCGCGCTCATCGAGGACGAACCCGAGTTCGTCTTCGCGATGTCCCAGGCGCAGCAGTGGGCCTGGGTGAAGGAGCACCGGCCCGAGGTGTGGGCGCGGGTGAAGAAGGCCGTCGCGGAGGGCCGGTTCGTCCCGGCCGGAGGCATGTGGGTCGAGTCGGACACCAACATGCCCGGCTCGGAGGCGATGGCCCGTCAGTTCGTGCACGGCAAGCGGTTCTTCCTCGACGAGTTCGGCATCGAGAACGACGAGGCCTGGCTGCCCGACACCTTCGGCTTCGCCGCCGGGCTCCCGCAGATCATCAAGGCGGCGGGCTCCAAGTGGCTGCTCACCCAGAAGATCTCGTGGTCGCAGACCAACAAGTTCCCGCACCACACCTTCCGGTGGGAGGGCATCGACGGAACCCGCATCTTCACCCACTTCCCGCCCGTGGACACCTACAACTGCTCCATGCGGGGCAGCGAGATCGCCCACGCGGCCAGGAACTTCAAGGACAAGGGGGCCGCCCGGCACTCCCTCGCGCCCACCGGCTGGGGCGACGGAGGCGGCGGCACCACCCGCGAGATGGTCGCGAAGGCGGCTCGGCTGAAGAACCTCGAAGGCTCCGCCACGGTGAAGTGGGAGACCCCGGCGGAGTTCTTCGCGAAGGCCGAGGCCGAACATCCCGAAGCCCCTGTCTGGGTCGGCGAGTTGTACCTCGAACTCCACCGCGCGACCCTCACCAGCCAGGCCAGGACCAAGCAGGGCAACCGGCGCAGCGAGCACCTGCTGCGCGAGGCCGAACTGTGGGCGGCGACCGCGGCGGTGCGGACCGGGTTCCCCTATCCGTACGAACAGCTGGACCGCCTCTGGAAGACGGTGCTGCTCCACCAGTTCCACGACATCCTGCCCGGCTCGTCCATCGCCTGGGTGCACCGGGAGGCGCGGCGGACGTACGAGCGGGTCGCCGAGGAGCTGGACGGCGTCATCGGCGCGGCGCAGCGCGCGCTGGCCGGTGAAGGAGCCACCCCGCTCGTGTTCAACTCCGCTCCGCACACCCGCGACGGGGTCCCGGCCGGCGCGGCCGGCCCGGCCGCCGGCCCCGGCGAGGTCTCGCTCACCCCCAGGGCGGGCGGTGGACACGTCCTCGACAACGGCCTGCTGCGGGTCGAGGTCGACGCCCGCGGACTGGTCGTCTCGGCGTACGACATCGAGGCCGGCCGCGAGACGATCGCACCGGACCGGGCCGCGAACCTGCTCCAGATCCACCCCGACTTCCCGAACATGTGGGACGCCTGGGACGTCGACGAGTTCTACCGCAACACGGTCACCGACCTGGTGGACGCCGACGAGGTCGGGCCCGGTGAGGACGGCGTGTCGGTCCGGATCGTCCGGTCCTTCGGCGCGTCGCGGGTCACCCAGGTGCTCACACTGGCGGCGGGCGAGCGGCGGCTCGGCATCGACACCGAGGTCGACTGGCACGAGACCGAGAAGTTCCTGAAGCTCGCGTTCCCCCTCGACGTGCACGCCGAACGGTACGCCTCCGAGACCCAGTTCGGGCACTTCTACCGGCCCACCCACACCAACACCTCCTGGGAGGCAGCCAAGTTCGAGGCGTGCAACCACCGGTTCGTCCACGTCGGGGAACCGGACTGGGGTGTCGCGATCGTCAACGACTCCACGTACGGACACGACGTGACCCGGACCGTGCGCGAGAGCGACCGCGGCACGACCACCACCGTGCGCGTGTCCCTGCTGCGCGCCCCGCGCTTCCCGGACCCGGAGACCGACCAGGGGGTCCACCGCTTCCGGCACGCAATGGTGCCGGGGGCCGCGATCGGGGACGCGGTGCGCGAGGGGTGGCGGATCAACCTGCCCGAGCGGCACCTGACGGGCGCGCACGAGGTCGCGCCGCTGGTGGGCGTCGAGCAGGACGCGGTCGTGGTGACCGCGGTCAAGCTCGCCGACGACGGCAGCGGTGACGTGGTGGTGCGCTTCCACGAGTCCCGTGGCGGCCGGACGCGGGCCACGCTCACCACGGGCTTCGCGACCGGGGCCGTCACGGTGACCGATCTGCTGGAACGGCCCCTCGCCGACGCCGCGCCGCCGGAGCGCGACGGCGACCGGATCACCGTGTCGCTGCGTCCCTTCGAGCTGGTGACCCTGCGGCTGAAGCGGGCCTGACGAGGGGAGGGGCCGCGGACCCGGCTACTGCGTGAGCTGGGTCCGCAGCCACTGTTCGACCTCGCCCACGTGCGCGGCGGCGGCCGCTCTGGCCGCCTCCGGGTCGTGGGCCAGCAGCGCGCGGTGGATCGCCGCGTGCTCGCGGCGGGTGCGCTCGAATGCGCCCTCCTCCTGGTAGCCGCGCCAGACCCGGGCACGGAACGTGCGCGAGGACAGCCCCTCCAGGATGGCCGCCATCGTCTCGTTGCCCGCGGCGGCCGCGATCTCCCGGTGGAAGGCCAGGTCGTGGGCGAGGATCTCCTCCGGGTCGTCGGTCGCGTTCATCGCGGTGAGATGTTTCTCCACCTCGGCGAGCTGGTCGGGGGTGATCCGCGCGGCGGCCAGCGCCGTCGCCGTCGACTCCAGGATCCGGCGCACCTCCAGCAGTTCCACCAGCTGCGGGCCGCGCGAGAGGTCGGCCACCACGCCGAAGGTCTCCAGGAGGTCCCCGGCCTCCAGCTGCGTGACGTAGATGCCCGAGCCGTGCCGGGCCTCCAGCACGCCGAGGACCGTGAGCGCGCGGATCGCCTCGCGCATCGAACTGCGGGACATGCCCAGCTGGGCGGCGAGATCGCGCTCCGTCGGCAGCCGCTGTCCGGGCTCGAGACGGCCCTCTTTGATCATCGCCTTGATCCGCTCGATGGCGCGCTCGGTCACGGTGCCCTTCTGGGGGGCGCCCTCCGTCCCGTGGGACAGGCTCTCGTCCACGCCGCTTCCTCCTGTTGCCGGGTGCGCCGCAGTCTAACTACCCATGTGGTCGGACCACTACGGCCGAAAACCAGGAAATCTTGGCTCCGCGGGGTGTTGCGGACCCAAAGTGGTCTGATAAATATTCGTCCCGGCTGGAAGAGGGACTCCGGCCACGCGTCCTGCTCGATCTCGCTCAATGAGGAGCCGTCAGATGGCCGGCAGAACAGTGCGGAACAGGCGAATCTCGTCGCGGGCAGTGAGTGCGGCGGCTGCGGCCGCCTGCGCGACCCTGGTGCTCGCGGCGTGCGGCAGCACCAAGGACGACGTCGCCTCCGGCGGCGGGGGAGGCGACGGCAGCGGCAAGGTCGGAGTGATCCTGCCCCTGCTGACCTCGCCGTTCTGGCAGTCCTACAACGACTACGTACCCAAGATGGCGAAGTCCGAGGGTGTCGACGCCCTCAAGACCGTCAACTCCAACAGTGATCCCTCCCAGCAGATCACCGACATCAACAACCAGCTGAACCAGGGCGTCAAGGGTCTCGTGGTGGCCCCGCTGGACAGCGCCGCGATCGTCGCCGGTCTCGACCAGGCCGACCGCAAGGGCGTCCCCGTCGTCGCCGTCGACGTGGCCCCCGACAAGGGGAAGGTCGCCATGGTCGTCCGCGCCGACAACGTCGCGTACGGCCAGAAGGCCTGCGAGTTCCTGGGCAAGCAGGTGAGTTCGGGCAAGGTCGTGCAGATCATGGGCGACCTGGCCTCGGTCAACGGCCGTGACCGCTCGGAGGCGTTCCGGTCCTGCGTCAAGAAGAACTACCCGAAGCTGAAGGTCCTGGAGATCCCCGCCAAATGGGAGTCCGACACCGCGGCCTCCAAGCTGGACACGCTGCTGAACGCCAACCCCGACATCAAGGGCATCTACATGCAGGCCGGCGGCGTCTACCTCGCGCCCACGCTGCAGACCCTGAAGTCGAAGGGGATGCTGAAGAAGGCCGGCCAGGCCGGTCACATCGCGATCGTCTCGAACGACGGCATCCCGCAGGAGTTCGACGCCATCCGCAAGGGCGAGATCGACGCCACCGTCTCCCAGCCCGCCGACACCTACGCCAAGTACGGCATGTACTACATCAAGGCGGCCATGCAGGGCAAGACGTTCAAGACCGGACCGACCGACCACGACTCCACGATCGTCAAGCTGCCCAGCGGCATCCTGGAGGACCAGCTGCCCGCGCCGCTGGTCACCAAGGACAACGTCGACGACCCCAAGCTCTGGGGCAACACGGTCAAATGAGTACCCCACTGGTGGAGGCGCGCGGGGTGGCCAAGCGGTACGGCCCCACCGTCGCCCTCCAAGACGGCCGGCTCACCGTCCTGCCGGGCGAGTCCCATGCCCTGGTAGGACGCAACGGCGCGGGCAAGTCCACCCTCGTCACGATCCTCACCGGTCTGCAGGCGCCCGACGAGGGCACGGTCCGCTTCGACGGCGAACCCGCACCCCCGCTCACCGACCGCGACGCCTGGCGCCGCAAGGTGGCCTGCGTCTACCAGAAGCCCACCGTCGTACCGGAGTTGACGGTCGCGGAGAACCTCTTCATCAACCGGCAGCCGACGGGACGCGGCGGACTGATCAGCTGGCGCAGACTGCGGTCCGAGGCGGCCGACGTCCTGGCGACCTGGGACGTGCGCGTCGACCCGGAGGCCCGCACCTCCGACCTCAAGGTCGAGGACCGCCAAATGGTCGAGATCGCCCGGGCGTTGAGCTTCGGCGCCCGGTTCATCGTCCTCGACGAACCCACGGCCCAGCTCGACAACCGGGAGATCGAGCGGCTCTTCACCCGGATGCGCGCGCTCCAGGAGTCCGGCGTCACCTTCCTGTTCATCTCGCACCACCTCCAGGAGGTGTACGAGGTGTGCCAGACGGTCACCGTGCTGCGCGACGCCCGCTGGATCACCACCGCGCCGGTCGCCGAGCTTCCGCGCCCGGCGCTGGTGGAGGCCATGGCGGGCGAGGCGATCGCCGAACGGGCGGCCGTCCGGGACACCGGGCCCAAGGACGCGCCCGTCGTGCTGCGCACCGAGGGCCTCACCTCGGACGCATACGACGCCATCGACCTCACCGTGCGCCGCGGCGAGGTCGTCGGGCTCGCCGGCTCCAGCGCGAGCGGCAAGATCGAGCTGGCCGAGTCGCTCGCCGGCCTGTACCGGCCGACCGGGGGAACGGCCCGGCTCGACGGCGAGCGGCTCCCGTTCGGCGACGTGCAGGCCGCGCTCAGGGCGGGCGTCGGCTGCGTGCCGCGCGACCGGCACGAGCAGGGGCTCGTCTCCGGCATGACCATCGGCGACAACACCACCATGAGCGTCCTGAACCGGCTCGGCCGCTACGGCTTCATCGCCACCGACCGCAGACGCCGGTTCGCCGACGAGCTGATCGACCGCCTCGACATCCACGCCGAGGGGCCCGACCAGCCCGTCTCCGACCTCTCCGGCGGCAACGCGCAGAAGGTCGTGATGGCCCGTGCCCTCGCCTCCGACCCCCGGCTGCTCATCCTCATCAACCCCACCGCGGGCGTCGACGTGAAGTCCAAGCAGTCGCTGCTGTCCCGCGTGGACAGCGCCCGTGACGACGGGACCGCCGTGCTCGTCGTCTCCGACGAACTCGACGACCTGCGCCGCTGCGACCGGGTCCTCGTCCTCTTCCACGGCCGTGTCGTCGCCGAGCACCCGGCCGGCTGGCACGACCACGAGCTGATCGCCTCCATCGAAGGAGTGGACCATGGCTACGGCATCTCCCCGGGGGGTCAACCCCGGACCCCCGGCCGAGGGGAGCGAGGCCCCGATGGCTGAGACCAAGGCCCCGCCGTTCGCCGCCACAGCAGTGCGCGACGGACGTGCCACCAAGACCGTACTGTTCCGCCGGGCGCGCGAACTCGCCCTCGTCCCCGCCCTGTTGCTGCTCATGGTGCTCGGCGCGATCGTCAACGACTCCTTCCTCACCGAGCGGAACCTCATCTCCATCCTCGGCGCCTCCGCGGCGCTCGCGATGGTGGTGCTCGCCGAGTCGCTGATCCTGATCACCGGCAAGATCGACCTTTCGCTGGAGTCGGTCGTCGGCATCGCGCCCGCCGTCGGCGCCCTGCTGGTCCTGCCCGCGGCCCAGTCCGGCTGGGGCACGGAGTGGTCGGCCGGGCTCGCCCTCCTGGCGATCCTCGTCGTGGGCGGCGTCATCGGTGCCTTCAACGGCGTCCTCGTGGTGAAGCTCAAGCTCAACGCCTTCATCGTCACCCTCGCGATGCTGATCGTCCTGCGCGGACTGCTGGTCGGCGCCACCAAGGGCAAGACGCTGTTCGGGATGCCCGACGCGTTCTTCTCCCTGGCCACCTCCACCTTCCTGCGCGTCCCGCTCTCGGTGTGGCTGGCCGCGGTCGCCTTCGGCATCGCCGGGCTGATCCTCAAGTACCACCGGATCGGCCGCGCCCTGTACGCGATCGGCGGCAACACCGAAGCGGCCCGCGCGGCCGGCATCCGTGTCGACCGGGTGCTGCTCGGGGTGTCGGTCGTCGCCGGTGTCCTCGCCTCGGTCGGCGGCATCATGCAGACCGGGTACGTCGGCGCGATCAGCGCCAACCAGGGCAACAACATGATCTTCACGGTGATGGCGGCCGCGGTCATCGGCGGCATCAGCCTCGACGGCGGCAGGGGCACCATGTTCGGCGCCCTCACCGGCGTCCTGCTGCTGGGCGTCGTGCAGAACCTGCTCACCCTCGCCCAGGTGCCGTCCTTCTGGATCCAGGCGATCTACGGCGGAATCATCCTGGTCGCCCTGATGATCGCCCGTGTGACCACCGGACGCGCCCAGGACTGACCGCCCCTTCGCTCGCGTACGGACCCCTCCGTACCCCCTGTCCCGGACCGAAAGGCCTCCCGTGTCCCCAACTGCCGCTCGCATCACCGCGGTCGACACCTACGACGTCCGTTTCCCCACCTCGCGCGAGCTCGACGGCTCGGACGCGATGAACCCGGACCCCGACTACTCGGCGGCCTACGTCGTGCTGCGCGGCGACACGGCCGACTGTCCCGAGGGGCACGGATTCACCTTCACCATCGGACGGGGCAACGACGTCCAGGTCGCGGCGATCGAGGCGCTGCGGGGGCATGTGGTGGGACGGTCCGTCGAAGAGCTGTGCGCCGACCCGGGCTCGCTCGCCCGGGACCTGATCGGGGACAGCCAACTGCGGTGGCTGGGACCCGAGAAGGGCGTGATGCACATGGCCATCGGCGCCGTCGTCAACGCCGTCTGGGACCTGGCCGCCAAGCGTGCCGGAAAACCGCTGTGGCAGCTCCTCGCCGACGCCGAACCGGAGTGGCTGGTCAGCCAGATCGACTTCCGCTACCTCACGGACGCCCTCACCCCGGACGAGGCGCTGGAGCTGCTGCGGCGCGGCAGACGGGGAGCCGCGGAGCGCGCCGACACCCTCCGGGAGAACGGGTTCCCCGCGTACACCACCTCGCCGGGCTGGCTCGGCTACAGCGACGAGAAGCTCACCCGGCTGGCCGCCGAGGCGGTCGCCGACGGCTTCACCCAGATCAAGCTGAAGGTCGGCGCCGACCTGACGGACGACGTACGGCGCTGCCGGGTCGCCCGCTCCGTCGTCGGCCCCGGCATCCGCATCGCGATCGACGCCAACCAGCGCTGGAACGTCGACGAGGCCATCGACTGGACCAGGGCGCTGGCCGAGTTCGAACCGTACTGGATCGAGGAGCCCACCAGCCCCGACGACGTCCTCGGGCACGCCACCGTGCGCAAGGCGGTCGCCCCCGTCAAGGTCGCCACCGGCGAGCACGTCCACAACCGCATCGTCTTCAAACAGCTCCTCCAGGCCGGCGCCATCGACATCCTTCAGATCGACGCGGCCCGGGTCGCCGGCGTCAACGAGAACCTCGCCATCCTGCTGCTCGCGGCCAAGTTCGGGGTGCCCGTCTGCCCGCACGCCGGCGGCGTCGGCCTGTGCGAACTCGTCCAGCACCTCTCGATGTTCGACTTCGTGGCGCTCTCCGGGACCACCGACGACCGGGTCATCGAATACGTCGACCATCTGCACGACCACTTCCTCGACCCGGTGGTGATCCGGCAGGGTCACTACACGGCACCCACCGCGCCGGGCTTCTCCGCCACCATGCGTCCGGAGTCCATCGCGGAGTTCACCTACCCTGGCGGCACCTTCTGGGCCGCCGACCTCGCCCGGCAGGAACCCGACCGTCAGAAGGGGGAAGCGGCATGACCGCGGACTTCGAAGGCCTCAAGGCGCTGGTGACCGGAGGAGCCTCCGGCATCGGCCGCGCCACCGCCGAGCTGCTCGCGGCCCGCGGCGCCCAGGTCGCCGTCCTCGACCTCGACCTCTCGCAGGTCGAGAAGCCGCTGCTCGGCCACCGCGCCGACGTCACCGACGACACCTCCGTCCGCAGGGCCGTGGCCGCGGCGGCCCAGGACCTCGGGGGACTCGACGTCCTCGTCAACAACGCCGGGATCGGCGCCCAGGGCACCGTCGAGGACAACGACGACACCGAATGGCACCGGGTCCTGGACGTCAACGTCCTCGGCATGGTGCGGACGACCCGCGCCGCCCTGCCACATCTGCGTGAATCCGCGCACGCGGCGATCGTGAACACCTGCTCCATCGCCGCCACCGCCGGACTGCCCCAGCGCGCCGTGTACTCCGCCTCGAAGGGCGCCGTCCTCTCCCTCACCCTCGCCATGGCCGCCGACCACCTCCGCGAGGGCATCCGGGTCAACTGCGTCAACCCCGGCACGGCGGACACCCCCTGGGTCGGCCGGCTCCTCGACGCCGCCCCCGACCCGGCCGCCGAGCGGGCCGCCCTGGAAGCCCGCCAGCCCTCCGGACGGCTCGTCTCGGCCGCCGAGGTCGCGGGCGCCATCGCCTATTTGGCGAGCCCGCTGTCCGGCGCCACCACCGGCACCGCGCTCGCCGTGGACGGCGGCATGCAGGGGCTGCGGCTGCGGCCGGTGAGCCGGTGAGAACCCTCGGGAGAAGCGGCGTCCAGGTCAGCGCCCTGTCCTTCGGCGCCGCCGGCATCGGCAACCTGTACACGCCGGTGAGCGACGAGCAGGCGTACGAGGCCGTGGACGCCGCCTGGGACGGCGGCATCCGCTCCTTCGACACCGCGCCGCACTACGGCCTCGGTCTCTCCGAACGGCGACTCGGGGCGGCCCTGCGCGCGCGGCCCCGCGACGCGTACACCCTCTCCACCAAGGTGGGCCGCCTCCTGGAGCCCGCCGGCACGGGCGGCGACGACCTGGCGAACGGCTTCGCCGTGCCGGCCACGCACCGCCGGGTCTGGGACTTCAGCGCCGACGGGGTACGACGCGCCCTGGAGACCGGCCTCGAACGGCTCGGCCTCGACCGCGTGGACGTCGTCTTCCTCCACGACCCCGACGACCACGCCGAGCAGGCCTTCCACGAGGGCTACCCGGCGCTGGAGAAACTCCGCTCGGAAGGCGTGGTGGGCGCGATCGGCGCCGGCATGAACCAGGCCGGGATGCTCACCCGCTTCGTGCGCGAGACGGACGTGGACGTCGTGCTCTGCGCCGGGCGCTACACCCTGCTCGATCACCGGGCGCTGGCCGAACTGCTGCCCGCCGCCCTGGAACGCGGCACCTCGGTCGTCGTCGGGGGCGCCTTCAACTCCGGCCTGCTCGCGGACCCGCGGCCGGGAGCGACCTACGACTACGCGGCCGCGCCCCGGGAGACGCTGGAGCGGGCCCTGCGGCTCAAGGAGATCGCCGGGCGGCACGGCATCACCCTGCGCGCCGCCGCGCTCGCCTTCCCCGCCGCCCATCCGGCCGTCGTGAGCGTGCTCGTCGGCGCCCGCTCGGCACACGAAGTCCGGGACTGCGCCGAGCAGTTCGCAACGCCGGTGCCCGCCGCGTTCTGGCGGGAGCTGCGGGAGACGGGACTGCTGCCCGAGGAAGCCCCCGTACCCGTACAGGACCCGTCATGAGAATCGCCCTGCACACCAAGGTGCGCGCCGACCGCGTCGACGCGTACGAGGCCGCGCACCGGAAGGTCCCCGCGGAACTCACCGCGGCCATCCGGGCCGCCGGCGCCACCTCGTGGACGATCTGGCGCAGCGGCACCGACCTGTTCCACGTCCTGGAGTGCGAGGACTACGGCCGGATGCTCGCCGAACTGGAACGGCTGCCGGTCAACATCGCCTGGCAGGCACGGATGGCCGAACTCCTCGACGTCGTGCACGACTACTCCGGCGAGGGCGCCGCGGCGGGGCTGCCCGTCGTGTGGGAGCTGCCATGAGGGTGGACGCGCACCACCACGTGTGGGACCTCTCCGTCCGGGACCAGGACTGGATCACCGGCCCCGGACTCCGGCCGCTGCGCCGGAACTTCACCGTCGACGACCTTCGGCCCGAGGCGGCCGCCGCCGGGATCGGACGGACCGTCCTGGTCCAGACCGTCACCGTGGCCGAGGAGACCCCGGAGTTCCTCGACCTCGCCCGGCGCAGCGAGCTGATCGCCGGAGTGGTGGGCTGGACCGACCTCACCCGGCCGGACGTCGCCGACGAACTGGCCCGGCTGCGGGAACTTCCGGGCGGCCGCCACCTCAAGGGCATCCGTCACCAGGTACAGGGCGAGCCGGAGCCCGAGTGGCTGCTGCGGCCGGACGTGCGGCGCGGGCTGGCGGCCGTCGCGGAGGCCGGCCTGGTCTACGACCTGGTCGTGCTGCCCCGTCAACTGCCCGGCTGTGTCCGTGCCGCCCAGGACCACCCCGAACTCACCTTCGTCCTCGACCACTTGGGGAAGCCGCCGATCGCCGCCGGCGCCCTGGATCCGTGGGCGGACCAGGTGCGGGCGCTGGCGGCGCTCCCCAACACGGTGGGCAAACTCTCCGGCCTGGTCACCGAGGCCGACCCGGCGAAGTGGACGGTCGACGACCTGCGTCCGTACGCCGAGACCGCGCTGGAGGCCTTCGGCCCCGGCCGTCTGATGTTCGGTTCCGACTGGCCGGTGTGCACGCTGGCCGCCTCGTACGCCCAAGTGGTCGCGGCGACCAAGGAGTTGACCGACGCGCTCGACGAAGGGGAGCGCGCCGACGTGTTCGGCGGCACGGCCCTGCGCGTCTACCGGCTCTGATCGGCCCACTCCAACCGTGTCGGCGGCAGGAAATCCCGGACAGGGGTCCGGTGCCAGCACGCCCCCGTCTCCCGCAGCTCGCGCCAGGTCGTGTAGCGGTAGCGGTACAGGCGGGCCCGGACGTACCGGGGCGGCGCGTCCGCCGGGAACGGGGAACGGCGCAGCAGCCGCAGCGTGTCGCGGTCGTTCTCCAGCAGCCGTTCGACCAGACCGGTGAACCAGGGACCGGCGTAGGCCGGGGAGAGCGCCGCGAACCACATCATCCAGTCGAGCCGCAGATGGTAGGGCGCGAACTGGCGCGGCCAGTGCCGGGGATCACCGGGCTTGCCCCTGAACTCGTACTCCCGCCAGTCCGAGTCCTCGCGCGGCACCTCGTCGGCGGTGCCCTCGACGACCACCTCGTGGCGCACCCGGCTGACGCTGCCGAACGCGCCGTAGGTGTTGACCAGGCGCAGCGGGTCGAAGGAGCGGTTCATGACCTGGCGCCGGGAGACCATGTTGCGGGCGGGACGGTAGCCGAGGCCCACCAGGCACGCGGCGACGGCGAGGACCACGATCTCGTACCAGGGGGGCGGCCCCGCCACCCGTGGGGGAGTGGCCGGGAACTCGACGGCGGACAGGGCCAGCACGATCGTGGTCCAGTTCAGCCAGGAGAAGTTGCCCGACAGCACCAGCCACACCTGGGTCAGCACCATCAGCGAGGCGGCGGCCGTCGCGACCGGCTGCGGGGCGAACAGCAGGACGGGGACGACGAGCTGGGTGACGTGGTTCGCGGCCACCTCCACCCGGTGCAGGGGCTTGGGGAGGTGGTGGAAGAACCAGCTCAACGGGCCGGGCATCGGCTGGGTCTCGTGGTGGAAGTCCAGACACGTCAGCTTCCGCCAGCAGGCGTCGCCGCGCAGCTTGATCAGACCCGCGCCGAACTCCACCCGGAACAGCACCCAGCGCAGCAGGAAGAGGACCACGACCGGGGGAGCGACCTCGTCGTTGCCCAGGAAGACGGCGAGGAAGCCGACCTCCAGGAGCAGCGACTCCCAGCCGAACGCGTACCAGGTCTGCCCGACGTTGACGATCGAGAGATACAGCGCCCAGGGGACGAGCCACAGCACCATGCCGCCCCAGAGCGGAAGGTACCCGTCGAGACCCGCCACCAAGGCCGCGGACACCGCACAGCCCGTCCAGGACCAGACCGCGAAGAAGCGGTCCGAGTAGTGCAGGTGGAACACGCTCGGGGCGTGGCGGAACGGCACCCGCGCCACGAAGCGGGGCACGGGCAGCATCCCCCGCTCCCCGATCAGCGCCCGGAACTGCAGCGCCGCGCCGAGGAACGCGACGAGATACACCACGGCCAGCGCCCGCTGGAAGACCAGCCGGCTCAGCCAGTAGTCGGGGGCGGTGAACCAGTCCACGGCGAGTCGCTCCTCTCCCTTCCATTGTGACGCTGGGTGATCTTCTCCGCTTGCGTGAGCCAACCGGGCGACGCAGACAATGGTCAACGACCTGTCCGGGATGAACGGGAGAACGCGGTGCGCATACCCACCCGAACCTTCGTCACGGCCTGTGCGCTCTCGGCGGCCCTCCTCGTCGCCGGGTGCGGCGGCGGCGACGACGGGAGCGACGAGAACACGGCGTCCGACGCCTCCGACGGCGGGATCCTCCTCCAGCCGGTCGCCGCCCAGGGGCCCGACGCCTTCACCGGGTCGACGGTCACCGCCGCCGCCACCCGGCCGCGCGTCACCCGATCGCCGCAATCGACGCCGCGGGACTCCTCGGCGCCCGGTGACGGCACCACCACCGCGCGCCCGGCCGGCTTTCCGGGCGGTACACCGGGCCTGTACGGCGGCACCCGTGCGGCCGGCAGCTGCGACGTCGACCGGCAGGCCGCACTGCTCGCCGCCGACCCCCGCAGGACACAGGCCTTCGCCCTGGCCGCGGGCATCGCCCGGACCGCCGTCCCGGACTTTCTGCGCGGGCTGACCTCGGTCGTCCTGCGCGCCGACACACGGGTCACCGACCACGGCTACAGGGACGGCCGGGTGACCGGATTCCAGGCAGTGCTCCAGGCGGGCACCGCCGTGCTCGTCGACGACCGGGGCGTGCCCCGGCTCCGCTGCGCCTGCGGCAACCCGCTGAACACGCCGGTCGCCCCGCGCGGCACCACGGCCACCCGCGGACAGGCGTGGTCCGCCTTCCGGCCCGGCGAGGTCATCGAGGTGACGCCGGCGCCCGCGGCGCTCAGCAGCGTCACGATCATCGACCTCGACGACGACACCTGGATCGAGCGGAGGATCGGCGACGACGGGCGCCGTGACGTCGCCGTCCGGCCGCCCGAGGCCGGAGCACCCGACATCGGGCCGTCCGGCGTTCCTCCGACAGGCCCGGACACGAGTGCGCAGGCCTCGCCGTCGGCCTCCGGCCGCCCGGACCCCGGCGACTCGCCGAGCGGGACCGGACGGTCGCCCGAGGACTCCGCGCCCGACTGTGCGACGCCGACCGTGACCGTCCCGCCCGGTCCGACCGGGAGCGTCCCGGACGAGGTGGCGCCCGCGCAGACCTCGGTGGCGGCCGCGGACTGCCCCACGGCCACCGTCACGTCCCCGCCACCCCCGACCGTGGGCGAGCCCCCTACGGCGCCGTCGCACGAGGGCACCGTTCCCGGGCCGGGCGAGTCGAGCGAGGAGACCGGCCCCGACACCCTGCCGGGCCTGCCCGACGGCGGCGGTCCGGTGCCCGACGAGTCACCCGACGGGGGCACCGTGTTCGACGCCCCGACCGACGTCTTCGACAGCTGAGCGGAGCGGGGACCGCCTGGACGACGGCCCCCGGGACCCGCCGCGGAGGGCCCGGAAGCGGGCGCCCCAGAAGTCGAACAATCCGGCAAATCCTGAAAAGGTGGCCCCATGGTTGATCGGGGAGCGAGCGCCCTGCCTCTCCCGGACGACTGGCCCGCCCACCCGGATCCGATCCTGGCGCTCAACCGCATGGGCAGCTTCGACTGGGACCTGGACAGCGGGCTGTTCCACATGGACGCCCGGGCCCACGAGATCTTCGACCTGCGACCCGGCGAGTTCGACGGGTCCCCCGGGAGCCTGTCGGTCCGGATGCCCCCGGCGGAGGGCATCCGCCTCGACACCGTGGTCTCCCAGGCCATCAAGGACGGCAGCGAGAACTACGGAGCCTACTTCCGCGTCCGCCGCCGGGACGGCTCGCTGCGCTGGACCCACACCCAGGGCTGCATCCGGCGCGACGGGACCGGCAGACCGCGCCGGATCATCGGCATCGTGCGCGACGCCACGCAGGAACTGAGCGAGGGCGCCGCCCGTCACGAACTCGCCGCCCAGGACGAGGCCCGCCGCCAGCAGACCAACGTCGTACAGATCACCACGGCGGCGCTGGCCCACGCCCGTACCGTCCAGGACGTCATCGACATCCTCAAGGACACCCACGGCCTCACCTATCTGGGGGCCACGAGCATGGTGATGGGGCTGGTCGAGGCCGGCCGTATCCGGCTCGTCGCCGAGGGCCCCGCCGGCAGTTTCGTACCCGGCACCCTGATCACCCGGATCGACGAGGAGTACCCGATGAGCGAGGTCGTGCGGACCCTCGCCCCGCGCTTCATCGAGTCGCCGGACGACTTCGCCGCGTCGTACCCGGTGCTGTGGCCGCACATCACCGACCTGGAGATCACCTCGGCCGCCTATCTGCCGCTGATCGCGCAGGCCCGTCCCATCGGTGCCCTCGGCCTCCTCTACAACGACCGGTACGGCTTCTCCTCCGAGGAGCGCAACGTCCTCGTCGCACTCGGCAGCAGCATCGCCCAGAGCCTGCAACGGGCCATGTTCTACGAGCAGGAGAAGGACCTCGCCCAGGGACTCCAGCAGGCCATGCTGCCGCGCTCCGTCCCCAGCGTGCCGGGTGCCGACACCGCCGTCCGCTACCGCTCCGCCTCCCTCGGCCGGGACGTCGGCGGCGACTGGTACGACCTCATCCCGCTGCCGGGCGGCCGTGTCGGCGCCGTCATCGGCGACGTCCAGGGCCACGACACGCACGCGGCCGCCGTCATGGGGCAGTTGCGCATCGTGCTGCGCGCCTACGCCGCCGAGGGGCACACCCCCGCCACCGTGATGGCCCGCGCCTCCGTCTTCCTGCACGAACTCGACACCGAACGCTTCGCGACCTGCCTGTACGCGGAGGCCGACCTGTCCACCGGAGTCGTCCAGCTGGTGCGGGCCGGCCACATCGACCCGCTGGTCCGGCTCACCGACGGCACCTGCCGCCGGCTGTCCGTCGAAGGGGGCCTGCCGCTCGGTCTGTCCGCGCTGTTCGGACGGCTCGAGTATCCGGTGGAGACGGTCGAACTCGACCCGGGCCAGACCCTGATGCTGTGCACCGACGGCCTCGTGGAGCAGCCCGGCGTGGACCTCGACGAGGGGATGCACACCCTCATGGAGCTGATCCGGTCGGGTCCGCAGGACGTGTGCGATCTCGCCGACCGGCTCATCGACGTGGCCGAGGAGCGCGGCGGCGAGGACGACGTGGCCCTGCTGCTCCTGCGCCGCCGCGGCCCCGGTCCCCGGCAGTCCGGTGGCCGGCTCCAGCAGCATGTGGAGCCGGGCGACTCCGAGGCCCTCACCGAGGCCCGGCACATGATCCGGGTGGCGGTCCGCGCCTGGGGCGCCGCCGAGCGCGCCGACGAGATCGAACTCGTAGCCGACGAACTGATCACCAACGCCCTCATGCACACCGAGGGTCCCGCGATCGTCACGCTGCGGGTCCTGAGCGGCCCGGACCGCAGGCTGCGCGTCGAGGTCGAGGACTCCTCCAGCGCCCTGCCGCGCCGCCGGGAGGCGGGCGTGTCCGGTGTCTCCGGCCGCGGTCTGCTGCTGGTCGACCGGCTCGCCGACGTGTGGGGTGTGGAGGCCCGGGGCGGCGGCAAGTGCGTGTGGTGCGAGTTCCTCGTCCCGGGACGGGACTGACCGACGGCGCGGGCCGGCCCGGACGGGCGCGGCCGCTGTTCCGGATGGTGGTGTCGGTGCCGGGTGGCACTCTGGATGCATGCCGGAACTGCCAGAGGTCGAAGCGCTCAAGGACTTCCTGGCCGACCATCTCGTCGGCCGAGAGGTCGTGCGCGTGCTGCCCGTCGCCATCAGTGTCCTGAAGACCTACGACCCGCCCGTCACCGCCTTCGAGGGCCGTGAGG
Source organism: Streptomyces sp. NPDC059668 (assembly GCF_042734135.1). Lineage (NCBI taxonomy): Bacteria > Bacillati > Actinomycetota > Actinomycetes > Kitasatosporales > Streptomycetaceae > Streptomyces > Streptomyces sp. NPDC059668. The sequence goes on along the minus strand of NZ_JBHWEL010000085.1, from coordinate 13,089 downwards.
TCACCGCCGTGCGCCGGCGGGGCAAGTTCCTCGACATCGAGGCCGACGGCCTGCACTTCGTGACGCACCTGGCCCGCGCGGGCTGGCTGCAGTGGCGGGACCCGCTGCCCGACGGCCCGCCCCGGCCGGGCAAGGGTCCCCTGGCCCTGCGCGTGGCCCTGGAGAACGGCGAGGGGTTCGACCTCACCGAGGCCGGCACCCAGAAGAGACTCGCGGTCCACGTGGTCCGGGACCCGGAGGAGATCCCCGGCGTGGCGCGCCTCGGCCCCGACCCGCTCGCGGCCGACTTCGACGAGGCGCGGTTCGCGCGGCTGCTGGAGGGGGAGCGGCGCCGCCTCAAGGGCGCCCTGCGGGACCAGGGTCTGATCGCGGGCGTGGGGAACGCGTACAGCGACGAGATCCTGCACGCCGCCAGGATGTCCCCCTTCAAGCTCGCCTCCTCGCTGACGCCCGAGGAGACCGCCCGTCTGTACGAGGCCCTGCGCGGGACGCTCACCGAGGCGGTGGAGCGCTCCCACGGGCTGGCCGCCGGTCGTCTCAAGAGGGAGAAGAAGAGCGGGCTGCGGGTGCACGGCAGGACGGGCGAGCCGTGTCCGGTGTGCGGTGACACCATCCGCGAGGTCTCCTTCAGCGACTCCTCGCTGCAGTACTGCCCGACCTGTCAGACGGGCGGCAGACCGCTGGCCGACCGCCGGATGTCCCGACTGCTCAAATAGCCGTCGGTCAGGGGGACTTGACCGTCACCAGGTGCTTGCCGTCCGCTGTGCGCACCTCGAACCGGCTGATGTCGGAGGAGGCCATCGAGGCGCCGCCCCGCATGTTGGCGGACGCGCCGCCGTGGTCGGGCACCATCCAGCTGGTGACCGTCTGCTCCGAGCCGTCCTTGCCGACGGCGACGAGCTGACAGGGCCGCGGGCCCCCGGAGTCCTTCACCTCGACGTCGACCTCACTGCCCCAGACCCGGTCCTCGGTGGTGACCCGGGCCCAGACGCCGGTGTCCGCGTCGGTCGCGGCGGCCTGGTTGGACGCGGAGCCGCCGGAGGCCGAGCCGTGCGAGGTCACCATCGCGATCGCGGGCCCGCCCGCCGCGAAGACCACGGCGGCGGCCACCGCGTACAGCCAGCGCCTGCGGCCGGCCCGGCGGCGGCCCGCCACTTCGCCGAGCAGCGTGTCCAGCAGCCGGGGGCCCGGTGCCGCGAACGGGTGCACGGAGCGCGGTGTGGCCAGCCGGTACAGCATCATCTGCCGTGCGGCGGGTCGGAACTCACTCACCTGCGCCGTGCACTGGGGGCACTCCATGAGGTGATCCTCGAAGCGGAAGGCATCCGCCTCGTCCAGCACGCCGAGCGCGTAGGCGCCGACGTCACGATGCCGTTCCAGGGACCTCATACCGAATACCGAATCCTCGTGGCGATCGAGCGGGGTGGGGGTGGTGTTGCTGTTGCCCACCGGTACGGACCAGACCGCCGAATCACTCAAGCTCGTCCGGAATCGCGGCGAAGACGTTCGGAGCGAGGGCGCCCGCGGATTGGTGCGTGCCCGGAAAAGTTGCCCGGGACGCGTCCGCGGGACGGCCGTCCGGAGATCGCGAGGGGGTTTCTCGTAGGAGTCGATGACTGTGCGAGGAATGCGTGCGGAGGATGCGTGCGGAGGATCGGAGGGTGTGGTCGGAAGAGGAGTGGCCGGAGAAGAGTGACGGCTGAGAATGCTGAGAAGGGTGAGAAGAGTGAGTGCCGGAGGGGTGCGGTCAGAAGAGATGGATCGCCAGGTGCCCGAGGGGCAGGCCCAGCTGCCAGGCCGGTGTCCACACCTTGGGGCCGTCGTCCTCGCCGGGGATCGGACCGCCGCCGGGTACGGCGTCCAGGTCGGGGGCGAGCAGTTCGGTCTCCTCCAGCCAGCGCCAGGCCGCCGTGGCCAGCTCCAGGTCCGGGGCGGGCCCTCCGCACTCGGCCGCCTCGGCGGTGAGCCGGGCCATGTGCTCGCGCACCCACTCCTGCCACGGCTGGTCGTAGGCGGTCAGCGAGAGCCAGGTCTCCAGTTGCGAGACGACCCGGATGCCCGAGAGCTCGCCGTCGCCGTCGGAGAGAAAGATGGTCAGTGCCAGGGCGTCGCGCCCGGCGCGGAACTCGAAGGACGTGGGCGGCATCAGGTCGCCGGTCCGCAACAACTCGTCGGCGATGTACTCGGCGTACAACCACGCCATGGGGACGGTGAGTTCCCCACCGCCGGTGCCGTCCGTGCTCTCTTGACCTCTGTGCAGCATCCCTTCCTGCCTTCCTCCGGTGCGTGCGCGTCGCCCGACCCGGGCTCTCGGTCGGAACACGGATGAGGACAAGCGGAATACTCAACCATGGTCCTTGGCAGGCGCTTTACGGAGGCTTGACCCGGGACTCGGTTTCACCGCAGGTCGGCCGCGTATCCCGGAAGTACCCGGCGCAGGGCGCGCAACGCGTAATAGGCCCGCGACTTCACGGTACCGGGCGGAATTCCGAGCGCGGCGGCGGCCTCCGCCACACTGGCCCCCTGGAAGTACACCTGTACCAGGACGTCACGGTGCTCGGGAGTGAGAGTCTTCACAGCCTCCCGCACATCGAGCGTCGCCGCCGACCTTTCGGCGTGATCCGCGCACACCCGCGCACTGTCCAGTACCGCGTCACCCACCTCCGGGGGCCGCGCCTGACGGGCCCGCCGCGCGTCGATCGCGAGCCGTCGTCCCACGGTCAGCAGCCACGGGCGTACGGAGGTGAAGTCGTCGGCGCGCAGCGCCTCGGGGTGCTGCCAGGCCCGTACGAACGTCTCCTGCAGCAGATCCTCGGCGCGCTGCCGGTCGCCGTCGGACAGGCGCAGCAGCAGGGCGAAGAGGGGCCGTCCGTGCTCGCGCTGCAGCGCGGCCAGCTCGTGCTCGGCGGTCGTCTTGGTGGTGGTTCCGGCCGTCATGGCCTGTATGCCAGCGGCTGTCGCTCCGCTCGGACAGGGGCGGGGCACGGGTCTGCGGTGGGCGGTCGATGCAGTCGGTGAACGGCACGGTGAACGGTTCAGCGGGCCCCGGGCGCGCCCCGTCCGGCGCGCGCCCCGCCGTCAACGGCGCGTCGGCGGGGGATCGACGCGCCGGCGGCCTCGTGGGCCCTCGGCTCCCGGGCGTCCTCCGGCGGAAGGGACCGGCCCTCCCCGGGCGACGACCGGTGAGGGGCGGCGAGGGCCGGCGACGGGCATCCGGGCCCGGCCGCTACGGGACGACCGTGACCGGCCAGCGTCCCGCCTTCACCAGCCGGATCGCCACCGACCCGACGATGCGGTGCCCCGCCTGCTCTGAGGCGCCGACCACCACGGCGTCCGCGGTGAGTTCGTCCGCCGCCTTCACGAGGCCGTTGTACGGGTCGCCACGGAAGGTGTGGAACTCCCAGCGCACCGCGAATATGTCCTTGAGCCGTCCGGCGGCCTCGCGGATCTGCGCGATGAGGTCCTCCGCGATCCGGTCCGTCGTCTCCGCGACCGGCGCGCCGAAGGCCGCTCCCGCGGCCATGACGGGCTGGATGTAGACGACGGCGAGCAGCGCGTTCTGCCGTCTGGCCAGACCGCTCGCGTACGCCGCGGCGCGCAGTGAGGAGTCGGAGCCGTCCACGCCGACGACGATGACCTTGGGGCCGTCCGTGCCGCGCTCGAACTGGTGCGAGGGTTGCTGTTCCGCCACATCGCTGAGGCTATCGGTAGCCGCAGGTCGGCGGGGCGGGTGGGGCGTGTGGATACCAGGGGGACGGCGTGTCGGCCGCGGTGGCGCGAGGGGACGGTGTGCGCTCCGGTGCCGGGCCGACTGCCGGACGACGTCCGGTCCGGCCCGACGTACCGGACGTTCTCGGGACGAAGCGGCCGGGCCGGCGCACGGGGAGTGTCCTCGCGGCGACTTGCGGGGCGCACGCCCGGGGTGGCTCCGGCGCCCGACCGGGTTCCACGGGGCGTACGCCCGGGGCGGCCCCCGCGCGCGCGGTATGCGACGAGCGGCCGGCCGCTCGACGGGCGGGGCCGCCCGGCTCTTCCTAGAGTCGGAACCATGAGTGCCACCGTCGAGGCCCGTGGACCGAAGGGCGCCGAAGGTCCCGTACGGCCGTCCCGGGACGGTTTCCTCAGCAAGGTGCCCGAGGGTTACGGGGCCTTCTTCGGCGCCCTCGGCGCGCTCTGTGTCGTACTGGCCTTCGTCGAGCCCCTGCGCCGTCTGCTGCGCCCCGTGGTGGACTTCCTCGACCTGCTGATCGTCCCGGTCAGCGCGAACCTCGCGTACGCGGCCTTCCTCTTCCTGCTCGCCGCCGCGACCGCCGCCCGCAAGAAGATCGCCTGGTGGCTGGTCGTCGTCTACCTCGGCCTGCTGGTCCTGTCCGACGTCGTCGGCCTCGCGATGGGCCTGTACGCCGAGTCGCTGCCGTCCTTCGTCGTCTGCGGCGCCGCCCTGGTGCTGCTGGTCGTGGCACGCCGCGAGTTCTACGCGGACTCCCGGCGCGGCGCCGTGTGGCGGGCGCTGGCCGTCCTGGTCGCCGGGCTCGTCGTGGCCATCCTGCTCGGCTGGGGCCTGGTCGAGCTGTTCCCGGGCACCCTGCCGCGCGGCGACCGGCTCACATGGGCGGCCGGCCGGGTGTGCGGCGGACTCGTCTCCGCCGACTCGTTCGGCGGACGCCCACCCCACCAGGTCTACTTCTTCCTCGGCCTGTTCGGGGCCGTCGCCCTGCTCAACGCCGCCGCCACGCTCTTTCGTTCGCAGCGGCTTGAGGCGGCCCTGCACGGCGACGAGGAGTCCCGGATCCGCTCACTGCTGCGGGCCTACGGCGCCGACGACTCGCTCGGCTACTTCGCCACCCGCCGTGACAAGGCCGTCGTCTTCTCGCCCAGTGGCAAGGCCGCCGTCACCTACCGCGTCGAGGCCGGGGTCTGCCTCGCCAGCGGCGACCCGGTCGGCGACCGCGAGGCCTGGCTGCACGCCATCGACGCCTGGCTGGACCTCGCCTGCCGCTACGCCTGGGTGCCCGCCGTCATGGGCGCCTCCGAGGACGGCGCCAGGGCCTTCGTGCGGGCCGGTCTCGGGGCGCTCGAACTCGGTGACGAGGCGATCCTGAACGTCGCCGGCTTCGACCTGGACGGCCGCGACATGCGCGTCACCCGCCAGGCCGTCAACCGCGTGCGGCGTACCGGGGCCACCTGCCGGGTACGCCGCCACTCCACCCTCACCGACGAGGAGATGGAGGAAGTCGTCGACCGGGCCGACGCCTGGCGCGACACCGAGACGGAGCGGGGCTTCTCGATGGCCCTGGACCGGCTCGGCGACCCGGCGGACGGAGACTGCCTCCTCGTCGAGGCCATGGACCCCGACGGCAGGCTCCTGGCCCTGCTCTCCTTCGTGCCCTGGGGCGACGACGGCATCTCGCTCGACCTGATGCGCCGTGACCGCGGGGCCCCCAACGGCGTCATGGAGTACATGGTCGCCGAGGTGTGCGCGGTGGCCGGGAAGTTCGGCGTGCGCCGTGTCTCCCTCAACTTCGCGGTGTTCCGGTCGGTCTTCGAGGAGGGCGCCCGGATCGGTGCCGGGCCGGTGCTGCGGCTCTGGCGCAAGCTGCTGCTGTTCTTCTCCCGGTGGTGGCAGCTGGAGGCCCTGTACCGGTCCAACGCCAAGTACCACCCCGCCTGGTATCCCCGCTTCCTCTGCTACGGCGACGCGGGCGCCCTCGCCCGTATCGGCATGGCCTCCGGCATCGCCGAGGGCTTCGTCTCCGTGCCGTCGCTGCGCAAACTGTGGGGCAAGGGACGCACGAGGGCCCGGACCGCACCCGTGGGCACCGGGGACCTGCCCGCACCGGCGGCCCCGGTCCCCGCCGGCGGGGAGACGGCCGGGGCCCCCGATCCGACGGCGGGCCTGCCCGAGCAGGTCCGTGTCCGCCACCGCACGCTCGAACGGCTCCGAGCCACGGGCACCGACCCGTACCCGGTGGGTGTCGCGCCGCGCACCCACACCCTCGCCGAGGTCCGCGCGGGGCAGCGGGTGACCGTCGCCGGACGGGTCGTCCTCGTACGTGACTTCGGCGGCCTCGTCTTCGCCGTTCTGCGCGACTGGTCGGGCGACCTTCAGATCGCCCTCACCCGCTCCGGATCGGGACCCGCCCTCGACCGGTTCCGCGCGGACGTCGACATCGGCGACCACCTCAGCGCCGACGGCGTCTCCGGGGCCAGCGACCGGGGCACCCTCACCGTCTTCGTGACCGACTGGCGGCTCACCGGCAAGTGCCTGCGCCCGCTGCCCGACAAGCACCGGGGTCTGACCGACCCCGAGGCGAAGGTGCGCCGCCGCCATGTCGACCTGGTGTCGAGCCCCGAGGCACGTCAGGTCGTCCGGATCCGCTCCACCGCCGTGCAGGCCCTGCGCCAGGGGCTGCTGGACCGCGGCTACCTGGAGGTCGAGACACCGATCCTCCAGCAGATCCACGGCGGCGCCAACGCCCGCCCCTTCACGACCCACATCAACGCCTACGACCTGGACCTCTATCTGCGCATCGCCCCCGAGTTGTACCTCAAGCGGCTGTGCGTCGGCGGCCTGGAGAAGGTCTTCGAGATGGGCCGCACCTTCCGCAACGAGGGCGTCTCCCACAAGCACAACCCCGAGTTCACGATGCTGGAGGCCTACCAGGCGTTCGCCGACTACGACGTCATGCTCGACCTCGCCCGCGAACTGATCCAGGGCGCGGCGACCGCCGCCTTCGGGGCGCCCGTCGCCCGCCGGGACGGCACCGAGTACGACATCTCCGGTCCGTGGCCCGTCAGAACGGTGTACGGCGCCCTCTCCGAGGCACTGGGCGAGGAGGTCGACGCCGACACACCGCCGGCGGCGCTGCACGGCCTGTGCGACCGCGCGGGGGTGCCGTACCGGGCGGACGACGGCCGCGGCGACGTCGTACTGGAGATGTACGAGCGACTGGTGGAGGCGAAGACCCGACTGCCCACGTTCTACAAGGACTTCCCGACCGACGTCTCCCCGCTCACCCGGCAGCACCGCACCGACCCACGCCTCGCCGAACGCTGGGACCTCGTCGCCTTCGGTACCGAACTGGGCACCGCCTACTCGGAGTTGACCGACCCGGTGGAGCAGCGGCGGCGGCTGACCGCGCAGTCGCTGCTCGCGGCCGGCGGCGATCCCGAGGCGATGGAGCTCGACGAGGACTTCCTCGACGCGCTCGAATACGCCATGCCGCCCACCGGTGGGCTCGGCATCGGCGTCGACCGGACGGTCATGTTCCTCACCGGTCTCACGATCCGTGAGACCCTGCCGTTCCCTCTGGTGCGTCACCGCTGAACTGGTCCCATCGGGTGCTTTCCCGGACTCGCGCCGGTGTTGCTCAGCCGCGTCCCCCGCCCGTTGGGCGACTGATGGGGCATGGAAAAGGACCAGCTGCTCACGCGACGCCGGGCATTGACCGCCGGCGTCGCCGTCCTGGGGGTGGCGGGGGCGACGGGCACGGCCCGCGTCCTCACCGACGGACCGGCCGGGAGCCCGGTGCGCCCCCCGGCCGCCGGCCCGCAGGCCCGCGCGCCCCTCGGGGCGTCCGGCCACCGGCTGCTGCCCATGGCCGGGGACGGGCCACCGAGCAGCAGGCCCCTGCCTCCCCCCGTAAGGCGCGAGCCGCTCCTGGAGATGTCCGGGCGTGGCCGCAGCATGGTGCTGACCTTCGACGACGGCCCCGATCCGCAGTACACCCCGACCATCCTGAAGACCCTGCGCAAGTACGACGTGCGGGCGATGTTCTTCGTGTGCGGGGGGATGGCCGCGGACAACAAGCACCTGCTGGCGGAGATGGCCGACGACGGGCACGTCGTCGGCAACCACACCTGGACGCACCCCTTGCTGACCCAGCTCCGGCGCTCGCAGATCCGCTCCGAGATCGAGCGCACCAGCGACGTCATCGAGGACGCCTACGGCGAGCGGCCACTGTGGTTCCGAGCCCCCTACGGAGCCTGGAACCGTGCGACCTTCCAGATCGGCGCGGACCTGGACATGGAGCCGCTGGCGTGGACGGTCGACTCCCGCGACTGGACCACGCCCGGGACCGGCACCATCGTCCACCGGGTGGAGCACGGCGCCGCCCCGGGCGTCATCGTGCTCTCCCACGACGCGGGCGGCGACCGCTCCCAGACCGTACGGGCGCTGCGCGACTATCTGCCCCAGCTGCTGGACCGGGGCTACCACCTCACCGTGCCGCGACGCCGTTACGCCTGAACGGGCGACCTGGGACCGGTGACCCGGGATCGATGACCTGGGACTGACGACCCGAGCCCGGCGCCCGGTGACCGCCGGGACGGTGACCGCAGGGAGGGGAAGGCCGGGACGGGGCGGGCGGGACGGAGCGGGAGGGGACGGGGGAACGCCGGCCGCCGCGACGGGCGGCCCCGGATCCGCGAACCCCCGCACCGCCCCCGAAGGCGTCCGGCGGATTGCCGCGCTCCCGGTCCCGGTCCCGCCTCCGCTCCCGCCGCGCGAATCGTTCAGCGGACACCGGCGAGACGGGCGAACACGACGACGTTGCCGTCGTAGCCGTTCGCTTCGGAGAAACCTCCCCCGCAGGTGATGACGCGCAATTCCGGGGTGCCCTTGCTGCCGTACACCCGGTCACCGGGAAAGGCGCTCTTCTGGAACACCTGGATGTCGTAGATCTCGAATGTCGCGGTCTTCCCGTCCTTGCGCAGGATCTCGACCCGGTTTCCCTTCTTGAGGGCCCCGAGTCCGTAGAAGACGGCCGGGCCCCGCGCGTTGTCCACATGGCCCACGACGACGGAGGTGCCCTTCTCGCCGGGCGAGACCGCGCCGGTGAACCACCCCGCGAGATTCGGGTCGTCGGGGGGCGGCGCGCCGACCCAGCCGTCCGTGTCGAGGCCGACCGGCACGACCGGTGCGTCGACCCGGATCGCCGGGATCCGCACCCGGTCCACCACGGAGTACGGCAGGGGGGCGGGCGCCTTCGCGAGGCCGGACGCGGGGGTCCGGCCGTCCGCCGCCGCTGCCACCGACGCGGGCTGCGGAGGGCCCACGTCGAACTCGCCGGAGCCGTTGCGGATGAGTGCGAGACCGGTCAGCAGAACGAGGGCCATCACGCCCCAGGGGACCCGCTTCCTCTGCCGCTCCTCCTCTTCGGGCCATGCGGACGAAGACATTCGCCATCCCCTCTCGACACGGCCGTCACCGCGTCCGTCGCGCATACGAGAAAGCTAAGTGGAGCATGCCCGGCGGCGGCGGGGCACGGGTGGAAGGCCGGGGGAGCGCCACCGTGGTGCGCCATCCGAGTTGCCGAGTGCAGGATATTTCTGGCAGTCCGTGACCTGCGGCAATATCTGATTATGTGTAAGTCATTCGGCGTGTCTTCTCACCAGGACGGACCATTCCCGAAATGCGGCCCCCCGCACGGCAACTGAGGGTCTGACTGGGAGGCGCTTTCTCGCCGATCGACCGGGGACGGGTCCCGGGGCGTCTTCCGCGGAGGATCACATGCGTACCATCCGTGCCCTGGCGGTCTCGGCCGCCGCGGTCGCCGCGCTGGGGTTCGCCACCCCCGCGGCCATGGCCTGGAGCGAACCGGGCTACGGCGAACGGGGAGCCGGTGAACGCCTGGACGACAGCGGGCGTGTCTACGACGACGGGGACCGGGGCGACTACGGACGCTTCGGCGACGACGGGCCGTGGGACGACGAGGGCCCGGACGACGGCTGGGACCAGGGGAGCGGCGGGAGCCGGCGGGACGACGCTCCGAGGAACATCAGGGCCAGGCCCGGTGTGGTCTTCCAGGGCGGCCCGTTGACCGTCGCGGTCGACGGCGACGCGTGCCGGAGGTCCGGCAGCACGGTCGGGTCGCGGGCCTTCAGGACCACCCGGCTGCGCGGCACGGGCGGCGGCACGGCCACCGCGCGGGTCTTCGTCGACCGGGGCGTGCGGCCGGGGTCCTACGACATCACGGCCCGCTGCGGCGACGGCCGGACCCTGACCCGGCCGGCCGCCTTCACCGTCGTCGGTGGTGTCCGAGGCGGTCTCGGCGGCGGCACCTCCACCGGGGCGACGCCCACCGACATCGCGATCGGCAGCGGGCTGGTGGCCGCCGCCGTCCTCGGCGGCGCGGTCCTGTGGATGCGTCGAAGGCCGGGGCGGCGTACCTGAGTTCCCGACGCGGCGCGCGGGGTCACGATCACGGGAACCGGGAACCGGGAATCGGGAACGAGGACGAGGACGGGATCAGGACCGGGATCGGGATCGGGATCGGGATCGGGGGAGACCTCGCGGGCCGCACGGTCGCTATCGGGGTCTTCCGTGCGGTCCCGTCACCCCGGGAGGTGTGGGAACAGCGTCAGGAACGGCTCCGCCGAGGCCGCGATGCCCCGGCTGTAGGGCGCGTCGAAGTCCCAGATCAGGAAGAGCAGGAAGGCGATCAGGGCCGAGAAGAGCCCGGCCAGGATCAGCTCCCGCCTGGTGCGCCGGATCTGCAGCGCGAAGACCATCCCGATCGTGACGACGGCGCCGGTGATCAGCCCGAACCACACCACGCCCGGCATGGTCGCCCCGGTCGACTCCGCGCGTGAGTTGCGTGCGGTGTCGGCCGCGGTCACCTGGTCGACGAGCGGCTGGTAGGCCTGGGCCTCGAAGTCCGTCTTCGGCTGGTAGTCGGTGACGTCCGCGCGGATGCGGTCGAAGAGCCGGCCGCCCTCGGCGGTCACACGACCGTGGTCCGCCATGGTCTTCCACTCGGTGGTGACGACATGACCGACGTACGCCTTCACGTCGCCGCGGATGCGGTCCCGTACGTCCGCCGGGTAGACCCGGACCCGCTCCGAGATCTCGTGCAGGGCCTGGGCCTCGGTCTGCACATGGTCCTGGGCGGCGCTGCGGGCCTCCCAGACGCCGGCGATGGCCAGCCCCAGGACGATGGCGTAGACCACGCCGATCATCATGGTCATGTACTCGATCACGTCCGGGGTCTCGGACGGATCCTCGTCCTCGGGTGCGCGCCGGTTGCGCAGCAGCGCCACGACGAGGACCACGAGACACGCGGCCGCCATCGCAAGGACGAGAACAAGCCAATCCGACAAAGTTGCCTCCAAGGGTCAGCGCGGACGCAGTGCCGCGACGGCGAGCACCGCGGGCACGGTGACGAGCAGAGTGAGCGAGACCAGGGACGGTCCGCTGCGGACCGCGTGCTTGTGCGCCGGTGCGCGGTAAACCGGGTAGCTCACCGGGGTGGGCGACGGCAGAGGACGGGCCTTGTGCGTCGGTGTGGGCTTGGGCGTCGGGGCGGGCGGCGGCGGTGGGGGTGGCGTGGGCCTCGGCGGCGGTGCCACGACGACGGGCCGCGGGGCCGGCGCGGGGGGCGGCGGCGGAGGCGGGGGCGGTGGCGTCGGCTTGGGTCTGGGCGGGGGAGGCGGCGGTGGCGGGGGTGGTGGCGGTGGCTTCGGGGTGGGCGTCGGCGTGGGAGTGGGCGGTGCCGGGCTGACGGTGCAGAGCCCGTCGCCGGCGACCGCCACCGCGGCCGTGCCGTCCGGGCCGACGGAGGCGTACGCGCAGGCGTCCGCGACCGCGGACGAGACCGGCGCTCCGCCGAGGATCCAGGTAAGCGTCACCAGCGCCAGTACCCGTATGACGAGGGCGGACGGAGTCCGCTGTGGTGCATGCACGACCGAGATCATGAGGCGTGCCGCCCCCACGCACGCCCGAGTGGCGGGGTATTGCCCCGAACGGAGGACTTGTGGACCGGGGCGGTTTGACGACCACGTGGGAGACGGCGGCCGGCCGGGCGCAGGTGTGCGAGAGGAAGGGAACGGATGTCTGGCGGACGGCTGTCCGAGGGTCTGGTGGCGGACGGTGTCACAGGGTTCCGAAAGTTTTTTGTGGGCCGGTTGAACACAACGGCCACTCCCGCCCGTACCTAGGGCCATGCGCGGCGCTGCAGGGCGCTGCAACCCTTATGCGAACAGTGGGAGTTACCCAATGAAGACCTCCTGGCGGAGCGCCTCCCTCGTAGCGACAGCTGCGGCCGTGCTGGCGCTCACGACGGCGTGTGGTCAGGATTCGGGCAACCAGTCGACGGGCAGCCAGAACGTCGGCGCCGCCGCGGCTGCCAACGGATACGGACAGGTCGGCAGCAGCACCGCGAGCCCGAACGGCTACGGCGCCGACCAGCAGGGCGCGGCGGCCCAGGCGGAGTCCGCCGGCCAGCTCGCCGTCGCGGAGAGCACGACGCTCGGCAAGGTGCTGACCGACAGCGCCGGCTTCACCCTGTACCGCTTCGAGAAGGACACCGCCGAGCCGCCGAAGTCGAACTGTGACGGCGACTGCGCGAAGGCGTGGCCCGCCGTTCCCGCCGACGGCGCCACGGCGGCCACCGGAGTGGACAAGGCCCTGCTCGGCGAGGTCACCCGCACGGACGGCACCAAGCAGCTGACCATCGGCGGCTGGCCGATGTACCGCTACGCCAAGGACACCAAGGCCGGCGACACCAACGGCCAGGGCGTCGGCGGCATTTGGTACGCCTCCGCCCCCAACGGCAAGAAGGCCACGCTGGCCGCCCTGCCGGGTCTGTCGACCCGCAAGGACCCCAAGCTCGGCGAGATCGTCGTCGACAAGAACGGCATGACGGTCTACCGCTTCATGAAGGACCAGGCCTGGCCCGTCTCGAAGTCCGCCTGTGTCGGCGCCTGCCTGGAGAAGTGGCCCGTCGTCGCGCCGGTCAAGGCCGCCGACACCAAGGGCGTCCAGAAGAAGGGCCTGATGGGCTTCACCCGTCCGGACGGCGCCAAGCAGATGACCGTCAACTGCTGGCCCATCTACACCTTCTCCGGTGACACCAAGGCCGGCGACACCAACGGCCAGGGCGTGGGCGGCACGTGGTACGCCGTCGCCCCCGACGGAAAGCCGGTCGGCGCGGCCAAGTAGAGGCCCGATCGCCCCCCCCCAGGGCCGGTCGTCCCGTCCGCGGAGCAACGGAACGCGGAAGGGAGAGCGGACCAGAACTGCCAAGAGTGCCGGACGAACAGAACAACGCGCACGCCGAACGGTCCGCCCCCTCCGCACCGCATGGAGGG
>NZ_JBHWEL010000084.1:32121-38700 GCF_042734135.1 Streptomyces sp. NPDC059668 | reverse complement strand
GGTCCAGGGGGCGGCAGCCCCCTGGCAGAGGGGGTCTGGGCGGCGGCGTCTCCAGGGGATGGGCGAGGGTCAGGACACGCGTAGGGGGATATGGCGGATTTTGTCTGATTAGCGCGTATCGTCGCGGCATGCCCACGCCCTACGGATCCCGCGGCGGCATGGCGTTCGGTGCGCAGGAGCTGCGTGTGCTCCGTCGTGCTCTCGCCCTCGCCCTCCATCCCGCCCCCGCCTCGGCCGAAGACGTCCAGGACTGCCTCCGGCTCGCCGAATCCGTCGACGAGGCCGCCCGCGAGGGAGCCAGGCTGCGGGCGTTCCTGCTGGCCGACCTCTCCCGCTACCGGGCCGCACTGCCCGGCACGGCCGCCGGCTACCTCGCACTCCTGGAAGAAACCCTGGCCACCGGCTACCGGCCGAATCCGGACGATCTCGCCGCCCTGCGCGCCCTGCGCGGCAACCCCGCCGCGGCCGCCCTCCTGGCGCGCTGCTGCGACCTCGCCGAACGGGACGTCCGTGTCCGTCTGGCGGGCCGTACGGCCACTCCCACGGTCCCGGCGTCCCGAACCCGCCTGACGGCCCTCCCCGGAGGTCTGGCACGGGCCGCGGGCCCCGACGAGCCCGTCCGGAAGCCTTCGGACCGGCCCGCCGCCGACCCGAAGCCGAACCCGCCGGGCAGGAGCCCCCGCCCGGACCGCCCGATCCCCACCCCGGGCGAGGTCTTCCCGCCCAGGCGCAAACCGGTGCCGCCACCGGTGAACCCCCCTCAGCAGCTCGCGGCGGGCTAGCTACTCTGGAGCCATGGACTATGTCTCCGCGCTCGTGCCCCCCGTAGTGATGGCCGTGTTCTTCATCGGGTTGATCGTGACGATCGTCAAGACCCAGGGCGGTGCCAACAAGTCCAAGGAGGACGCGGTCGTCGACGCCGCCCTCGCGCGCGCGGACAGCGCCCGCCAGGCCTCCCGGGACTCCGAGGCCTGAGCATCCGGCGCCCCCCGGGGTGCCCGTCGGTACAGGGATCGGCGTACGACTCATACGTTTTTCGAGTCGTACGCCCTTTTTGTTGCCGATCTCCCACTATTGTTCTGAGCTGTGCCTCGCCCATTGGGAGAACTCGAAGACTCGGTCATGACGCGGGTGTGGAAGTGGAACCGCCCGGTGACCGTTCGAGAAGTCCTGGAAGACCTTCAGCAGGAACGGTCCATCGCGTACACCACGGTGATGACCGTTTTGGACAATCTCCATCAGAAGGGCTGGGTGCGCCGTGAGGCGGAAGGCCGGGCCTATCGATATGAGGCGGTCTCCACACGGGCCGCCTACTCCGCGGCCCTCATGAACGACGCATGGTCCCAGAGTGACAACCCCGCCGCGGCTCTCGTCGCCTTCTTCGGCATGATGAGCGAGGAACAACGCCACGCCCTCCGCGCGGCCATGCGTATCGTGCAGGACCCCGAAGAAGGCCCGGTCGATGCCGAAACACCGGCACCTACGGAAGCTTCCGAGGAGAAGGGCGACGAGAAGGGCGAGGAGAAGTCGGGCGAGAACCCGGCCGGGAACGCGGGTGAGAAGCCGGGCGGCGAGAACCCCGCCTCGGGCCCTGACGGCACCGGGCGATAGCGTCCGCTCATGCCAGCAGAGCATCCGGCGCGGCGGCCCGCGCCGCATCCCGCAGACACCGCAAAAGCCATCACCGTCCGGCGGGCGAGGACCGGCGATGTCGCGGCCGTGCGCCGCCTCCTCGACGCGAACGTCCGACGTCGCATCCTGCTCGACAAAGCCACGGTGACGCTTTACGAGGACATCCAGGAGTTCTGGGTCGCCGAACGCGGCGCGGGCCCGAGCGCCGAGGTCGTCGGGTGCGGTGCGCTGCACGTGATGTGGGAAGACCTCGCGGAAGTCCGCACTCTCGCGGTGAACCCCGCGGTCAAGGGCGCGGGTGTCGGTCATCAGTTGCTGGAGAAGTTGCTGGACACCGCCCGCTGGCTCGGCGTTCGCCGCGTTTTCTGTCTCACCTTCGAAGTGGACTTCTTCGCGAAGCACGGCTTCGTGGAGATCGGTGAGACGCCGGTCGACACCGATGTGTACGCCGAGCTGCTGCGTTCCTATGACGAGGGCGTCGCGGAGTTCCTCGGTCTCGAACGAGTGAAACCGAACACCTTGGGCAACAGCCGGATGCTTCTGCATCTGTGATCGCCGGCCACTATTCCGCCGGACCGCCTTGCCCGCGTTCCCTATGTCCGAAACGCGCACGTTTCCGGTCTTCCAGTGGCCCCCGAGTCTCCCCCAGGGGTTTGTGTTTTTCCAGCAAAAGCGGTTTGCTTTCCGACGTACTGCAGTACTGCATATAACAGGGGACGCGAAACGGCGGCCCACGCCGCAGACCCTCGGCCCTCACGTTATCGATGAAAGGAAATCCGGTGGCACAGAAGGTTCAGGTCCTTCTTGTCGACGACCTCGACGGTGGCGAGGCGGACGAGACCGTGACGTTCGCGTTGGACGGCAAGACCTACGAGATCGATCTCACGACCGCCAATGCGGACAAGCTGCGTGGTCTTCTCGACGCCTACGTGAAGGGCGGGCGTCGTACCGGTGGCCGCGCTTCCGGTGGCCGCGGAAAGGCCCGTGTCGCTTCCGGTGGCAGCCAGGACACCGCGCAGATCCGCGCGTGGGCGAAGGAGAACGGTTACGAGGTCAACGACCGTGGCCGCGTTCCCGCGCAGATTCGCGAGGCCTACGAGGCGGCCAACGGCTGAGCGCACGCGCGCCGCAGCCGGATGCGATGGCACTGAGTCGCCATCGTCTCCACGAGCCGTACGAGATCGGGGGCGCCCCCACCGCCCCCCATGGCCGACAGAGTCGGCAGCGAGGGTTCCACCTCGCACCCCGGCTCAGGGGGCCGCAGCCAGACGGCGGCCCCCTGCGGGCCGGACCCGCCGCCCGCGGAGAGTGGCCCTTCGGACACCCCCGGCGGCAGCGGAGCCTCGATGCTCCCGCCCGCGCCGATCGCCGTGAGATCCAGCTCGACGGCGCCCCACTCCAGCCAGTCGAGCAGCCCCGGCAGCTCCTCCGCGCTCCCCTCGGCCACCAGCAGCCGCATCCGCGCCCCGGGCCGGACCGGCAGGGCCCCGTGCAGGGACGGTGAATCCCCCGGGCGGGCCGCGGAATCCCTGGAATCCCCGGAATGCCTGCCATCCCCGGAATCTCCGCGCAGCGCCGGAAAAAACGCCTCTCGCGCTCCGAAATCCCCTGGATCACCGGCGCCGGCGGGATCACCGTCCCGTTCTGAAAGGTTTCTGTGCAGCGCCACGGGAGACGTCGGACCGAGGTGCCGCAGCGCCGCGAAACCCGCCTCCGCGGGGACTTCCAGCACGTCGAAGCGCATGCCGGTGGCCAGCCGCACCGGTGAGCCGGGCACCGTCGTCCAGCCCAGTTCGTTCTCGTACCACTGCCGCGTCCGGTCGCTCGGGTCGAGCGGGCGGCGCGGAAGGGGGACAGTGGGAACCATGACAGGAGCAACCGACGGAAGGGCTCCAGAGTTACGCTGGGTGTTTCATGATGAGCGCAGAGTGTCGAACAGGGGGGCGCGCGGGGACGATCGACGGCGCAACGATGTTCGCCCGTAGCGGAGGGAACCTGTGCGCGCCGCATGGAGTGTCAGTGCGTACGGGTAAGACATCCCTAGTGGGAGGGGCGACACGCAGAGCCTGGGCACCTCACGTTCGCCATCGGCGTACAGCTCATGAGGGTATCTGCCTGGCCTGCGGGAACATCGTCTCGCACCATCAGGTTGGAGCAGATGTCGGCGTTCGGGGTCAGGAGGCCAAGGACGGTGTCGGCAGTTGGAATGAGCGGTCCCCGCTTGCGGGACTAAGCTGCGGAAGGACAGGGAGGGGAGCGTCCCCTTACTGCCTGACCGCTCTGAGGAGCGATTAACGATGTTCGAGAGGTTCACCGACCGCGCGCGGCGGGTTGTCGTCCTGGCTCAGGAAGAAGCCCGGATGCTCAACCACAACTACATCGGCACCGAGCACATCCTCCTGGGCCTGATCCACGAGGGTGAGGGTGTCGCCGCTAAGGCCCTGGAGAGCCTCGGGATTTCGCTCGAGGCGGTCCGCCAGCAGGTGGAGGAGATCATCGGGCAGGGGCAGCAGGCCCCGTCCGGGCACATCCCCTTCACCCCCCGTGCCAAGAAGGTCCTGGAGCTCTCGCTCCGCGAGGCCCTTCAGCTGGGCCACAACTACATCGGCACGGAGCACATCCTGCTCGGCCTGATCCGAGAGGGCGAGGGCGTCGCCGCCCAGGTCCTGGTCAAGCTGGGCGCCGATCTCAACCGGGTGCGGCAGCAGGTCATCCAGCTGCTCTCCGGTTACCAGGGCAAGGAGACCGCCACCGCCGGCGGTCCTGCCGAGGGCACCCCCTCCACGTCCCTGGTCCTCGACCAGTTCGGCCGGAACCTCACCCAGGCCGCTCGTGAGTCCAAGCTCGACCCGGTCATCGGGCGCGAGAAGGAGATCGAGCGGGTCATGCAGGTGCTCTCCCGCAGGACCAAGAACAACCCGGTCCTGATCGGTGAGCCCGGCGTCGGCAAGACCGCCGTCGTCGAGGGTCTGGCGCAGGCCATCGTCAAGGGCGAGGTGCCCGAGACCCTCAAGGACAAGCACCTCTACACCCTGGACCTCGGCGCGCTGGTCGCGGGCTCCCGCTACCGCGGTGACTTCGAGGAGCGCCTGAAGAAGGTCCTCAAGGAGATCCGCACCCGCGGCGACATCATCCTGTTCATCGACGAGCTCCACACGCTGGTCGGTGCGGGTGCCGCCGAGGGCGCCATCGACGCGGCCTCGATCCTGAAGCCGATGCTGGCCCGCGGTGAGCTCCAGACCATCGGTGCGACGACTCTGGACGAGTACCGCAAGCACCTCGAGAAGGACGCGGCCCTCGAGCGCCGCTTCCAGCCGATCCAGGTGGCGGAGCCTTCCCTCCCCCACACGATCGAGATCCTCAAGGGCCTGCGCGACCGCTACGAGGCGCACCACCGTGTCTCCATCACCGACGAGGCGCTGGTCCAGGCCGCCACCCTGGCCGACCGGTACATCTCGGACCGCTTCCTGCCGGACAAGGCGATCGACCTGATCGACGAGGCCGGCTCCCGGATGCGCATCCGCCGGATGACCGCGCCGCCGGACCTCCGCGAGTTCGACGAGAAGATCGCGGGCGTCCGCCGCGACAAGGAGTCGGCCATCGACTCCCAGGACTTCGAGAAGGCGGCCTCTCTCCGCGACAAGGAGAAGCAGCTGCTGGCGGCGAAGACCAAGCGGGAGAAGGAGTGGAAGGCCGGCGACATGGACGTCGTGGCCGAGGTCGACGGCGAGCTGATCGCCGAGGTCCTCGCGACCGCGACCGGCATCCCGGTCTTCAAGCTGACCGAGGAGGAGTCGAGCCGCCTGCTGCGCATGGAGGACGAGCTCCACAAGCGGGTCATCGGCCAGAAGGACGCCGTCAAGGCGCTCTCGAAGGCGATCCGCCGTACCCGGGCCGGTCTGAAGGACCCGAAGCGTCCCGGTGGCTCGTTCATCTTCGCGGGCCCGTCCGGTGTCGGTAAGACCGAGCTGTCCAAGGCCCTCGCCGAGTTCCTCTTCGGTGACGAGGACGCGCTGATCTCCCTCGACATGTCGGAGTTCAGCGAGAAGCACACGGTGTCGCGTCTCTTCGGTTCGCCCCCCGGTTACGTGGGCTACGAGGAGGGCGGCCAGCTGACGGAGAAGGTGCGCCGCAAGCCGTTCTCGGTCGTCCTCTTCGACGAGGTCGAGAAGGCCCACCCGGACATCTTCAACTCGCTGCTGCAGATCCTGGAGGACGGTCGCCTGACCGACTCCCAGGGCCGGGTCGTGGACTTCAAGAACACGGTCATCATCATGACGAC
Source organism: Streptomyces sp. NPDC059668 (assembly GCF_042734135.1). Classification (NCBI taxonomy): domain Bacteria; kingdom Bacillati; phylum Actinomycetota; class Actinomycetes; order Kitasatosporales; family Streptomycetaceae; genus Streptomyces; species Streptomyces sp. NPDC059668. The sequence goes on along the minus strand of NZ_JBHWEL010000084.1, from coordinate 32,786 downwards.
CAACCTCGGCACCCGGGACATCTCCAAGGGCTTCAACCTGGGCTTCGCGGCCACGGGTGACACGAAGTCCAACTACGAGCGCATGAAGAACAAGGTGTCGGACGAGCTCAAGCAGCACTTCCGTCCCGAGTTCCTCAACCGCGTCGACGACGTGGTCGTCTTCCCGCAGCTGACGCAGGACGACATCCTCAAGATCGTCGACCTGATGGTCGGCAAGGTCGACGAGCGCCTCAAGGACCGGGACATGGGCATCGAGCTCTCCCAGTCCGCCAAGGAACTGCTGTCCAAGAAGGGTTACGACCCCGTTCTGGGCGCGCGGCCGCTGCGTCGCACGATCCAGCGCGAGATCGAGGACACGCTCTCGGAGAAGATCCTCTTCGGTGAGCTGCGTCCCGGTCACATCGTGGTCGTCGACACGGAGGGCGAGGGCGACACCGCGACCTTCACCTTCCGGGGCGAGGAGAAGTCGGCGCTGCCCGACGTCCCGCCGATCGAGCAGGCCGCGGGTGGGGCCGGTCCCAACCTGAGCAAGGAGGCGTAACCCCCTGGGTTCGCCGCAGTAGCAGACAGAAAGGGGGGGGGCGCGGGGGGTGGGCGGCGGGGGGGGGCCGAGTTTGGGGCGGCGGCGGGCCCGGGGACCCCCGCGGGGGCACGGCGCGGGCGCG
>NZ_JBHWEL010000084.1:0-32111 GCF_042734135.1 Streptomyces sp. NPDC059668 | reverse complement strand
TATTACTCCCCTGGCTTGGCCGGCGCCCGCTTCCTTGTGTTAAAACCCCCCGGGCGACCCCCCCGGGGTTCGCCGCCGTACCCCACACAAGGGGGCGCCCCGGGGACTTCGGTCCCGGGGCAGCCCCTTTTTCGCGCTCCGTGCGGGCCCGTGACACCCGCGGGTACACGGGCCCTGGCCTAGCCCAAGCACAACGGCAGCCGCCCGCCCGGAGGGCCTGTGTCCGGCGCCCACCGCCTTGCGCGCGGCTCCGTGTCTCCGTGTCTCCGTGTGCGGCGCCGCCCGTCGGCGGCTCGTGAGCGAGGCCGGCCGCCCGGCAGCCCCATCCTCGGTCCCGTCCGTCCCGTCCGTCCCGTCCGTCCCGCTCGCCCCGTACCGCGGCCCCGTGCACCCCCTTGCGGCCACGTGCGGCCCGTACGGCCCCGTACGGACGGTGTCGCGGACGCCTGGGACGACAGGTCCCGCCGCCGTCGGTACCTGGGCACAGGGGTCCCGCGCGCGATTCCGCGCGCGGACATGCCCCCCGCCTCCACCCTCCCTCTCCTCCCGGCACCCTCCTCCCCGGGCTCTCTCTGGGGGGTCGGATCGACTCGCGCCGGAGGTCGTGCGAGGGGTCGGGCGGGGTCCCACAGGCGCCTCCGCGGTGACATGACGCACAGGCGATTTGTCCCGTACTAGGGAGGTTAGTGGAGAAGTCCATGGGGGCAAAACGGACTTTTCGGGTCGGGCTCGTACGGGGGTCCGGAGGGTCGGAGTGGCGGCGTGGCGGAAGGCTGTTCCCGCCGTGTCGTACGGGGGTGGAAGTGGGGTTAAACCTCACCTCTTCCGTAAAAAACGGACGAATCAGGCCAGGGCGTAGCTTCTGTCAAGGAGTCGGTCGTTTCGGGGTCAAGTACGACCTAGCGTCGTAGAAGGGGGCTTTGGGGATTCGCCGGGGTCCGGGTTACCAAGGGATGGCCCCCTCCGGCAGCGACCGTGCTCCGGATGGGTTCAAGCCCCCCGTCCCCGTCTCCACGAGGTTCAGATGTCGAAGCGCGTCACGTCCCGTCAGTCCCGCACGTCCCTGCTCCGTAGCCGGACGGCCGTCCTCGCCGCCTCGGTGGGCGCCTCGGTCGTACTGGGTGCCGGGATCGCGTCCGCCAGCACCCTGGACAACGCCGCGACCAGCACGACGGCCGGTGTCCTGCAGACCCAGGCCGCTGCCCAGGCCAAGGCCGCCGCGAAGACCGAGCACGCCGCCGCCAAGAAGGCCGCGTCCTGGATCGACCCGGTGAAGAAGTACACCCTGTCCGCCACCTTCAACCAGGCCGGCGGCATGTGGGCCCACAAGCACTCCGGCCAGGACTTCGCGGTCCCGCAGGGCACCGACGTGTCCGCCGCGCACGGCGGCACGGTCGTCAAGGCCGGCGGCAACGGCGCCGGTGACGGTCCCGCGTACGGCAACGCCATCGTCATCAAGCACGCCAACGGCGTGTACTCGCAGTACGCCCACCTCTCCCGTATCGACGTACGGATAGGCCAGGTCGTCGCCACCGGTCAGCACATAGCGCTGTCGGGCAACACCGGGAACTCCAGCGGGCCGCACCTGCACTTCGAGATCCGTACGACCCCGAACTACGGCTCGGCCATCAACCCGGTCGTCTTCCTGCGCGCCCAGGGTGTGACGGTCTAAGCACCCCCGGGTGTGACCCGGAAGGCGTGACGGTTCACGGGGCGACGGGACCGCTGTGCGCCTGCGTCACCAGATCGACGGCGACCTCCAGGATGGCCTTGCGCTTCTCCTCGGGGTCGCCTTCGACGTCCTTCAGCATGAACATCCCGGCATGCATCGAGAACAGCGCGCTGATGCAGCGGACCTGGTTCGTCAGATCCGCGTCCGGCTCCTTGAGCAGGTCGATCATGCGGATCATGCGGTCCTTGAAGTCCTCGCCGGTGCGCAGCTCACGGACGGCGGCCTGGTTCTCCTGCATGAAGCGGAAGAGCGGGGCCGCGTCCGCCAGGGCGTTGCTGTAGCGGTGCAGGATCTCCTGCTTCGTCGCCAGCGTGCGCGGCTGCTGCCGTGCCCACTCGATCAGTTCGTCCATGGGCCTGGACAGGTCCTGGAAGAGGCTCTTGAGGATGTCTTCCTTGGTCTTGAAGTGGTAGTACAGCGCCGCTTTGGTGACATCCAGGTGCTCGGCGATCTCGCGCAGCGAGGTCTTCTCGTAGCCGTGCTCGGAGAAGAGTTCGAGGGCCACGTCCTGGATGCGCTGACGGGTGTCTCCGCGACGCTGTCGCTTGGTGTCGTCCATGGTGTCGCCGCCCATCCTCGTGCTCCTCGCACTCCTTGAAACGCTACGTGCCGCCCCACGGGCAAATCCAGGAAAACTTACTTGACGCCCGGCTAGTTACGGGACTACTTTCCCTCAGTGTAGTCAACTTGCCGGTCGGCAAGTAAGTAGCAGAGCTGGGGCAGTCGCCCCGCCACCAGTGGGCGTCCAGCGGGACCCAGGGGAGTGGGAATGATGGCGGACAAGAAGGAAGCGGTCATAGAGACCGAGAAACAACCACGCAGCGTACGCGTCGTACTGCTCGCGCTCATGATCGCGATGCTCCTCGCGATGCTCGACAACATGATCGTGGGCACGGCGATGCCGACGATCGTGGGCGATCTCGGTGGTCTGGAGCACCTGTCCTGGGTCGTCACCGCGTACACGCTCGCGACCGCCGCCTCGACCCCGATCTGGGGCAAGCTCGGCGACATGTACGGGCGCAAGGGCGCCTTCATGACCTCGATCGTGATCTTCCTCCTCGGTTCCGCGCTCAGCGGTATGGCGCAGGACATGGGGCAGCTGATCGGCTTCCGCGCCATCCAGGGTCTCGGTGCCGGCGGTCTGATGGTCGGCGTCATGGCGATCATCGGTGACCTCATCCCGCCGCGTGAGCGGGGCAAGTACCAGGGCATGATGGCCGGCATCATGGCGCTCGCCATGATCGCGGGACCGCTGGTCGGCGGGTCCATCACGGACCACTGGGGCTGGCGCTGGTCCTTCTACATCAACCTGCCGCTCGGCGTCGTCGCGCTGCTGGCCGTCAGCGCCGTGCTGCACCTGCCGAAGAAGCGGGTCGAGGCGAAGATCGACTACCTCGGTGCCGGGCTGCTGACCATCGGCATCTCGTCCATCGTGCTCGTCACCACCTGGGGCGGCAGCCAGTACGCCTGGGGCTCCGCCCGGATCATGGAGCTCATCGGCATCGGCGTCGCCACGCTCGTCGGCTTCGTCTTCGTGCAGACCAAGGCCGCCTCGCCGATCCTGCCGCTGCACATCTTCCGCAACCTCAACTTCACGCTGATGTCCGTCATCGGCTTCATCACCGGCTTCGTGATGTTCGGCGCCGTGCTCTTCCTGCCGCTGTACCAGCAGTCGGTCCAGGGCGCGTCCGCGACCAACTCCGGCCTGCTGCTCCTGCCGATGCTCGGCGCGATGCTGGTCACGTCGATGGTCGCCGGCCGGGTCACCACCAGCAGCGGCCGCTACAAGGCGTTCCCGGTCGTCGGCAGCGTGCTGATGTCGGTGGGCCTGTTCCTGCTCTCGCAGATGGACACCGGGACCAGCCGGCTGACCTCGGGCCTGTACATGGCCGTGCTCGGCCTGGGCATGGGCTGCCTGATGCAGATCACGATGCTGGTGGCGCAGAACAGCGTCGAGATGAAGGACATGGGCGTCGCGTCCTCGTCCACCACGCTCTTCCGTACGCTCGGCTCGTCCTTCGGTGTCGCGATCATGGGCGCGCTGTTCAACCACCGCGTCCAGGACGTGATGGCCGAGCGGGCCGGGGCGCTGGGATCCAAGATGACCGAGCAGTCGGCGCAGCTCGACGCGGCCAGCCTCGCCAAGCTGCCGGCCGCGGCGCGCGAGGCCTACCAGTTCGCGGTGTCCTCCGGTACGCACTCCGCGTTCCTGCTCGGATCCGTGGTGGCCCTGGGCGCACTGGTGGCGGCGGTGTTCGTCAAGGAGGTTCCGCTGCGGGGCGCCGGAGCGCCGGCCAAGGGTGCCGAGGCCGACGCCGCAGCGAGCGACGCGCCGCCGAAGGAGACCCTGGCGGAAACCGTCTGACCCCCGCTCGACCCGAAGGCCCCCGGCGTGTCCGCCCCGGGGGCCTTCTCCTGTCGACGGGTACGGGTTCTCCTCACGCCGGCAGCAGGGGGAAGCTGCCCGTGTTCGTGGGCGCGTGCTCCGGCAGCCACAGCACCGCGACCGCGCCCTCCGAGGGCACGTTCTCCGGGGCGCCCGCGGGCCGGACGTTGCGGAAGGTCAGCCGGGCGCCGAGCACCCGCGCCTGGCCCGCCGCGATGGTGAGCCCCAGCCCGTGGCCGTGGCCCGAGCGGTCGGTGCTGCCGGTGCGGAAGCGGCTGGGCCCGTCGGCGAGGAGTGCCTCCGGGAAGCCGGGACCGTGGTCGCGCACCCGGATGACGCGGCCCTCCACGGAGACCTCGATCGGCGGCTTGCCGTGCCGGGCCGCGTTGGCCAGCAGGTTGAACAGGACACGCTCCAGGCGGCGCGGATCCGTGGTGACCTCCGACTCGTGGACCACGCGTACGTCGATGCCGGGGTCCTTGGCGGCCACCCGGCGCGTGACGAACTCGCCGAGCATGATGTCCTGCAGTTCGGCCCGCTCGGAGGCACCGTCCAGCCGGGCCACCTCCAGGACGTCCTCGACGAGCGTGCGCATGGCCTGCGCCCGGTCCCGGACGAGTTCCGTGGGGCGCCCCGGAGGCAGCAGCTCGGCCGCGGTCAGCAGTCCCGTGACCGGGGTGCGCAGCTCGTGCGCGATGTCGGCGGTCACCCGGCGCTCGGCCTCGATGCGCTGCTGGAGCGCGTCCGCCATGGCGTCCACGGCCCGCGCCAGGTCGTCGGTCTCGTCGCGCACGACTCCGCCGATCGCTTCCCGTACGCGGACGTCGGTCTCGCCCTTGGCGACCTGGTTGGCGGCGGCCGCGGCCTTGCGCAGCCGGCGCGACAGCTGGCCGCCGATCAGTACGCCGAGGGCGCTGCCGCCGAAGACGACCGCGATCGAGCCGATGATCAGTGCCTGGTCGAGATCCTTCATGACGTCGGTGTTGCGGTCCGTGAACCCGGTGTGCAGCGACAGGACGCGGCCGTCCTTGAGGGGTACGGCCGCCCAGATGTCCGGCACGCCGTTGGGGCGGTCCGCCACGTAGGTGGCCCGGCGGCCCTGCTCGACCTTGGCCAGCAGGTCCCCCGGGATCGTCGGGTCGTCGACCTTGACCCCGAAGGACTGCGTGCGGCCGGACTCGTACATGCGCTGGGCGACCTGGATGCGTTCGTCCGCCAGATCACGCGAGTTGTCGAGCATCGAGACGCGTGCCGCGTTGTGCACGACGAGGCTCAGCGCGACCGCGACGAGGGCGCCGACCATGGCGATGGCCGCGCTCAGCTTCCACCGGATGCCGGTGCGCATACCCGTCAGTCCGGCCTCGGCGACCCGGCCACCGCGGCCGGGACCGCCACCGGCGCGGATCGCGCCGCCGCTGTTGCTCTTGCCGTCGGTGCCGTTGCCGCCTCGGTGGCCGGGACCGCCGTCGCCGCTCGTGCCGGGGCCCGTGCGGGCGCCGAAGCCGACGGGCCCGCCGCCGGCGCCGCCCGCGCTGCCCCCGGTCCCGCCCGGTCCGCCGAAGCCGCCGAGGACGGGAACGCCTCCCGGTCCGCCGTGGCCCCCGCCCGGACCGCCGTGGACGGTCGCCGACCGGCCGTAGCCGGCGATCGCTCCGCCCTGGCCGGGGCCGGGTCCGCCGACGTCGGTGACCGGACCGTCGGAGCCGGAGCGCGGGCCGCCGGAACGGGTGCCCGGTCTGTCGTCGTCCGCCGGGTTCCGGCGCTGGAACATCCCCCGCATAACCCGCTCAGGCCTTCAACTTGTAGCCGAAACCACGGACCGTCTCGATCCGGTCCTGGCCGATCTTCGTCCGCAGCCGCTGGACATGGACGTCGACGACCCGGGTGTCACCGCCCCAGCCGTAGTCCCACACACGTTCGAGGAGCTTGTCGCGGCTCAGCACCGTACCCGGCGCGGACGAGAACTCCAGCAGCAGCCGCATCTCGGTGGGTGTCAGCGCGACCGGCACCCCGCCCTTGAGCACCTCCATGCCCTCGGTGTCGATCTCCAGGTCCCCGTCCCCGAAGGAGAGCAGACCGCCGTCGACCGAGGAGGGCGAGTCCGTGCCCGCGTTCTGACCGCTCGCGTGGCCGAACCGCCGCAGCACCGCACGGATGCGGGCGACCAGCACGGCCCCGTCGAAGGGCTTGGTCACATAGTCGTCGGCGCCCGCCTCCAGACCCAGGACGACGTCGATCGAGTCGGCCCGCGCCGACAGCATGATCACGGGGACGGTGGACTCGTCACGGATACGGCGGCACAGGCTGACGCCGTCGAGGCCGGGGACCATCACGTCCAGGAGGGCGATGTCGGGGCGGTCCGCGCGGAACGCCTCCAGGCCCGACAGGCCGTCGGGCATGGCCGTGACCGCGAAGCCGTCGCGCTCCAGCGCGAGTTGCGTGGCCTCGCGGATGACATCGTCGTCCTCGACGAACAGGACGTGGGTCTGCTCTGCCATCCGGCTGCTCCGATTGTTGCGTCTGCTCTTCAGTTCGCGGCGGGGGAGGGGGTGTCGGTGGCGCCCACCGCATTGCTGTAGTCGTTGTGCGTCCGGGACTCCTCCGTGAACCGGGTCGCGGACCAGCCGTAGGTGATCACTTCTTCGCTGGACGGGTACGACACCGGGTCGCCCTTCTTGTACAGCTGCTGTGTGACCACCAGGTCGCCCCGGTCGATCTCCGCGTAGACCGGCGGCTCCTCGGTCTTGAACACGTTCTCGTACCGGCCCTTCTCCTCGCGGTACACGTACGAGCCGATGCCGACAGCGTCTCCGCAGGTCATCACGTTGACCACGACGTCGTCCGCGGGTCCCCCGGTCAGTTCCCCGTACGACACGTCGACCGGGTACTCGTCGGCCACGCACGGCTTGAGGGCACTCTTCACCGACGGACTGACCTCGGGGTCGTCCTTGACGAGCTTGACCACGTCCACCCGCTTGGCGGACTTCGTGGCCGAGGGCGAGGTGCTGGGCGTCGTGGGGCCCTTGGCCACCGCCTCGCTGCCCGCCGGGCCCTCGTCACGGGCGCCCGTACCACCGGTGGCACAGGCGGTCAGGAAAAGGCCGAGGGCGGCGAGCACGGCCGCCGCCGCACCCCCCGCCTTCAGTTCCCGGCCGGTCCTCCTGGCCCGAATTCCTAGGCCGCGCAACGCTCCCGCTCCTCACCCGGTTCGAGCGCGCGGGCGCCGCGCTCCTCCTGGTCCCGGCTCTCCAGCTCCTCGCGGAGCCGGGCCAGCGCCCGGTGCAGCGTGCTCTTGACCGTTCCGGCCGACATGCCGAGCGCGGCGGCCGTCTCTTCCGTGGACATCTGCTCCCAGTGTCGCAGCACCACGACACTGCGCTGCTTCGGAGCCAGCACCTTCATGATGTCCATGAGCAGCGCGCGGTCCGCGTGCTGCTCGGTGGAGTCCTCGACGCGGGCGTCCGGCAGCTGCTCGGTGGGCACCTCGTCGAGCTTCCGCGCGCGCCACCACTCGGTCCGCGTATTGATCATCACGCGGCGCAGGTACGCGTCGGCCAGCCGCTTGTCCGCGATGCCGTCCCAGCGGCCGTACGTGCGGACGAGCGCGGTCTGGAGCAGGTCCTGGGCGTCCACGGGGTCGGGGACCAGGCGACGGGCACTGCGCAGCAGCGCGTCCTGCCGAGTGCGGACGTACTCCTCGAATTCGAGCACCTCGCCGTGCGCCATGATCAACCGCCTCCATCCCCGTTTCCGACCCGCCTGCTGACGCCTGCTGCCGGTTGTCCGTCGCTTGTGCACCGCTGTCGTTCCGGTCTGCGTGCGGTACGGGAATGAAGCTACGGAGGCGTTGTCACGGGGTTGTCCGAGACAGCCTGCGAGGAGCACTCGGCTGTACGTCGGTTGTGTAACGGAAGGAGGAGGCGGGTAAGGCGAGGTGGCTACATGTCCTGGTTGGGGATGTTTTGGCGGTGCGCGGGCCGGGGGACGGCCGACGCTAGGTCAACGGCAGCCGATACAAACCGCCCGTGAGGGGTTCGACGAGTCCGTCGGCGACGAGCCCGTCCAGCGCACGGGCGCGCTGAACCGGTTCCTCCCACACGCGGTCCAGGGCGGACTGCGGGACGGGCGTGACGGCCTCCCTGAGCACGGCGAGCAGCTTGCCGCGCACCTGACGGTCGGTACCGGCGTACGTCTGTCCGCGGCGCGGCGGCCCGTCGTGCTCCGGCTTGCCCGCCAGCCGCCAGGCGCACTGGGCGGCGATCGGGCATCGGTGGCAGTTCTCGTTCTTCGCCGTGCAGATCAGCGCGCCGAGTTCCATGGAGGCGGCGGCCCATCGGGAGGCCGTGCGCTCGCTCTCGGGGAGCAGGGAGCGGGCGAGCTTGCGCTCGGCGGCCGTGGTGGCGTTCGGGGGGTACTGGACCCCGGCCACGGCCCGGGCGAAGACCCTGCGCACGTTCGTGTCCAGCACGGCGTGCCGCTGGCCGTACGCGAAGGACGCCACCGCCGCGGCCGTGTACTCGCCGATGCCGGGCAGCGCGAGGAGCTGCGCGTGCTCCGTGGGTACGTCGCCGCCGTGGCGTTCCGTTATGGCGACCGCGGCGCCGTGCAGCCGGAGGGCACGGCGGGGGTAGCCGAGGCGGCCCCAGGCGCGGACGGCTTCGCCCGGCGCCTCCTTGGCCAGGTCGGCGGGGCGGGGCCAGCGGGCCACCCACTGCTCGTACACGGGCAGGACGCGGCTCACCGGGGTCTGCTGCAACATGAACTCACTGACCATCACGCCCCAGGGGCCGGCGTCGGGGCGCCGCCAGGGGAGGTCACGGGCGTGCTCGTCGAACCAGGTGATCACCGGCTCGTGCAGGGTCTCGCCGGGGGCGGTGGGCTGGGGGCTGGGTGTGGGCATCGTGGGTGCAGTCATGACGCTTCCGATCCTGCCATGGGTCGGTGCCGGGGCGTGCTTCTCGCGTATATGGGCGGGTTGCGCACCCACGACCGGCGCGCGCCCGGGTTCCTTCGACCCGGGCCCCCCGCCAAGGGGCTGCGCCCCCTGGACCCCCGCTTCGTCCGAAGGGCTCGTCCTCAAACGCCGGACGGGCTGGGGATCTCCGGCGCGGGCTCGCACCATCAGCCCGTCCGGCCTTGAGGACAAGGCCCTCAAGGCCGGACGGGGGTCTGGGGGCGGAGCCCCCAGGTACGGATGGGACGGGTAGGGGCGGCGGGGGCGAAAACGGGGCGGGGGCGACAACGGGGCCGGGCTGTCGAGATGATGATCCGGAAAAGTTGATGCCCAGGGCGGCGGGTGGGGCAAGCCCCGGCCCCGATCTCTCGTACAGTTTGCGCCGTGGGATCTCTGCGCAATCCGGTCGGGCCGCTACCCTCCACCATCTACTGGCGTCGGAGGGCCGTTCTGCTGTCTCTGGTAGCGCTGTTGGCGCTACTGACGGTCTGGATCGTCAGCAACGGCGCCGGCGGCAAGAAGGGCGCGGACGGTTCCAACGGGAAGGGCCCCGTGGAGACGATCACCCCGGGCCCCTCGGGATCGGGCCCGGCGATAAGCCAACACCCGGGCGGCCGCGACGAGTCGAGCGGCAGCGCGAACACCGGCGGCGGCAGCGGTGGTGACGGAAGCGGTGACGGTTCCGGCAACGGCGGCGGTTCCGGCGGCGGATCGGCCGGAGGCGCCGGCTCGGACGGCGGTTCCGACGGCGGAGGCGCCGGGTCCGCGGGATCGGCCGGATCCGCCGATCAGGTCCCGGCCGGTTCCACTCTCCCCAACTGCGCCGCCGACGCGGTCAAGTTGACGTTGCGCAGCGTCCACAACTCGTACGGACCCGGGGCCAAGCCCTCGATCCAGCTGATCGCGAAGAACTCCTCCAGCAGTGACTGCAAGGTCGATCTCGGCCCGAAGAAAGCGGTGCTGACGGTCACTCAGGCCGGGGAGGACAAGAGCTTCTGGTCCTCCGCGGACTGCCCCAAGGACGCCTCCAGTCTCTTCTTCCGTGTGCCGGCCGGTGGCCAGGTGACCTACACGGTGGACTGGGACCGCACGGCCAGCGCCCCCGAGTGCGCGACGCCCCCGGCGGGGTCCGCGTCCGCGGGCACCTACCTGGTGGAGGCGAAGGCGCCGGGACTGGCGAAGGCACGGACCTCGTTCGTACTGTCGCAGGACTGAGCCCCCGGGGTCCCGGTTGCCCCGGTCCGGCAGGGGCCCCGCACCGCAGGTGGCCTGCACCGGCAAGTGGTCCGCACCGCTGGGTGACCCGGTCCGGCAGGACCCGTACCACCTGGGGTGATCCTCACCGGCAGGGGCCCCGCACCGCAGGTGGCCTGCACCGGCAGGTGGCCCGCACCGGCAGGTGATCCGCACCGCCGGATGACCCGGTCCGGCAGGACCCGCACCAGCTGGTGATCCTCACCGGCAGGCGCCCCGCACCGCAGGTGGCCCGCACCGGCAGGTGATCCGCATCGCGGGGTGACCCGGTCCGGCAGGACCCGCACCACCTAGTGATCCCCACCGGCAGGTGGCCCGCACCGGCAGGTGACCCGCACCGCCGGATGACCCGGTCCGGCAGGTGGCCCCGCGCCGCCGGGTGCCCTCCCCACCGGCAGGCGCCCCGCACCGCAGGTGGCCTGCACCCGCAGGTGACCCGCGCCGCTGGGTGACCCCCACCGGCAGGCGCCCCGCACCGCCACACGATCCCAGCCGCCGGGTGAGCCGGCACCCGGGCCACCGACATCCCAGGTCACCAAGACGCCAGGTCACCGAGACCCCGGGTCACCGAGCCCCCCGCTCACCCAGGGGACCGTCAGACGTACCGCTCCAGGATCGAAGACTCCGCCAGCCGCGAAAGCCCCTCACGCACGCTGCGCGCCCGCGCCTCGCCCACCCCGTCGACGGCCTGGAGGTCGTCGACGCTGGCCGCGAGAAGCTTCTGCAGACCGCCGAAGTGCTCGACGAGACGGTCGATGATCGCGCCGGGCAGGCGCGGGACCTTCGCGAGGAGCCGGAAGCCGCGCGGCGAGACCGCGGAGTCGAGTGCCTCGGGGGAGCCGGTGTAACCCAACGCCCTTGCCACGGTGGGCAGTTCGAGCAGCTCGGCATGGGCGAGGGCGTTCAGCTCGAACAGTGCCTCGTCGACCGTGCGGGAGCGCTTCGCGGTCGGCTCGGGCACGTAGTCGCGGACCACCAGCTCGCGCTCGGGCTCCACGCCCGCGATCAGCTCGTCGAGCTGGAGGGCGAGCAGACGTCCGTCGGTGCCCAGCTCCACCACGTACTCGGCGATCTCGGTCGCGATACGCCGCACCATCTCCAGACGCTGGGCCACCGCCGACACGTCCCGGACGGTGACCAGGTCCTCGATCTCCAGCGCGGAGAGCGTGCCGGCGACCTCGTCGAGGCGCAGCTTGTAGCGCTCCAGGGTCGCGAGAGCCTGGTTGGCACGGGAGAGGATCGCCGCGGAGTCCTCCAGGACGCGGCGCTGACCGTCGACGTAGAGGGCGATCAGCCGCATCGACTGGGAGACCGAGACGACGGGGAAGCCGACCTGCTTGCTCACCCGGTCCGCGGTGCGGTGCCGTGTGCCCGTCTCCTCGGTGGGGATCGTCGGGTCCGGCACCAGCTGCACGCCGGCCCGGAGGATCTTGGTGAGGTCCTTGTCGACCACGATGCCGCCGTCGAGCTTGCACAGCTCGCGCAGTCGGGTCGCGGTGAACTCCACGTCCAGCACGAAACCGCCGGTGCACATCGACTCGACGGTCTTGTCCCAGCCGAGCACGATGAGTCCGCCGGTGTTGCCGCGGAGAATTCGTTCGAGCCCGTCGCGCAGGGCCGTGCCGGGTGCCACGGCGCTCAATGAGGCGCGCATCAGGCCATCGGCACCGGAGCTCCCACCGGACTTTCCGGGAGCTGCTGCCCGGTCGTTGGCTGCCACTGCACTCCTCCGGTCGCGGTTTCCGGTCGCCCTGGGTTCGTACGGACGGGCGAGACCAGGGCAAAGTCTACCGGCGCTCTTCGTCCTCCCGTGGGGCCTCTCGACGACGGGAGCGCGGAAGGACCCGCAGCGCCTCGCCCATGTCGGCGACTTCCAGGACCTTCATACCGGGTGGAGTCCTGCCCGGATCGCTCGGAACGAGGGCGTGGGTGAAGCCCAGTCGGTGTGCTTCGGCCAGCCGCCGCTGCACTCCCGTAACCCTTCTGACCTCCCCGGCGAGGCCCACTTCGCCGATCGCGACGAGGTTCTTGGGGAGAGGAGTGTCACTCGCCGCGGACGCGAGCGCGAGGGCGATCGCGAGGTCCGCGGCCGGCTCGGAGAGTTTCACACCGCCGACCGTCGCCGAGTAGATGTCCCGCTTTCCGAGGGCGCTGATCCGGCCCCGCTGCTCGAGAACGGCCAGCATCATGGAGACGCGGGAGGTCTCCAGACCGGAGGTCGTCCGGCGGGGGGACGGGATCTGCGAGTCCACCGTGAGCGCCTGCACCTCCACCACCAGGGGCCGACGGCCTTCCAGGGTCACGGTCAGACAGGTGCCCGGGACCGGTTCGGCGCGGCGGGTGAGGAAGAGACCGGAGGGGTCCGTCAGCCCCGTGATGCCCTCGTCGTGCAGCTCGAAGCAGCCGACCTCGTCCGTCGTCCCGTAACGGTTCTTGACCCCTCGGACCAGCCTGAGACGCGCGTGGCGGTCGCCCTCGAAGCTCAGGACCACGTCCACGAGGTGTTCGAGCAGGCGGGGGCCCGCGATCGCGCCGTCCTTGGTGACATGGCCCACGAGGAGGGTCGACATGCCGCGCTCCTTGGAGGCGCGGATGAGTGCCCCGGCGACCTCACGGACCTGGGCCATGCCGCCCGGGGCGCCGTCGATCTCCGGGGAGGCGACGGTCTGGACCGAGTCGAGGATGAGGAGCGACGGCTTCACGGCGTCCAGATGGCCGAGGACGGCGGCGAGGTCGGTCTCCGCGGCCAGGTAGAGGTGGTCGTCGATGGCCTTGATGCGGTCGGCGCGCAGCCGGACCTGGCTCGCCGACTCCTCACCCGTCACATACAGCGTGCGGTGCTCGTCGCTCGCCGCCTTCGCCGCCACGTCCAGCAGGAGCGTGGACTTCCCCACACCGGGCTCGCCCGCGAGCAGGACGACCGCGCCGGGCACCAGACCGCCGCCCAGGACGCGGTCCAGCTCGGGCACGCCGGTGCTGCGCGCGGTGGCCTGGCGGCCGTCGACCTGGCCGATGGGCACCGCGGAGGTGGTGACACGGCCGGGCGTCGTGGTCCGCACCGCGGGTGCGCCGTACTCCTCGACCGTCCCCCACGCCTGGCACTCGGGGCAGCGGCCGAGCCACTTGGCCGTCTGCCAGCCGCACTCGGTGCAGCGGTAGGACGGCCGGTCCTTCGCGGTCTTCGTACGGGCAGCCATGACCGAACCGTAGCCGAGGCCACCGACAGCGCCCTCGGCCGTCATGCCCGCCGCGGGCCCGCCACCGGTCCGCGCCCTCCGGCCCGCCCGTCGCGCCGGGGGCTTCCGCCGTCCGGAACCCGTCGCGCGCCCCCCGTCCGTCGCCGCCCGTGGAGGCCCAGGCCACGGAATCGGAGGTTCGTGTCCCCTTATGAGGGATCGTTTCACCCGTACGGATTAAATATGCTCAAGGGGGAAGAAGGGGTCGCCGTCGGGCACCTACGGTCGCACGGGTGATGAGCAGCAGTCCGGAGACCTCGACACACACCACGCACACCACCGGCGCACACCGGGCGCACGGCGCAGCGCGCAAGCGGGTGACCCTGCCCCGCGGCGCATCGGCCCGCACGACGGCCCTGCGCCCGCCCGCGCGCTACGAGCCCTATCTGGACGGCCTGTTCACCTACTGCCTGTCCGTACTGTGCGACCACGACGCGGCCACCGCCGCGCTCGGCGACGTCCTGGCGCTCGCCGACCGCCGGGGCCAGCGCAGCCCGGATTCCCCGGACGACCGACGGGCCTGGCTGTACGCGCTCGCCCGCTGGTCCTGCCTGCGCAAGCTCACCGAGGCCCGGCGCAGACACCAGGCGACGCACGCCTCCGGCCGCCGTACGACCCCCAGGGGCGACAAGGAGGCCGCCGACCGGCGCGCGGCCGAGGCGCTCGCCGCCCCCGTCTCCGAGGAGGTCCGGGCCCAGCGGCAGCGCGAACTCGCCCTGCTGGCCTGGCCGGAGGCCGCCGGCACCACCCCGGAGCAGCGGGAGGCGCTCGAACTCGCCGTCCGCCACCAGCTCGCCGCCCACGAGGTCGCCGCCGTCCTCGGCATGGACGCCGCCAAGGCGCGCGAGCTGCTCGCCTCCGCCGCCTGCGAGGTCGAACGCACCCGCGCCGCCCTCGCCGTCGTCGAGACCGGCACCTGCCCGAGCGTCGCCCATCTCACCGGCGACAGCCAGCTGGTCCTGAGCGCCGGCCTGCGCCGCGAACTCGTCCGGCACGTCGACGACTGCCCGCGCTGCCGCCGCACCGCCGAGCGCGCGGCGCCCGGCACCTGGCCCGGCACCAGCGTCACGCCCGCCGCGCTCCCCGTCCTGGAGGCCCCGCGCGCCGCCCTGCACATCGCGCTCGCGCACGTCCCCCGGACGCGGGGCGGCGCCCCGCGCTTCGACCGGCGCGGCTTCCCGATGGACCCCAAGGACCGGGCCGCCCGCCGGGACCGGCTGCGGGCGCGGGCCGTCACCACGACCGTGGTCGCCACCGTCGTCGCCGCGCCCGTGCTCGCCCTCTGGGCGGCCTACCGCGGCGCGCCCCTCACCGGGGAGGGCGCCGACGGCCGGCCGGCCACCGCGAGCGAGGCGCACGGCCACGACGGCATCGGCGGCGAGAACGCGGGCGGCTACGAGAACGCGGGCAACGCCAGCACCAGACCCGGCGGCCGCTTCTCCAAGGGGGACGGCACACCGGACGTGTCCGTGGAGGTCACCAGCGCCGCGGGCGCGGGCAGCGCGGCCGGACAGCTCTCCGTACAGGCCACTGGCAGCGGCGACACGACCTTCATCACGCTGACCGCGTCGGGGAGTTCGACGGTCCACTGGTCCGCGCGTTCCGGGGCGCCCTGGCTCTACCTCAGCCGGTCCTCCGGCGCGCTCGCCCCCGGGGAGTCCGTGACGATCAAGGTGCACGTGGACCAGCTCCGCCAGCCGGTGGGGCACTGGAGCGCGCGCGTGGCGATCGCGCCCGCGGGCGCCGTGGTCACGATCGGCGGGTACGGGAGCGCGGGCCCGTCCGCCCCCGGCGGGTCCGGCCCCGGTCCGGCGCCCGGCAGCCCCACCCCGTCCGGCCCCGGCTCGGCGACGCCCTCGTCCGGCCCCGACCCCTCACCGACCCCTTCCGACCCGTCACCGACCCCCACGCCCACGAACCCGACCCCGTCGCACCCGGACGGCTCGACCCCGCCGCCCGCGGGCACCGGCGACCCGGTCCCGTCCTGACGGTCAGGCGACCGGGTCCGCGGGATGCGGTGCGAGCAGGGGCAGCTGCGAGGCCAGCCGCTGCTCGCAGAGTTCGACCAGCCGGTCGTACCCGGCCTTGCCCATGAGCTCCACGAGCTCCGGGCGGTACGAGACGTACACCGGGTCGCCCGCTCCGTGCGCCGAGGTCGCCGACGTGCACCACCAGTGCAGGTCGTGGCCGCCCGGACCCCAGCCGCGGCGGTCGTACTCGCCGATCGAGACCTGGAGCACCCGGGTGTCGTCGGGCCGGTCGATCCACTCGTACGTCCGGCGCACCGGCAGCTGCCAGCACACGTCCGGCTTGGTCTCCAGCGGCTCGCGGCCCTCCTTGACCGCCAGGATGTGCAGCGAGCAGCCCGCGCCACCGGCGAAACCGGGCCGGTTCTGGAAGATGCACGAGCCCTGGTACGGACGCGTCTGGCGCTCGCCGTCCTCGTCCTCCGAGACCCAGCCCGTCTTCAGGCCGACGTCATGGTGCTGCCAGAGGTCCGGAGTGAGCCTCGCCACGTGCCCGGCCACCCGCTTCTCGTCGTCCTCGTCCGAGAAGTGGGCCCCCAGCGTGCAGCAGCCGTCGTCGGCGCGACCGGCCTGGATGCCCTGGCAGCCGCTGCCGAAGATGCAGTTCCACCGAGAGGTCAGCCATGTCAGATCGCACCGGAAGACCTGCTCGTCATCGGCGGGATCCGGAAACTCCACCCACGCCCGCGCGAAGTCGAGTCCCTTCTCGTCGGACGCCGAGGCCTTCACCGGCGCCGCCTTCGGGGACTTCTTGGACTTGGTGTCCTTCGCCTGCGAAGAACCCTTGGTCGAATTGTCAGGCTTCGCCTTTTTCGTCTTTGGCACGCGTCCAGGGTAAGTCGCCGGAGGCCGCTCCGGGGACGGCGGGCGGGCCCGGCCGCAGTAGCGTTCCGTACATGAGACTCGGTGTCCTCGACGTGGGTTCGAACACGGTGCATCTGCTGGTGGTGGATGCACACCCCGGCGCGCGCCCGCTGCCCGCGCACTCGCACAAGGCCGAATTGCGGCTCGCCCAACTGCTCGACGAGAGCGGGGCGATCGGCTCCGACGGCGTCGACAAACTCATCGAGACGGTCCGGGACGCGCTGGAGGCCGCCGAGGACAAGGGTGTCGAGGCCATGCTGCCGTTCGCCACCTCCGCCGTGCGTGAGGCCAGCAACGCGGACGACGTACTGGCCCGGGTGCAGGCCGAGACCGGTGTCGAGCTCCAGGTGCTGACCGGTGCGGAGGAGGCCCGGCTGACGTTCCTGGCCGCCCGTCGCTGGTTCGGCTGGTCGGCGGGGAAGCTGCTGGTCCTCGACATCGGCGGCGGATCGCTGGAGATCGCGTACGGCCTGGACGAGGAGCCGGACGCGGCGGTGTCGCTGCCGCTGGGCGCGGGGCGGCTGACCGCCGGCTGGCTGCCGACCGATCCGGCGGATCCCGCCGACATCAAGGCGCTGCGGCGCCACGTCCGGGCGCAGATCGCCCGCACGGTGGGGGAGTTCAGCCGGTTCGGCGCCCCCGACCACGTCGTCGCCACCTCCAAGACCTTCAAGCAGCTCGCCCGGCTGACCGGGGCGGCACGCTCCACGGACGGGCTGTACGTGCAGCGGGAGCTGAAGCGGCGCTCGCTGCAGGACTGGGTGCCGCGGCTCGCCTCGATGACGGTCGGCGAACGGGCCGAACTCCCCGGGGTCTCCCCCGGGCGGGCGGGACAGTTGCTCGCGGGGGCGATGGTCGCCGAGGGCGCGATGGATCTCTTCGGGGTGGAGACGGTGGAGATCTGCCCCTGGGCCCTTCGCGAGGGCGTCATCCTGCGGCGTCTGGACCAGATGGAGTCGGTGTAGGCGGAGCCGTGGCCGTAGGGCCGGACGCGTTCCCACGTGGGCTCGCGTCTTCGGCCGGTGTGCGGAGCGTTCCGGCGCAGGCCCGCATATCGAGCCCGTCCGGCGTTTGAGGACGAGCCCTTCAGGCGATCGGGGGTCCAGGGGGCGGAGCCCCTTGGCGGGGTGAGGGCACGAGGTCCGAGCCCTCGCCGGAGCCGGGAGCCAGACCCCCTCAAGCCGGCGCGGCCGGATCGTAGGGGTCCCCGGGTCACCGCCTCCCCGCCTCCCCGCCACTCCCCGTACTCTGTCCCTCGTGGCAGAACCAGTCGTGCGCATCCCGGATGCGAAGGTCGCGCTGTCCACGGCGTCCGTGTATCCGGAGTCGACGGCGACGGCCTTCGAGATCGCCGCGCGCCTCGGTTACGACGGTGTCGAGGTCATGGTGTGGACCGACCCCGTCAGCCAGGACGTCGACGCTCTGCGCCGGCTCTCCGACCACCACCGAATGCCGATCCTCGCCGTCCACGCCCCCTGCCTGCTCATCACCCAGCGCGTGTGGTCCACCGACCCGTGGACCAAACTCCAGCGCGCCCAGGCGGCAGCCGAGAAGCTCGGCGCGAGCACGGTCGTCGTGCACCCTCCCTTCCGCTGGCAGCGCCAGTACGTACGCGACTTCGTCTCCGGCGTCTGGCGGATGGCGAACGAGACGGACGTACGCTTCGCCGTCGAAAACATGTACCCCTGGCGCTATCGCGACCGCGAGATGCTCGCGTACGCCCCCGACTGGGACGTCACGAAGGACGACTACCGCCACTACACGATCGATCTCAGCCACACCGCGACCGCCCGCACGGACGCCCTGCAGATGATCGACCGCATGGGCGACCGCCTCGGCCACGTCCACCTCGCCGACGGCAACGGTTCCAACAAGGACGAGCACCTGGTGCCGGGCCGCGGCACCCAGCCCTGCGCCGAGCTCCTGGAGCGCCTCGCCCTCGGCGGCTTCGACGGCCACGTCGTCATCGAGGTCAACACCCGCCGCGCGATGTCCAGCGCCGAACGCGAGGCGGACCTCGCCGAGGCCCTCGCCTTCACCCGCCTGCACCTCGCCTCCGCGGTCAAGGTGCCCCGCCGGTGACGGACGCAGCCCCCCGCCGTCGGGGACGCCCCTCCCGTACGCAGACGGAGGCGGCCCCCGCCACCCGCGACCGCATCCTCGACGCGGCCCGCGGGGAGTTCTCGGAGCGGGGATACGAGAAGACGTCGGTCCGTGGCATCGCGAAGGCCGCCGGGGTCGACTCCGCCCTCGTGCACCACTACTTCGGCACCAAGGAGCAGGTCTTCGAGGCGGCCATCGAGGTCGCCTTCGCCCCCGCCCTGGCGGCGCCCGTGGCGGTCGAGGACGGCCCCCTCGACGGCGTCGGGGAACGCCTGACCCGCTTCATCTTCGGCATCTGGGAGAACCCGGCCACCCGCGCGCCCCTCCTGGCGATCGTGCGATCCGCCGTGAACAACGAGACCGCCGCGGCCGTCTTCCGCCGGCTCATCGCCGCCCAGCTGCTGCGCCGCATCGCCCAGCAGGTCGACCTCCCCGACGCCGAACTCCGCGCCGAGCTGGCCGCCGCCCAGCTGGTGGGGGTGGCGATGCTCCGTTACGTGATCAGGGTCGAGCCGCTGGCCTCGGCGGACCTGGAGGCGATCGTCGCGCGGGTGGCTCCGGTGGTGCAGGGCCACCTCACCCTGCCGTGAGCGGCTGAGCGGTCCCTCCCGGCGCACCCCTCCCGGCGCACCCCCCTGCGCACCTCTCCCGACGCACCCGCGAGGCGCGGTGCCCGGACTGGACCTCCAGGGAACCCGGCCCCTCGGGCCTCCTCGGGCTCCACGGGCGTCACGGGCTCCACGGACATCCGGTGCCCCGGGTTTCCACGGGACCCGGCACCCCGGGCCTGCACGGGCGTCCGCCGGCCCCGCCCCACCCCCCACCGGCACCCGGTGCTCCCGCGCGGCGGCCCGCGCCCGGTACCCGCGCACCGAGACAGGCATCCCGCATTCCGGACGCCGCGTCCGAATCCTGGCGCGGCGGCGTAGGCTCGATACCGGTCACAACTCTCCGAAGGAGCGAGCGACGATGCCCGAACTGAGGTCCCGCACAGTCACCCACGGCCGCAACATGGCGGGCGCACGCGCCCTTATGCGTGCCTCCGGTGTACCGGGCGCGGACATCGGCCGGAAGCCGATCATCGCGGTCGCCAACTCCTTCACGGAGTTCGTGCCGGGCCACACCCACCTCCAGCCGGTCGGCCGGATCGTCAGCGAGGCCATCACGGCCGCCGGGGGCATCGCACGCGAGTTCAACACCATCGCGGTCGACGACGGCATCGCGATGGGCCACGGCGGCATGCTGTACTCCCTGCCCTCCCGGGACCTGATCGCGGACTCGGTCGAGTACATGGTCGAGGCCCACTGCGCCGACGCCCTGATCTGCATCTCGAACTGCGACAAGATCACGCCCGGCATGCTGATGGCGGCCCTGCGCCTGAACATCCCGACGGTCTTCGTCTCCGGCGGCCCGATGGAGTCCGGCCGCGCCACCCTGGTCGACGGCACGGTCCGCACGCTCGACCTGGTCGACGCGATCTCCGACGCGGTGAACGACAAGATCTCGGACGAGGACATCCTCCGTATCGAGGAGAACGCCTGTCCGACCTGCGGCTCCTGTTCCGGCATGTTCACCGCCAACTCGATGAACTGCCTGACCGAGGCCATCGGCCTCTCCCTCCCCGGCAACGGCTCGGTGCTGGCCACCCACACGGCCCGCAAGGGGCTGTACCAGGACGCGGCCCGCACGGTGGTCGACATCACGCGCCGGTACTACGACGAGGACGACGAGTCGGTCCTGCCGCGCAACATCGCGACGCACGCGGCCTTCGAGAACGCCATGGCCCTCGACATCGCCATGGGCGGCTCCACGAACACGATCCTGCACCTGCTGGCCGCCGCCCAGGAGGCGGGCGTCCCGTTCGGCCTGGACGAGATCAACGACGTCTCGCGCCGCGTGCCCTGCCTCGCCAAGGTCGCCCCGAACGTCGCGAAGGACCGCACGTACTACATGGAGGACGTGCACCGCGCCGGCGGCATCCCCGCCCTCCTCGGCGAGCTGCACCGCGCGGGCCTGCTCAACGAGGACGTCCACTCCGTGCACAGCCCTTCCCTCTCGGACTGGCTGAAGACGTGGGACGTGCGCGCGGGCTCCCCGTCCCCCGAGGCGGTCGAACTGTGGCACGCGGCCCCCGGCTGCGTCCGCTCGTCCGAGGCCTTCTCCCAGTCCGAGCGCTGGGAGGCCCTGGACGAGGACGCGGAGAACGGCTGCATCCGCTCCTCCGAGCACGCGTACTCCAAGGACGGCGGCCTGGCGGTCCTCAAGGGCAACCTGGCGGTGGACGGCTGTGTCGTGAAGACGGCGGGTGTCGACGAGTCCATCTGGACCTTCGAGGGCCCCGCGGTGGTCTGCGAGTCGCAGGAGGAGGCCGTCGACAAGATCCTGAAGAAGGAGATCACCCACGGCGACGTCGTGGTCATCCGCTACGAGGGCCCCAAGGGCGGCCCGGGTATGCAGGAGATGCTCTACCCGACCTCCTTCCTCAAGGGCCGCGGCCTCGGCAAGACCTGCGCCCTGATCACCGACGGCCGTTTCTCCGGCGGCACCTCGGGCCTGTCGATCGGCCACGCCTCCCCCGAGGCGGCCTCCGGCGGCACCATCGCCCTGGTCCGGGACGGCGACCGCATCCGCATCGACATCCCGGGCCGCTCGATCGAGCTGCTGGTCGCCGACGAGGAGCTGGCCGCCCGCCGCTCCGCCCTGAACGGCGTCTACGCCCCCGTGAACCGCGAACGCAAGGTCTCGGCCGCCCTGCGCGCGTACGCCGCGATGGCGACGAGCGCGGACAAGGGCGCGGTGCGCGACGTCTCCAAGCTGGGCTGACCCACCACCGCGCACTTCAGGGGCCGCTCCTGCCGGGGGCGGCCCCTTCGCGGTTCACCAGCCCCCTTTACCGGCCTCTTCGCGGGCGTCGCCCCGGTTCAGGACCCGTGACTCACCAGGCGGAGGGTCGGCTCCCGTCGACCGCGAAGAGTGATCCGTCGGGAGCGGAGGAGTAGACCTTCCCGCCGGCCGCGACGGGCGCCGGGATCGCACTGATCAGCGAGCCCCGCGCGTCACCGAGCCGCGCCCTGGTCTGCCCGAGCAGGGTGCCCCGCGCGGCGTCGACGCAGAGCAGCCGCCCGTCCACCCCGGTGAGGTAGAGCCGCTGTCCGGCCACGACCGGAGCCGAGGCCATGGCCACCGAGGTCTCCGCACGCCAGAGTTGGGCCGAGGCCCGGGTGTCGACGGCGACCAGCGTGCCCCCGTCGGCGAGCAGATACACGGTGTCGCCCCGCACGACGCCCTGTGACGACGGCAGCGGGAGCGGCAGCGCGACGCGGCGCACCGAACCGGCCGAGGCGTCGTAGCGCACGACGGCGTCCGTGGTCTGGTCGCTGCCGATCGAGGTGAACCAGACCACGCCGTCGTGGGCGCCCACCACGTTCAGCTGCCCGTCCAGCCGTCGGTGCCAGCGGGTGGAGCCGGTCCGCGGATCCACCGCGTCCACGCGTGAGCCGGTACGGCCTTCCGCCACCGTGTAGGCGAGACCGTCTCCGTACGTCACGAAGTGCGGCGCCGACTGTCCGGGGACGGCGTGCCGCCACTTCTCCTCGCCGGTCGCCGCGTCCAGAGCGGTGACCTCGCCGTCACGTCCGGTGAGCAGGACGACACCGTCGACATGCGTGACACCACCGCTGTAGCGCGTGAGGTCATGGCTCCACCGGGTCGCTCCCGTGGCGGGATCCAGCGCCTGCAAGTGCAGGCCGTCCCCGCTGAGGACCTGCAGCAGTCCGCCGGACAGCACCGGTGGCGCCGTCGACCGGTGGTTCCCGCGGTGCGTGTCACCGCGCGACCACAGCACCCGCCCGTCGGCCGGGTCGACCGAGGCGGCCAGGACGCCCGGACGCACGCAGTACAACTCCTGCGACGCGTAGGTGCACTGCGGCAGGCCGGCCGCCTTGCTGCCGCTGGCTCCCAGATACAGGTCCCACGGCCGGAAGGAGTCCCCCGACGGCCGTCCGCCCGTGTGCTTCTCCGGATCTCGGACGCCCGGGCCGCCGTGCAGGGCGAGGACGCCGATGACCACGGCGGCGAGCACGCTCGCGGCGGCGGCGAGGGGGAGCCGCCAACGCCGCCCCGGCACCTTCCCGGACACCGGTCCGTAACGGTCGTCCCCCCGACGCGCGCCCTCGCCGGGCAGTGCGCGATCCCGGCGATGGGTGGGATCGGGATCAGGACCGGGCTCCGCGGCGGACACCAGCGGTCGGGCCGACCGCGCGGGCACCGGAGGACCGGCCTGCGCGGACAGGGGACCGTTCCGCTGTACAGCCCTCGTGTCCCGCTCGCCCGCACCACGCTGCCCGGGAATGAACGCCTGGGTGTCGTACGAGGCCGACACCGACTTCAGCGCCGTCATCAGCTCGTCCGGTGTGGGCCGGTCCTCGGGTTCCTTGGCGAGGCAGCGTGCGACCAGATCGGCCAGCTCTTCCGGAACCCCTGTCAAGTCCGGCTCGTCGTGGACGACTTGATAGGCGACGAGATAAGGACTGTCGGAGTCGAAGGGCCCGCTCCCGGTGGCCGCGTGCACGATCACCGAGCCGAGTGCGAAGACATCGGCGGCCGGCCCGACCTCGCGCGGACTGCGGAACTGCTCCGGAGCCATGAACGGCGGCGTGCCGATCAATTTGCCCGTTTCGGTGCGCAGTTCACTGTCGGAAGGCCGTGAGATCCCGAAGTCGATCACTTTCGGACCGTCGTCGGCCAGCAGCACGTTGCTGGGTTTGAGATCACGGTGCACGACCCCGGCCCGGTGGATGTCACGCAGACCCTCGGCGAGCCCGGCCATCAGCTGGCGCAGCGGAGCCGGGCCCAGCGAGCCGTTCCGCTTCACGTGTTCGGCGAGGGTGGGCCCGGGAATGAAGAGCGTCGCCATCCATGGATGTTCGGCCTCGGGATCGGCGTCGACCACGGGCGCGGTGAAGGCACCGCTGACCCGTCGAGCCGCAGCCACTTCCTGCTTGAACCGCCCTCGGAACTCGGGGTCTTGGGAGTACTCCGCGTGTACGACCTTGACGGCGAGCCGCAACCCGGAGGCTGAGCGCGCCAGATGTACGACGCCCATGCCGCCGGAGCCGAGCTGCGACTCCAGCAGGTACTGCCCGGCGTACATCGGATGTTCCGCTTCCGGTTCGGTTCCAGCGCTGCGCTGTGGCGACATCACTCACCCCCGTGGGTATGTCCGCATGCGCGACGCGCAGAGCCTAGTCGATCCTTCGTGCGAAACATCGGCGGCTTGCTAGCCTCGGCGCTCGGCGCCGAGTTGGCGTGAATCATTCAGCGGGGGAGGCCAGGATGGCCACGGAAGACATAGAGATCACCGACGGTGCGGAGGCGCAGTCCTCGAGCGTGGCTGCGCTCAAGACGTATCCGATCGCACCGGGCACCAGCGTGAACGTCCGCAGCGGCCCGGGCACGCACTACTCCATCGTCCGCACCCTGCCGGCGGGCTCGTCGGTCCCGATCTACTGCCAGTGTCCTGGCGAGTCCGTCAGCGGCTACTACGGGACGACGAACATCTGGGACAACATCTCCAACGGCCAGTTCGTCTCCGACGCCTACGTGAAGACGGGCAGCGACGGTTACGTCGCGGGGCGCTGCGCCTGAACCGGCCGCCACGTCGGCGGTGACCGGCGTGGGGGCACCCGCACCCCTAGTGACAGGACAGAGGGATGAAACTCCAGGGACGCAGGTCCGTCGTGTGCGCCGGTGCTGTCGTCGGCGCCTTTCTGATGGTGACGGCGCTGCCCGTGGCCGCGTCCGCGGACGGGCTGACGACCTACCCGACCGCACCCGGCGCCAGCGTGAACGTCCGCAGCGGACCCGGCACGGGCTACTCCATCGTCAGGGTCCTGCCGACGGGCTCAAGGGTCGTGATCTTCTGCCAGACCCCTGGTGAGAAGGTCAGCGGGTACTACGGGACGTCGAACATCTGGGACAACGTCGGCAACGGCGAGTACGTGGCCGACGCCTACGTGAAGACGGGCAGCGACGGCTACATCGCGCCGCGCTGCGCCTGACCGAACGCCCCCAGGGGTTCGGGTGAAACCGGGCCCCGCGGCCGGCCGGAGCGATAATCGTCGTGTGAGCGATACGACCGAGACCCGTACCGGTACCCCCGCGGGACCCCAGCCCGAGCCCCTCCGTTTCTTCGGGACGACCTGGGTGGAGCACGACGGCGGCTACGCCGGCCGCCGCGCCGGCGTGGCCGCCGGCTCGCTCGTCGCCGCGGTGGCCGCCTGCTTCGTGCTGCGCTTCGCCTATCAGGGCCTGACGATCGCGGACGTCGGCCGGCCGGTGACGATCCTGGTGGTCGTCATGTTCGCGGTGTGCAGCGCGCTCGCCTTCCGCCACAGCTGGGACGCCTTCTCCAAGCGCCCGGACCCCGACCGCCAGGCCTCCCTCCGGGGCCTGCTGGCCATCGGCTTCGTCGGCACCCTCCTCGCGTACTCCGTCCGTTCCCTCACCGAGGCCCCGGGCGAGACCCTGCACCGCGAGGAGTACGAGACGGCCCGTACGAGGTACGAGCGCCGGTCCGCGGGCCGCACCCGCAATCCGTCGAAGAAGCGCCGGGCCGCCGGGTCCTGACGGCACCCCCGTCCGGCACCGGAGTCCCACACTCCGGCCCGGGGCGGCGGGGACGAAAACCCCTGTGCCCCCACAGCCACACCCGTCACCATGAACGTATGACCCCCTCCTCCCACTCCGACACCGACGCCGGCACCGAGGCGAAAGCCCAGGCCGGCACCGGCGGCGGCGCCGAACCCGAGACGCCGACCGGACCCGACGCCGACACCCGGAACCGGACCCGCGCCACCCGCGCCCACTCCTTCAACACCGCCGCGGCCCAGTACGCCGCGAACCGCCCCTCCTACCCACCCGCCCTCTTCGACGTGATCGAAGAACTCGCCGGCCGCCCCCTCACCGGCGCACGGGTCGTCGACGTGGGCGCCGGCACCGGCATCGCCACCGTGCTGCTGCGCGCGAGGGGCGCGCACGTCCTGGCCGTGGAGCCCGGCGCGGGCATGGCCGCGGAATTCCGCCGTACCGTCCCCGGCGTCCCGATCGTCCGGGGCGACGGCAACGCCCTCCCGCTCCGCGACGCCTGCGCCGACTTCCTGACGTACGCCCAGTCCTGGCACTGGACCGACCCGGCCCGTTCCCTGCCGGAGGCACTCCGGGTCCTGCGACCCGGCGGCGTCCTCGCGCTCTGGTGGAACACGGACGCCCTCGACGTCCCCTGGATCGCCGCCCAGACACGCCGTATCGAGCGGTACTTCGACGACGAGCAGGCCAGCAAGCGAGGCACCGGCAGCAAGGAGGGCGTGGCCGGCACCCGTACCGAACTCGCCTTCGAAGGCGCTCCCGACATCCCGGACCACGCCCACCGCGTCGTCCGCTGGAGCCGTCGCGTCCCCGTCGACACCCATCTCGCCAACATCACCAGCCACTCGATCTTCCTGGTCCTCGGCGAGGAGGGCACCGAGGCCTTCCTCGCCGAGGAGCGGGCCCACCTCCTGGAGGCGTTCCCGGACGGGCAGGTAGAGGAGGTCTACGACGTGCTGGTGATCGTGGCGACCCGTTCGTGATCCCGCGCGGCGGCCCACCGCTCCAGGGCCGCCGCACACGCGTGATCCACATGGCGCAGCCCGCCCAGCTCCAGGCGTACGTCACGGTCGTGCGGCAGCGCCTCCAGGGCGTCCAGCAGCTTCGGCAGTCGCAGGAACGTCGCGTTCCCCATCACCCGTACGACCATGCCCGCGGTCCCCAGGTCCTCGGTCTCCACGTGCACATGGCTGATGTCCCACGCGGTCTTGGCCACGGCGAGGGCCAGTCCGACCAGCACCCCCTCGAACAGGTTCCCGGCGACGATGGCCACCGCCGTCACGCCCAGCACCACGACCTCGCCCCGGTGCCCGCGCCACAGCACCCTCACCTCCCGCACCGGCACCAGCTTGCAGCCCGCGTGCACGAGCAGTCCCGCCAGCGCCGCCACCGGAACGATCCCTAGGACCCCCGGCACCACCGCCGTGAAGACGAGCAGCCACACCCCGTGCAGCACCCGCGACGCCTTCGTCCGCGCCCCCGCCTGCACGTTCGCCGCGCTCCGCACGATCACCGCGGTCATGGGCAGCGCCCCGAGCGCCCCGCACACGGCGTTCCCCGCGCCCTGCGCGATGAGCTCACGGTCGTAGTCGGTCCGCGGTCCCCGGTGCAGCCGGTCCACCGCCGCCGCGCTGAAGAGCGACTCGGCCGACGCGATCAGCGCGAACGCCAGCACCGTCCCGAACACGCCCACTTCCGTGAGCCGCCCGAGCTCCGCCAGGGACGGCGGCTGCACGGATTCCAGCAGCCCGCGCACCGTCACCCGCCGTACGGAGAGATCGAACAGGCCGGTCGCCGCCGACGCGAGCCCCACCGCCAACAGCGGGGCGGGCACCACCCGGGCCCCGCGCCGCCATCGCGGCCACAGCAGGAGTACGGCCACGGTGGCGCCCCCGACCGCGAGGGCCACCGGGTCGGCGGCACCGGGCAGCGAGACCAGCCCGGTGATCTTGCCGAGCCCGGTCGCGGGCGCGGAGGCGTCACCCATCGCGTACACCTGGCCCGCGACCAGCACGAGCCCGATCCCGGCGAGCATCCCCTGCACCACGGCCACGGACACCGCCCGGAACCACCGCCCGAGCCGGAGCACCCCGAGCACGAGCTGCACCAGACCGGCCCCGAGCACCAGCACACCGAGCGCCGGCAGCCCGTACGTCTGCACCGCCTCGTACACCAGCACGGTCAGCCCGGCCGCCGGCCCACTGACCTGGAGACTGCTGCCGGGCAGCATCCCGGCGACCAGGCCGCCGACGATCCCGGTCACCAGCCCCAGTTCGGCCGGGACACCCGACGCTATGGCGACCCCCACGCACAGGGGCAGCGCGACGAGGAACACGACGAGGGACGCGAACAGATCGGCCTTGCGCATCACAACAGCACCTCCGGTCCAGAGCGGCAGACGCGTGGGCTGCCGAGCCGGGGGAGGGCGCGGCGGACGTACGGGCGCGGTCCAGCGGCCGGTGGGCATATGACCACGCACTGAAATCCATTGTCGGTAACGGGAGTTGATCGCGCAGCCCTTGTGTGTGACCGCCACGTGAACGCGGAAGCGCACCACCCGCACCGCACCCCGGAGCGACCCCTTCCGATCGCGCCGCCGCGCGCCTGCGCCGTCGAACGCGCCCGGGCTTGACGGCCGCGGCCCACGGGAGCAATATTCATCACGTGATGAATATTTCGAGGCACACGCCGACCCCGGCCGACTCCCCGGACCCCTCCGACTCCCTCAACCCCTCTGTCCCTCCCCCCTCTTCCGTATCCCCCGCCGCCTCCCACCCCGCCGTGCGCGCCGAGGGCCTCACCGTCACCCGGGGCCCCCGCACCGTCCTGCACGGCCTCGACTTCGCCGTACCGCGCGGCCGGATCACCGGACTGCTCGGCCCCTCCGGCTGCGGCAAGTCCACCCTCATGCGGGCCACCGTCGGCACCCAGGCCAAGGTGACCGGCACCCTCGAAGTCCTCGGCCGTCCCGCGGGCGACGCCGCCCTCCGCTCCCGCATCGGATACGTCACCCAAGCCCCGTCCGTCTACGACGACCTGACCGTCCGCCAGAACCTCGACTACTTCGCCGCGGTCCTCGACCCGGGACGCGCGGCCGCCGACCGCCGCCACCACCACGTCACCCGGGCCATCTCCGACGTCGACCTCACCTCCCACGCCGACTCGCTCGCGGGCAACCTCTCCGGCGGCCAGCGCAACCGCGTCTCCCTGGCGGTCGCCCTCCTCGGCACCCCGGAACTCCTGGTCCTCGACGAACCCACCGTCGGCCTCGACCCGGTCCTCCGCCGCGACCTGTGGACCCTCTTCCACGCCATCGCCGCCGACCGGGGCGCCACCCTCCTGGTCTCCTCGCACGTCATGGACGAGGCCGAGCGCTGCCACCGCCTCCTGCTGATGCGCGAGGGCGAGATCCTCGCCGACGACACCCCCGACGCCCTGCGCGAGCGCACCGGCTCCGAGACCGTCGAGGCCGCCTTCCTCCACCTGGTCGACGAGGCGAACGCGACCGCCGACAGGAACCGCAAGGAGACCGTCCGATGACCACCGGCACCCACACCGGCCTCACCGACACCACGAGCACGAGCACGAGTACGGGCACGGGCACGGGCACGAGGGCGAGCGCCATCAACCACTCCCGTACGACCGCCACCGCGACGCGCGTACTGCGTCAGCTCCGCCACGACCCGCGCACCATCGCGCTGATGATCCTCATCCCGTGTCTGATGCTCGTCCTGCTGCGCTACGTCTTCGACGGCAGCCCGCGCACCTTCGACTCCATCGGGGCCTCGCTCCTCGGAATCTTCCCGCTGATCACGATGTTCCTGGTCACCTCCATCGCCACGCTGCGCGAGCGGACCTCCGGCACGCTGGAACGCCTGCTCGCCATGCCGCTCGGCAAGGGCGACCTGATCGCCGGCTACGCCCTCGCGTTCGGCGTGGTGGCCGTCGTCCAGTCGGCCCTCGCCACCGGCCTCGCGGTCTGGTTCCTGGGCCTCGACGTCACGGGCTCCCCGTGGCTCCTCCTGCTGGTCGCTCTGCTCGACGCGCTCCTGGGCACGGCCCTCGGCCTCTTCGTCTCGGCCTTCGCGGCCTCCGAATTCCAGGCGGTCCAGTTCATGCCGGCGGTGATCTTCCCCCAGCTCCTCCTGTGCGGCCTCTTCACGCCCCGTTCCAGCATGCATCCGGCCCTGGAAGCGGTCTCCGACGTCCTCCCCATGTCCTATGCCGTCGACGGAATGAACGAGGTCCTCGAACACACCGACCTGACGGCCACGTTCCTCCGTGACGCCCTGATCGTGGCGGGCTGCGCCGTCCTGGTCCTGGTCCTCGGCGCCGCCACCCTGAGGCGCCGCACGCGGTGACGCGCCGTGGCCGTCCGCCGGCCGGACGGACCAGCGCGCGCCACGGCCCGGGTGCGAGGATGACCCCAGGACGACGCACCCCTGGAGGGCACCCGCACCATGACCCGGAAAGTCGCAGTCCTCGGTACCGGAAAGATCGGCGAAGCCCTGCTGAGCGGAGTGATCCGGTCCGGCTGGGATCCCGCCGACCTCCTCGTGACCGCCCGCCGCCCCGAGCGCGCCAGGGAACTCCAGGAGCGCCACGGGGTCACGGCCGTCACCAACGCGGAGGCCGCCAAGAACGCCGACATCCTGATCCTCACGGTCAAACCGCAGGACATGGGCACCCTCCTCGGCGAACTCGCCCCGCACCTCCCCGCCGACCGCCTGATCATCAGCGGTGCGGCCGGCATCCCCACCTCGTTCTTCGAGGAGCGTCTGACCGTGGGCACCCCGGTGGTCCGGGTCATGACGAACACCCCCGCGCTCGTCGACG
The DNA here is from genome assembly GCF_042734135.1 of Streptomyces sp. NPDC059668. Classification (NCBI taxonomy): domain Bacteria; kingdom Bacillati; phylum Actinomycetota; class Actinomycetes; order Kitasatosporales; family Streptomycetaceae; genus Streptomyces; species Streptomyces sp. NPDC059668. Next base: position 2,074 of record NZ_JBHWEL010000084.1, on the reverse strand, counting down.
AGGCCATGTCCGTCATCTCCGCCGGCAGCCACGCCACCGAGGAGCACCTCGTCCACACCGAGGAGATCTTCGGCGCCGTCGGCAAGACGCTCCGTGTCCCCGAGTCCCAGCAGGACGCCTGCACCGCCCTCTCCGGCTCGGGCCCGGCGTACTTCTTCTATCTGGTCGAGGCCATGACCGACGCGGGCATCCTGCTCGGCCTGCCCCGCGACAAGGCCCACGACCTGATCGTCCAGTCCGCGATCGGCGCCGCCGTGATGCTCCGCGACAGCGGGGAGCACCCCGTGCGGCTCCGCGAGAACGTGACGTCCCCCGCGGGCACCACGATCAACGCGATCCGCGAGCTGGAGAACCACGGCGTACGGGCGGCCCTCATCGCCGCGCTGGAGGCCGCCCGCGACCGCAGCCGCGAGCTGGCCTCCGGCAACAGCTAGCGGGACCGGTGAATGAGACGGCGAAGGGGCCGGGCGAGCGGGCCCGGCCCCTTCGCCGTCTCAGCCCGCCGCCAGCAGCCCGATCGCGCGGTACGCCGAGTCCACCCGCGGTCTGGCCATCTCCCTCGCCTTCGCCGCACCGTCCCGCAGCACGCCCTCCACGTAGGAGGGGTCGGCGCACAGCTGCTGGTGCCGCTCCCGCAACGGCCGCAGCAGTTCGACCACGGCCTCGGCGGTGTCCTTCTTCAGGGCGCCGTACGACTGATAGGCACCGCTGAGGGTCTCCGGGTCCGTGCCCTCGCATGCGGCGAGGATCTCCAGCAGGTTCGAGACCCCCGGCCGTCCCTCCGGGTCGTGGACGACGTCCTGCCCGCTGTCCGTGACCGCCCGCATGATCTTCTTCCGCATCACGTCCGGTTCGTCGAGCAGATAGACGACACCCGGCCCCGCGTCGTCGCTCTTCCCCATCTTCGACGTCGGGTCCTGAAGGTTCATGACCCGCGCGGCGACCTCGGGCCGGGTGGCCCGCGGCACCGCGAACGTGTGCCCGTACCGCTGGTTGAACCGCACCGCGAGATCCCGGGTCAGCTCCACGTGCTGTGTCTGGTCGTCCCCCACCGGCACCTCGTCGGTCCCGTACGCCAGGATGTCCGCCGCCATCAGCACGGGATAGGTCAGCAGCGACAGCCGCACGCTCCCACCCCGCTCCCGTTCCCGCGCGGCCTTCTCCTTGTACTGGATCATCCGACGCATCTCCCCGTCGGTGGCGACGCACTCCAGCAGGTAGGACAGCCGGGCGTGCTCGTCGACATGGCTCTGTACGAAGACGGTGCACACCTGCGGATCGAGCCCCGAGGCGAGCAACAACGTCGCCGCCTGCCTGCTGAGCCTGCGCACCCGCCCCGGATCGTGGTCCACGGTCAGCGCGTGCAGATCGACGATGCAGAACAGGGCGTCGGCCCGGTGCTGATCGACGTCGGCCCAGCGGCGCACGGCCCCCAGGTAGTTGCCCAGTGTCAGATGCCCGGTCGGCTTGACCCCGCTGAAGATCCGCTTCATCTCTCCACCCTCTGGTCGAGGCCGCCGCACCTTCCGGCCGGCCCCCCAGGAGGGAGAAACAGAAACGGCCGCCAGGGCGGCGGCCGTTGTGTACATACGTGAGTACGGCCGCCGTCAGGCGGCCCACCACTGCTGGGTGCACGTATGTGTCGTCATGGCTCCGAGGGTACGCGTCCCAGGGGCGTCCGGGGCCGAGTTGACACACCCTTGCCCCGTACGTAGTGTTCTCCGAGTTGTCCGACGTGAGCGCCGACCCCGGTCGGTCCCCGGACAGCCATCCCGCACCAAGCATCCAGCGAACGGCGACTCGTCGTCGATTCGTTTGTGTGCGCGTTTGCGGAATGAGGAATCCGTGTTCGAAAGGACGCCCCCCGATTAGCTCGGGGGCCAGGAATCCGCTAAAGTCTCACTCGTCGGAACGGCCCAACAGCCGGGAAGACAAACCCCACTGACTGGGAATCAGGCCCGAAAGGATCTGATAGAGTCGGACTCGCCGGAAAGGGAAACGCGAAAGCGGAAACCTGGAAAGCACCGAGGAAATCGGATACGGAAACGGTCTGATAGAGTCGGAAACGCAAGAC
>NZ_JBHWEL010000083.1:18208-38842 GCF_042734135.1 Streptomyces sp. NPDC059668 | reverse complement strand
CGCAAACACTCGCGGACGCGCGGCGGCGGGCCCCCGCCCCCCCCCCCCCCTACCCCACCATCACGCCGAAGCCGGCGGATACAGCGAACGCGGCAGCTGGGAAGCGGCCGCCGCGTCGAGCAGCCACAGCGTCCGCGAGCGCCCGTGGGCACCCGCCGCCGGAGCCTGTACCTCACCCGCGCCCGACAGGGCGATCGCCGCGGCCTGCGCCTTGTCCTCGCCGGCCGCGAGCAGCCACACCTCGCGGGCCGAGCGGATCGCGGGCAGCGTGAGCGAGATCCGGGTCGGCGGAGGCTTCGGCGCGCCGTGCACACCCACCACCGTCCGCTCCGTCTCGCGCACCGCGGGCAGCTCGGGGAAGAGCGAGGCCACATGGGTGTCCGGACCGACGCCCAGCATCAGGACGTCGAAGGCCGGGACCGCACCGTGGTTCTCCGGCCCGGCGTCCTTCGCCAGTTCGGCGGCGTAGGCCTCGGCCGCCGCGTCGGCGTCCGCGCCGTAAGGGCCGTCGGACGCCGGCATCGGATGCACCCGCGCCGGGTCCAGCGGCACCGAGTCCAGCAGTGCCGCACGGGCCTGGGTGTCATTGCGTTCCGGGTCGCCCGCGGGCAGGAACCGCTCGTCGCCCCACCATAGGTCGAGACGGCCCCAGTCGATGGCGTCCCGGGCGGGTGCGGCCGCGAGCGCCGCGAGGAGCCCGTTGCCGTTGCGGCCGCCCGTGAGGACCACCGAGGCGTAGCCGCGCGAGGCCTGCGCGTCCACGATCTTGGTGATCAGCCGGGCAGCCGCGGCCTGGGCCATCAGCTCCTTGTCGCGGTGCACGACAAGCTGCGGAGTGATCACTTGGAGGCCGCCTTCTTGGCCGGGGCCGGGGCGCCGGTCTTGGCGGCGGCCTTCTTCGCGGGCGCCTTGGCGGCGGCCTTGACCGCCGTCCTGGCCGGAGCCGGGGTCTCGTCCGAGGACTCGCCCGACGAGGTGTTCAGCCGGTCCACCCCGTAGCGCAGCGCCGAGGCGTACGTGTCGTCCGGGTCGAGCCGGCGCAGCTCCTCCGCGATCAGCTCGGAGGTCTCGCGGCGCTTGAGCGCCACGGCACGGTCGGGCTGGCCGTCGATGGACAGCGTGGCCAGGGAGCCGTCGGCACGGTCCAGGACGATCGGGCCGCAGGTGGTCTCCATCCGGACGGCCGTGAGGCCGGGGCCGGACGACTGCGACCGCCTGACCGGGACGTTCAGCCGGTCCGCGAGCCACATGGCGAGCAGCTCGCAGCTCGGGTTGAACTCCTCGCCCTCCACCTCGACCGCGCTCACGTCGCAGACGACCTGGTCCAGGGCCGCGGCCAGCATCGAGCGCCACGGTGTGATGCGGGTCCAGGAGAGGTCGGTGTCCCCGGGCGCGTAGGCGTCGGCGCGGGCGTTGAGCTCCCGTACCGGCGCCTCGGCGGCGTAGGTGTCCGTGACCCGGCGCTGGGCCAGCGCGCCCAGCGGGTCCTTCGCCGGGTCGAGCGGGGAGTTCACCGGCCACCAGACGACGACCGGCGCGTCCGGCAGCAGCAGGGGCAGCACGACCGAGTCGGCGTGGTCGACCACCTCGCCGTACAGCCGCAGCACCACGGTCTCGCCGGTGCCCGCCTCCGCGCCGAGCCGCACCTCGGCGTCGAGGCGCGACTTCGTGCGGTCACGGGGCGAGCGCGAGACCCGCCTGATGACCACGAGGGTGCGCGAGGGGTGCTCGCGGGAGGCCTCGTTGGCGGCCTTCAGGGCGTCGTAGGCGTTCTCCTCGTCGGTGACGATGACGAGGGTCAGGACCATGCCGACCGCGGGGGTGCCGATGGCCCGGCGCCCCTGCACGAGCGCCTTGTTGATCTTGCTGGCAGTGGAGTCGGTGAGGTCTATCTTCATGGGCGACGCCAGCTCCGTCCGTCTCGTTCGAGCATTTCGTCCGCCTCGACGGGGCCCCAGGTGCCCGAGGGGTACTGCGCGGGCTTGCCGTGCTTGTCCCAGTACCGCTCGATCGGGTCGAGGATCTTCCAGGACAGCTCGACCTCCTCGGTGCGCGGGAAGAGGTTCGAGTCGCCGAGCAGCACGTCGAGGATGAGTCGCTCGTACGCCTCCGGGCTGGACTCGGTGAACGACTCGCCGTAGGCGAAGTCCATCGAGACGTCCCGGATCTCCATGGAGGTGCCGGGCACCTTGGAGCCGAAGCGGACCGTGATGCCCTCGTCGGGCTGGACGCGGATGACGATCGCGTTCTGGCCCAGCTCCTCCGTCGCCGTGTGGTCGAAGGGGGAGTGCGGGGCGCGCTGGAAGACGACCGCGATCTCGGTGACACGACGGCCCAGGCGCTTGCCGGTCCTCAGATAGAACGGGACGCCCGCCCAGCGGCGGTTGTCCACCTCCACCTTGATGGCCGCGTACGTGTCGGTCTTCGACTTGGGGTCGATGCCGTCTTCCTGGAGATAGCCGACGGCCTTCTCGCCGCCCTGCCAGCCGGCCGCGTACTGCCCGCGGACGGTGTCGCGGCCCAGGTCCTTCGGGATCCGCACCGCGCCGAGCACCTTGGTCTTCTCGGCGGCGAGCGCGTCCGCGTCGAACGACGCGGGCTCCTCCATGGCCGTCAGGGCCATCAGCTGGAGCAGATGGTTCTGGATGACGTCACGGGCCGCGCCGATGCCGTCGTAGTAACCGGCCCGGCCGCCGATGCCGATGTCCTCGGCCATCGTGATCTGTACGTGGTCGACGAAGGACCGGTTCCAGATCGGCTCGAACATCGTGTTGGCGAAGCGGAGCGCCAGGATGTTCTGGACGGTCTCCTTGCCGAGGTAGTGGTCGATACGGAAGACCTGGTCCGAGGCGAACACCTCGTGCACGATCGCGTTGAGGTCCTCGGCCGACTTCAGGTCGTGGCCGAAGGGCTTCTCGATGACCGCGCGCCGCCAGGAGCCGTTCGACTGGTCGGCCAGGTGATGCTTCTTCAGCTGCTTGATGACCACCGGGAAGGCGGACGGGGGCACGGAGAGGTAGAAGGCGAAGTTGCCGCCCGTCCCCTGTGCCTTGTCCAGCTCCTCGATCGTGGCGCGCAGCCGCTCGAACGCGTCGTCGTCGTCGAAGGTGCCCTGGACGAAGCGCATCCCCTGGATGAGCTGCTGCCAGACCTCCTCGCGGAACTCCGTACGGGCGTGTTCCTTGACGGCGTCGTGGACCTCCTGGGCGAAGTCCTCGTTCTTCCACTCGCGGCGGGCGAAACCGACGAGCGAGAAGCCCGGCGGCAGCAGTCCGCGATTGGCGAGGTCGTACACGGCGGGCATCAGCTTTTTACGTGACAAATCGCCCGTGACGCCGAAGATGACCAGGCCCGACGGCCCCGCGATGCGCGGGAGCCGTCGGTCTGCGGGGTCACGCAGCGGGTTGCTGCTTGACAAGGTTTCAGCCCTCCGAAGGGGCGAGGCGCTGGAGCTCCGCCTCTGTGGACTTGAGCAGGTCGTTCCAGGACACCGCGAACTTCTCGACGCCCTCGTCCTCAAGGAGCTGGACCACGTCGTCGTACGAGATCCCGAGCTTCTCGACCGCGTCGAGTTCGGCACGGGACTGCTCGTAGGTACCGGCGATCGTGTTGCCGGTGATCCGGCCGTGGTCCTCGGTGGCCTGCAGGGTGGCCTCCGGCATGGTGTTCACCGTGTTCGGCGCCACCAGGTCGTCGACGTACAGGGTGTCCTTGTACGCCGGGTCCTTCACGCCGGTCGACGCCCACAGCGGGCGCTGCTTGTTCGCCTGCGCCTTGTCGAGGGCGGCCCAGCGCTCCGAGGAGAAGACCTCCTCGTACGCCTGGTAGGCGAGCCGGGCGTTGGCCAGAGCGGCCTTGCCGCGCGCGGCCTTGGCCTCGGGGGTGCCCAGGGCGTCGAGCCGCTTGTCGATCTCGGTGTCCACCCGGGACACGAAGAAGGACGCCACCGAGTGGATCTTGGAGAGGTCCAGGCCGGCGGCCTTCGCCTTCTCCAGCCCGGCCAGGTAGGCGTCCATGACCTCGCGGTAGCGCTCCAGCGAGAAGATCAGCGTGACGTTGACGCTGATGCCCTTGCCGATGACCTCGGTGATCGCGGGCAGGCCCGCCTTGGTCGCCGGGATCTTGATCAGCGTGTTGGGGCGGTCCACCAGCCAGGCCAACTGCTTGGCCTCGGCGACGGTCGCGGTGGTGTTGTGGGCCAGCCGCGGGTCGACCTCGATGGAGACCCGGCCGTCCTGGCCCTGCGTCGCGTCGAAGACCGGGCGCAGGATGTCGGCGGCGTCACGGACGTCCACCGTCGTGATCATGCGGATGGCCTCTTCGACCGTGACCTTGCGGGCGGCGAGGTCGGTGAGCTGCTGCTCGTAACCGTCGCCGCTGCTGATCGCCTTCTGGAAGATCGACGGGTTGGTGGTGACGCCCACGACGTGCTGCTGGTCGATCAGTTCGGCGAGGTTGCCGGACGTGATCCGCTTGCGCGACAGGTCGTCCAGCCAGATCGCGACGCCTTCCTCGGAGAGGCGCTTGAGTGCGTCTGTCATGGAAAATGCATCTCCTACGTGTCGTATGTCAGCGTCAGAGCTGGGCTGCGGCGATCGATTCCCGGGCGGCGGCGGCGACGTTCTCGGCAGTGAAGCCGTACTCGCGGAAGAGCACCTTGCCGTCGGCCGAAGCACCGAAGTGCTCCAGCGAAACAATGCGCCCGGCGTCTCCGACGAACCGGTGCCAGGTGAGACCGATACCGGCCTCGACCGAGACCCGCGCCCGCACCGACGGCGGCAGCACGCTCTCCCGGTAGGCCTGGTCCTGCTCGTCGAACCATTCCACGCACGGCATGGAGACGACCCGCGTCGGCACGCCCTCGGCCTGGAGCCGCTCGCGCGCCTCGACGGCCACGTGCACCTCGGAACCGGTGGCGATGAGGATGACCTCGGGCTCGCCGCCCTCCGCCTCGAACAGGACGTAGCCGCCCTTCGCGGCGTTCTCGTCGCGGTCGTACGTCGGCACGCCCTGCCGGGTCAGCGCCAGGCCGTGCGGGGCGCCCTCGCCGAACACCTTGGTGTAGCGCTTGAGGATCTCGCGCCAGGCGATCGCCGTCTCGTTGGCGTCCGCGGGACGGACGACGTTGAGGCCGGGGATGGCGCGCAGCGAGGCGATGTGCTCGACCGGCTGGTGCGTCGGACCGTCCTCTCCGAGGCCGATCGAGTCGTGCGTCCAGACGTAGGTGACCGGCAGGTGCATCAGCGCGGACAGCCGCACCGAGTTGCGCATGTAGTCGGAGAACGTCAGGAAGGTGCCGCCGTAGACGCGCGTGTTGCCGTGCAGCGTGATGCCGTTCATCTCCGCGGCCATGGAGTGCTCACGGATACCGAAGTGGATCGTTCGCCCGTACGGGTTCGCGCCCGGCAGCGGGTTGTCGGCCGGCAGGAACGAGGAGTTCTTGTCGATCGTCGTGTTGTTCGAGCCCGCGAGGTCGGCGGAGCCGCCCCACAGCTCGGGGATGACCGCGCCGAGCGCCTGGAGCACCTTGCCGGACGCGGCGCGGGTCGCGATGCCCTTGCCGGTCTCGAACGCGGGGAGCTTCTCCTCCCAGCCCTCGGGCAGCTCGCACGCGGCGATGCGGTCGAACTCGGCCGCACGCGCGGGCTGGGCGGCACGCCACTCCTGGTAGCCCTTCTCCCACTCGGCCCGCTGCTCACGGCCCCGGTCGAGTGCCTGACGGGTGTGGGCGAGGACCTCGTCGGCCACGGCAAAGGACTGCTCCGGGTCGAAGCCCAGTACCCGCTTGGTCGCCGCCACCTCGTCGTCGCCCAGCGCCGAGCCGTGCGCGGCCTCGGTGTTCTGCGCGTTCGGGGCGGGCCAGGCGATGATCGACCGCATCGCGATGAACGACGGCTTGTCGGTCACCAGCTTGGCGGCCTGGATCGCGTTGTAGATGGCGTGCGGGTCGAGGTCGCCGTCCGGCTTCGGGGCCACCCGCTGCACATGCCAGCCGTAGGCCTCGTACCGCTTGACGGTGTCCTCGGAGACCGCCGTCTCCGTGTCGCCCTCGATCGAGATGTGGTTGTCGTCCCACAGCAGGATCAGGTTGCCGAGCTCCTGGTGCCCGGCCATGGACGACGCCTCCGCGGAGATGCCCTCCTGCAGACAGCCGTCACCGGCGATGCAGTAGATGAAGTGGTCGAAGGGGGACTCGCCCTGCGGCGCGTCCGGGTCGAACAGACCACGCTCGTAGCGGGAGGCCATCGCGAAGCCCACCGCGTTGGCGACACCCTGTCCCAGCGGACCCGTCGTGGTCTCCACGCCGGGGGTGTGCCCGTACTCGGGGTGGCCGGGAGTGCGCGAGCCCCAGGTGCGGAAGGACTCCAGGTCGTCCAGCTCCAGGCCGAACCCGGCCAGGTAGAGCTGGGTGTAGAGGGTCAGTGACGAATGGCCCGCGGACAGCACGAAGCGGTCGCGTCCGGTCCAGTCGGGATCCGCCGGGTCGTGCCGCATCACCTTCTGGAAGAGGGTGTAGGCGGCAGGTGCCAGACTCATCGCCGTACCGGGATGGCCGTTGCCGACCTTCTGTACGGCATCGGCGGCCAGGACGCGGGCGGTGTCGACGGCCCGCTGGTCCAACTCGGTCCACTCGAGGTCTGTGGTGGTCGGCTTGGTGCTCACCCTGGGTCAGGGCTCCTCTCCACATGTCACGCATGTCGAATGCCGGTGCACTGGGCGCCCACCGGCCGTTGTCGAGCCTACCCCCGTAGGTACCTGCGTTTTTTCGAGTCATTCCAGACTGCCGGGACTCGGCGGAATCCGCCTCCCGACTGGTCCGTTCCGTCTTCGGCAACTGAATACGGAGCCGCTCGAAAGAGTGCTCAATCGAGCTCCCCGGCGCCCGTTGCGGGGGCCCCGCCGAGGCGCCGCCCCGGGCGCCCCCAACACGACCCCACCCCCGCGAAGGCCGGGGTCTGGGCAACGTCTACAGTGGCGTGGTACGCGCGAGCCTTTACGGGGAGTTCACACCCGGGGGCTTGCTGGGATGTTCTCTGTCAGGGGTGTGCGTGACGGCCGTCGAATCCCGTCCAGCGGGGGTGCTCGGGACGAGCAGCAGCCCGAGCCACCGGCCGTTCGGGGCCCGTGTGAAGGCGTTCGTGGCGCTCACCAAGCCACGAATCATCGAACTGCTCCTGATCACCACCGTTCCGGTGATGTTCCTGGCCCAGCAGGGTGTACCGGACCTCAAGCTGGTCCTGCTCACCTGCCTCGGCGGCTATCTGTCCGCGGGCGGCGCCAACGCGCTCAACATGTACATCGACCGTGACATCGACGCCCTGATGGAGCGGACCTCGCAGCGTCCGCTGGTCACCGGCATGGTCAGCCCCCGTGAGTGCCTGGCCTTCGGCATCACGCTGGCGGTCGTCTCCACACTTCTGTTCGGACTGGCCGTCAACTGGCTGTCCGCGTGGCTGTCACTCGGAGCGCTCCTCTTCTACGTCGTCGTCTACACGATGCTCCTCAAGCGCCGTACGTCCCAGAACATCGTCTGGGGCGGCATCGCGGGCTGCCTCCCGGTCCTCATCGGCTGGTCGTCCGTCACCAACTCCATGTCGTGGGCGCCCGTCATCCTCTTCCTCGTCATGTTCTTCTGGACGCCGCCGCACTACTGGCCGCTGTCCATGAAGGTCAGGGACGACTACGCGCGCGTGGGCGTGCCGATGCTTCCGGTCGTCGCCTCGAACAAGGTGGTCGCCCGCCAGATCGTCATCTACAGCTGGGTGATGGTCGCGGTCTCGCTACTGCTCACCCCGCTCGGCTACACGGGCTGGTTCTACACGGCGGTCGCGCTGGGAGCCGGCGGGTTCTGGCTGTGGGAGGCGCACGGTCTGCAGAACCGCGCCAAGGCCGAGGTGACGGGCGGGAAGCTCAAGGAGATGCGGCTGTTCCACTGGTCGATCACCTATGTGTCGATCCTCTTCGTGGCCGTCGCGGTGGACCCCTTCCTCCGTTAGGTCGTGTCCGCCGACGGGCGGGGCGCGTGGTCAAGGCCACGCACCCCGCCCGTCGCCGTTCGATCTACCCGTCGGTAGCATCCTGGCCATGGCAGACACCGAGCAGACTGACGAGACCACCGGCACCCCCCGGGACACCGGCGCCGAGCGCAAGGCGGCCAGGCTCGCCCGGCAGATCCGCGCCTTCGCCGACGCGCACGGCGGGGCCGAGGGCCAGGTGGCGTACATCGGGGAGCGCGGCGCGCGCGTCGTGCTCGTCGGCGAGGACGGCGAATGGGGCGATCTGGTGGCGCCGAGCTACGCGATCGCCGAGGACGCCGTGAAGAAGGCCGGGATCACTGTTCACGAAGAGTTCGACGGGGAGTTCGCCGCGAAGGTGCGGACCGGGCCGTACGAGTGGAAGCGGATGGCGGGCATCCAGCTGGGCGGCCCGCGCAACGACTGACCCGTACGGGTGGTTCACCGCGGGCGCGACCACACCCGATCGGCCGAGGGGGTCCACGGGGTCCGCGCTCCCGGCCGGCTCCCTGAGCGGCACCGGCGGCCCACCGGCCCCGCGGCCGGTCCGGTGCCGCCCACGGCCGAGGAACCCCACGAACGGTGGAGCGACGCTCCCGGAACACGGGCGACCAACACCTGACGCCCGGCTCACCCGTTAGGACCTGAGGAAGAACGGTCCAGTCGCGCGGGGGAGTCCGGATGATCGAAACGCCGTCCCTGGTGGACCAGTACTGTCACGGGGTGCTGAGGACGGAGCTGGGCCTCGGCACCTTCGAGGCCCACCTCGCCAGAACCGAGGGGCCCCCGGCCCCCGGCACCACCCTCTTCGACACCCAGACCGGCTTCGCGGTACGCCGCTGGTGTCCGCCCCTGCTGGGCCTGGAGCCGCACTGCCCGCCCGCCCGCTATCTCGCCCGGCGGCGCGAACTCGGCGTCCTCGAAGCGGGCCGCAGACTGCTGCGCGGCAGCGGTGTCACCACTTTCCTCGTCGACACGGGGCTGCCCGGCGACCTCACCGGGCCGGGCGAGATGGCCTCCACCGGCGCCGCCGACGCCCATGAGATCGTCCGCCTGGAGCTCCTGGCGGAACAGGTCGCGGACACCTCCGGCACCGTCGAGTCCTTCCTCGCCAACCTCGCCGAGTCGGTCCACGGAGCCGCCGCGAACGCCGTCGCCTTCACCTCCGTCGCGGGCGGACGGCACGGCCTCGCGCTCGCCCCCGAACCGCCCGGGCCGGGCGAGGTTCGGGGCGCGGCGGGACGGTGGCTCGCGGACCGCCGGGTCGGCGGGGCGCTCAGCGACCCCGTCCTGCTGCGCCACCTGCTGTGGATCGCGGTCGCCTCGGGACTGCCGCTCCAGCTCCACGCGGGCCTCGGTGAACCAGGCCTGCGGATCGACCGCACCGACCCCGTCCTGCTCACCGACTTCGCGCGCGCCACGGCCGGTCTCGGCACCGACCTCGTGCTGCTGCACGGCTACCCGTACCACCGGCACGCGGCCCACCTCGCCGGGGTCTTCCCGCACGTGTACGCCGACCTGGGCGCCGCGCTGGTGCGCACCGGCGCCCGGGCCGCGGCCGTCCTCGCCGAGATCCTGGAACTGGCCCCCTTCGGCAAGCTCCTCTTCTCCAGCGGAGCACACGGCCTGCCCGAACTCCATGTGGTCGGCGCACGTCTCTTCCGCGAGGCGCTCACCCGGGTGCTCGGCACCTGGGTCGCGGAGGGGGCCTGGTCGCCGGCGGACGCGCAGCGGGTGGCGGGGTTGATCGCCGCGGGGAACGCACGCCGGGTGTACGGGGTGCGGTGAGAGTGTCCGGGGTGAGGTGAGCCGGGTGCCCGAGGTGAGGTGAGCCGGGTGCCCGGGTGCGGTGAAAGAAAGGGGCCCTAAGAACGGCTCACGCGCGCGTGAGCGCCGATTCCGCGGCCGGCCCCGGCAGGTCCGCCACCACGGCGGGCCGCTCGCGCAGCGACAGCAGCACGCGCAGAACGCCGATCCACACCAGGCAGGAGCCGAACATGTGCAGGCCGACCAGAGCCTCGGGAAGGTCCGTGAAGTACTGGACGTAGCCGATGACACCCTGGCCGAGCAGGATCAGGAACAGGTCGCGGGTGCGGTCCAGCGGACCCCTGGGGGCGTCGACCGCCTTGAGGACGAACCACAGGGCGAAGGTCAGCGTGACCACGATCCAGGCCAGCACGGCGTGCAGCTTGGCGACGTTCTCCCAGCTCACGTGCATACGGTCGACCTCGCTCGAGTCGCCCGCGTGCGGACCCGCGCCGGTGACCACCGTGCCGACGGCGATCAGCACCACGGTCGCCACGACCAGACACCACACGAGCTGCTGCACCGCCTTGCCGACCAGCGGGCGGGGCTCGCCGGAGCCCTCCCGGGTGCGCTGCCACATCACCGCCGCGACGGTGATGAGCGCGGTCGAGAGCAGGAAGTGCGCGGCGACCGTGTACGGGTTGAGGCCGACCAGGACGACGACGCCGCCGAGGATCGCGTTGCTCATGACGATCCAGAACTGCGCCCAGCCGAGCCGGGTGAGATCGCGCCGCCAGGGCTTCTCGGACCGTGCGGCGATGATCGCCCAGCCGACCGCGGCGCACAGCACGTAGGTGAGCATGCGGTTGGTGAACTCGATGACCCCGTGGAAGCCCATCGCGCTCGTCGTGGTGAGCGAGTCGTCGGTGCACTTGGGCCAGGTCGGGCAGCCGAGCCCGGAACCGGTCAGCCGCACCGCCCCGCCGGTGACCACGATGACCACGGACATGACCAGCGCCGCGAGGGCGGCGCGGCGGACCGTCCGTGCGGTCGGGGTCCAGCGTTCGGCGATGAGGGCGAGCGGGTTGCGCGCGAGGGCTACGGCGTCGGCTCGGGTCACGTTCGGCACGCGCACCATCGTAGGCGGCCGCTTGTGCACGCCTTCACGAGGGCCCCGGGACACCCCGCGCGCCGCTGCCCGCGGACCCCGCGGCGGGCCGCGGAAGTCTCCCGCGGCCCGGCACCGGCTTGCTCCCAGCGCCCTCTAACCACCAGCACCGGCTTGCTTCCCGCACCGGCTCACTCCCAGCGGAAGAACCGTCCCGCGGTCGCCAGACCCACGACCGCCCAGACCGCCAGGATGCCCAGGTCGCCCCACGGCACACCCGCACCGTGCTGGAGGACGTCCCGCAGGCCGTCCGAGAGTGCCGAGATCGGCAGCAGCCCCAGCACGTCCTGGACACCGGCGGGGAACTTGTCCAGGGGGACGACGACCCCGCCGCCCACCAGCAGCAGCAGGAAGACCAGGTTCGCGGCGGCCAGGGTCGCCTCCGCCTTCAGCGTCCCCGCCATGAGCAGGCCCAGGCCCGAGAACGCGGCCGTGCCGAGGACCAGCAGGAGCAGGACGGCCGCCGGGTTGCCGTGCGGTGACCAGCCCAGCGCGAAGGCGATCACCGTCAGCAGGACGACCTGGAGGACCTCCGTGACCAGCACGGACACCGTCTTCGCGGTCATCAGGCCCCAGCGGGGGAGCGGGGAGGCGGCGAGCCGCTTCAGCACCCCGTAGCGCCGCTCGAAGCCCGTGGCGATGGCCTGGCCGGTGAAGGCCGTCGACATCACCGCGAGCGCCAGGATGCCGGGGGTGAGGAAGTCGACCGCCTCGCCCTTGCCGGTGTCGACGATGTCCACCGAGCCGAACAGGACCAGCAGCAGGGCCGGGATGACGACCGTGAGGAGGAGCTGCTCGCCGTTGCGCAGCAGCATCCTCGTCTCCAGCGCCGCCTGCGCGCCGATCATGCGGGGCAGCGGGGCAGCCCCCGGGCTCGGGGTGTAGGTGCCGGCGGTGGTCACGAACGCAGCTCCTTGCCGGTCAGTTCCAGAAACACGTCTTCGAGGGTGTGCCGTTCGACGGAGATCTTCTCCGGCATCACCCCGTGCTGGGCGCACCAGGAGGTGACGGTGGCCAGCAGCTGCGGATCGACCTTCCCGCCCACCCGGTAGGAGCCGGGAGTCAGCTCGGCCGCCGTGGAGTCCGCCGGGAGGGCCTTCAGCAGCGAGCCGACGTCGAGGCCGGGGCGGCCGCTGAACCGCAGGGTGTTCTCGGCGCCGCCGCGGCACAGCTCCTCCGGCGAGCCCTGGGCGATGACCCGGCCGGCGTCGATGATCGCGACGTCGTCGGCGAGCTGCTCGGCCTCGTCCATGTGGTGCGTGGTGAGGATGACCGAGACCCCGTCGGCGCGCAGGTCGCGGACCAGGTCCCAGGTGGCCCGGCGGGCCTGCGGGTCGAGGCCGGCGGTCGGTTCGTCGAGGAAGACCAGCTCCGGGCGGCCGACCACGGCCATCGCGAGCGCGAGGCGCTGCTGCTGGCCGCCGGACAGCCGCCGGTAGGTCGTACGGCCGCAGCTGTCGAGGCCCAGCCGCGCTATGAGCGCGTCCACGTCCAGGGGACGGGCGTGCAGCTTCGCCACGTGCCGGAGCATCTCGTCGGCGCGTGCTCCGCTGTAGACCCCGCCGGACTGGAGCATCACGCCGATACGGGTGTGCAGCTCGCCGGACTGTCTCACCGGGTCGAGGCCCAGGACGCGCACCGTGCCGGAATCCGGCCTCCGGTACCCCTCGCAGGTCTCGACCGTGGTCGTCTTGCCCGCGCCGTTGGGACCCAGTACGGCGGTGATGCCCGCCCTGGCCACCAGGTCGAGGCCGTCCACCGCGGTCTTCGTGCCGTACCGCTTCACCAGGGCCTGGACCTGGACCACGGGCTCGCTTCGCATGAGGAGCAAGTCTAGGGACGTCTCCGCGGCCCGCGGGCGCCGGGGGCCGCATCGGGACCGGGCGCACCGGGGCGGTGCAGCGCGAGCCAGCGCTCCGCGTACGCCACCGCGTCGGCGACCGGGAACAGGCGTACGTCGGCCGCGCCCACCCGCCCGCGTACGACGGGGCGGTCCCGCTCGAAGTCGGAGCCCAGCTGGTCGAAGCGGTCGGAGTCGATCGCGACCTCCGTGACCACCTCCCACCGGGTGGCTCCCCGCGCCGTGCGCACCGGGCGTCCGACCTCGACGAGTGGCGCCGGTATGCGGTACTCGGCGAGGTGGAAGCTGGTGCACGTGTCGTAGCCCGCGCCGAGCAGGAGCACCCGGGCGCCGAGGGCCTCCAGCCGGGCCAGCGGGCTGCGCTCGCCCAGCCGGCAGTCCGGGGCGTGGCCCTCGACGATCCCGGCCGCACGCGGGCCGACGGCCGCGAAGGAGGTCTGCGGGTGCGCGCTGCGCAGGGCGCCGGGCCAGGTACGGACGGTCTCCGGGATCACGCCGAGCCCGCGGCTGGGGGTGACGAGGGGGTCGTAGGCGGGCATCGTCGCCCGAATGGTCGACCACCACTCCTCGGGCACCGGCGGGCGGCTCCACAGGGCCGGGTCGGACAGGTCGCCGGACTGCGTGGGGACCACCAGCGTGCCCTCGGGGCCGAGCACGTCGAGCAGGCCCTGGACGACCGCGACCGGTCCGCCGTTGACCCATCCGAGGGACCGGAGCGAGGAGTGCACGAGGAGCGTCTCACCGGGGCGGACACCGAGGGCGCGAAGCTCCGTGGCGAGGGTGCCCCGGGTGACGAGTGGGCCGGTGGGAGGGGGTGTCGACATGCTTCGCGAGTCTCCCCGAGACCCGGTCCCGATGCCACCGAATTGATCGATCAAAGATCGTTTCCGCAGGTCAGCTTAGGCATGCCTAAGTGACGCAGCGCACCGTCCGCCTCGTGGGACGCGGGTTGTCAGGCCCTGAGGAATTACGCAACAATGGCGTTGTGAAAAACGTTGGCGAGGCTCGGGAGACCCCCGCGGGGGCCCCGCAGGAGGAACTCGCGACCGGTGAGCGGTCCACCCGCAACCGTGTCGCGCGGTCCATCCTGGACCACGGCCCGTCGACGGTGGCCGACCTCGCGGGACGGCTGGGGCTGACCCAGGCCGCCGTGCGCCGACACCTCGACGCGCTCGTCGCCGACGGCGTCGTGGAAGCACGCGAGCAGCGGGTCTACGGCGCGCGCACGCGCGGCCGTCCCGCCAAGGTGTTCGCCCTGACCGACTGCGGCCGGGACGCCTTCGACCAGTCCTACGACACGCTCGCCGCGGACGCCCTGCGGTGGATCGCTGAGCGCGAGGGCGGGGACGAGGCGATCGTGGCCTTCGCCCGCGCCCGGATCGCCGCCCAGGCGGACGCGTACCGTGAGGTCATCGAGTCCGCGGCCCCCGAGGGGCGCACGGAAGCCCTGGCCAAGGCCCTGAGCGCGGACGGGTACGCTGCTACGGCGCGTAGCGCACCGGTCGGCGAGCAGCTCTGCCAGCACCACTGCCCGGTCGCGCATGTCGCCGAGCAGTTCCCGCAGCTGTGCGAGGCGGAGACCGAGTTCTTCTCCCAGCTGCTCGGCACACATGTCCAGCGACTGGCCACCATCGCCCACGGCGACGGTGTGTGCACGACGTTCATCCCCAAGATTTCCAAGTCCGATCAGCGCGATCCCAACGCATCTGCAAGCACCGCCGGGAGGAACCCCGCATGACGCTCCCCATCGAGGAGACTGCCCACCCCGAGCTCGAGGGTCTGGGTACGTACGAATACGGCTGGGCCGACTCCGACGTGGCCGGTGCCTCTGCCAAGCGCGGCATCAACGAGGACGTCGTCCGCGACATCTCGGCCAAGAAGAACGAGCCGGAGTGGATGACCAAGCTCCGCCTCAAGGGCCTGCGCCTGTTCGAGAAGAAGCCCATGCCGAACTGGGGCTCGGACCTGTCGGGCATCGACTTCGACAACATCAAGTACTTCGTGCGCTCCACGGAGAAGCAGGCGGAGTCCTGGGAGGACCTGCCCGAGGACATCAAGAACACGTACGACAAGCTCGGCATCCCGGAGGCGGAGAAGCAGCGCCTCGTCGCGGGTGTCGCGGCCCAGTACGAGTCCGAGGTCGTCTACCACCAGATCCGCGAGGACCTGGAGGAGCAGGGCGTCATCTTCCTGGACACCGACACCGCGCTCAAGCAGCACCCGGAGCTCTTCAAGGAGTACTTCGGCACGGTCATCCCGGTCGGCGACAACAAGTTCGCGTCGCTGAACACCGCGGTGTGGTCCGGCGGCTCCTTCATCTACGTGCCGAAGGGCGTGCACGTCGAGATCCCGCTCCAGGCCTACTTCCGTATCAACACGGAGAACATGGGCCAGTTCGAGCGGACGCTGATCATCGTCGACGAGGACGCCTACGTCCACTACGTCGAGGGCTGTACGGCGCCGATCTACAAGTCGGACTCCCTGCACTCCGCGGTCGTCGAGATCATCGTGAAGAAGGGCGCCCGCTGCCGTTACACGACCATCCAGAACTGGTCGAACAACGTCTACAACCTGGTCACCAAGCGCGCCGTGGCGTACGAGGGCGCGACCATGGAGTGGATCGACGGCAACATCGGCTCCAAGGTCACCATGAAGTACCCGGCCGTCTACCTGATGGGCGAGCACGCCAAGGGCGAGACCCTGTCCATCGCCTTCGCGGGCGAGGGCCAGCACCAGGACGCCGGCTCCAAGATGGTCCACATGGCGCCGAACACCTCGTCGAACATCGTCTCCAAGTCGGTGGCGCGCGGCGGTGGCCGTACGTCGTACCGCGGTCTCGTCGAGATCGGCGAGGGCGCCCACGGCTCGAAGTCCAACGTGCTGTGCGACGCGCTGCTCGTCGACACGATCTCCCGCTCCGACACGTACCCGTACGTGGACGTCCGCGAGGACGACGTGTCCATGGGCCACGAGGCGACGGTCTCCAAGGTCTCCGAGGACCAGCTCTTCTACCTGATGAGCCGCGGCCTGACCGAGTTCGAGGCGATGGCGATGATCGTGCGCGGCTTCGTCGAGCCGATCGCCAAGGAACTGCCGATGGAGTACGCCCTCGAACTCAACCGGCTGATCGAGCTGCAGATGGAAGGCGCGGTCGGCTAAGCACCGCCTTCCGAAACAGCTGGTGGCCCGCCTCTTCCGGCGGGCCCAGGATCTCCACCGACGCAGGAAAGAGAGCAGACCGACAGCCATGGCCGAGGCTCAGAACTCCCCCACCCTCAACTCCGTTCGGGCGGGGGGACCCCCACCGCTGGGTTCCACCACCGCCGGGCAGATCGCGGTGGCCGCCGAGTCGACCGTCGCCACCCGCATGAGCGCCCCCCCGTCCTTCGACGTGGCGGACTTCCCGGTCCCGCACGGTCGCGAGGAGGAATGGCGCTTCACCCCGCTGGAGCGCCTGCGCGGGCTCCACGACGGCACCGCGGTCGCCACCGGTGACGGCGTGAAGGTCGACATCGACGCGCCCGAGGGCGTCCTCGTGGAGACCGTCGGCCGCGACGACGCCCGGCTGGGCGCGGCGGGCACCCCGGTCGACCGCGTCGCCGCCCAGGCGTACTCGGCGTTCGAGAAGGCCGGTGTCGTCACCGTCCCCAAGGAGACGGTGCTCACCGAGCCGATCCGCATCGCCGTGCACGGCGAGGGCGGGGTCGCCTACGGCCACCAGGTCGTCGAGCTCGGAGCCTTCGCCGAGGCCGTCGTCGTCATCGACCACACGGGCGACGCGGTGCTCGCCGCCAACGTCGACTTCGTGCTGGGCGACGGAGCCAAGCTCACCGTCGTCTCCGTCCAGGACTGGGACGACAGCGCCGTGCACGTGGGCCAGCACAACGCCCTCATCGGCCGGGACGCCACCTTCAAGTCGTTCGTGGTCACCTTCGGCGGCGACGTCGTACGCCTGCACCCCCGGGTCACCTACGCCGGCACCGGCGGCGAGGCCGAGCTGTTCGGCCTGTACTTCACGGACGCCGGCCAGCACCAGGAGCACCGCCTCCTGGTGGACCACAACACCCCGCACTGCAAGTCCAACGTCATGTACAAGGGCGCGCTCCAGGGCGACGGCGCCCACGCGGTGTGGATCGGCGACGTCCTCATCGAGGCCAAGGCCGAGGGCACGGACACCTACGAGATGAACCGCAACCTGGTTCTGACCGACGGCGCCCGGGTCGACTCCGTGCCGAACCTGGAGATCGAGACGGGCG
This sequence comes from Streptomyces sp. NPDC059668, assembly GCF_042734135.1. NCBI lineage: Bacteria > Bacillati > Actinomycetota > Actinomycetes > Kitasatosporales > Streptomycetaceae > Streptomyces > Streptomyces sp. NPDC059668. The sequence goes on along the minus strand of NZ_JBHWEL010000083.1, from coordinate 21,796 downwards.
AGATCGTCGGCGCCGGTCACGCCTCCGCCACCGGCCGCTTCGACGACGAGCAGCTCTTCTACCTGATGGCCCGCGGTATTCCGGCCGACGAGGCCCGTCGGCTGGTCGTCCGCGGCTTCTTCGCCGGACTGGTCCAGCAGATCGGCGTCGACGACATCGAAGAGCGGCTTCTCGTGAAGATCGACGAGGAGCTGGAGGCGTCGCTCTGATGACGGCCTCGACGACGTTCGTACGCGCCTGTGGGCTGAGCGAGCTGGAGGAGGACACCCCGAAGCGGGTGGAACTCGACGGCACGCCGGTCTCGGTCGTGAAGACCGAGGGGGAGGTGTTCGCGATCAACGACATCTGCTCGCACGCGAACGTCTCGCTCTCCGAGGGCGAGGTGGAGGACTGTCAGATCGAGTGCTGGCTGCACGGCTCCGCGTTCGACCTCCGTACCGGCAAACCGTCCGGCCTGCCCGCGACGCGCCCCGTCCCCGTTTACCCCGTAAAGATCGAAGGGGACGACGTGCTCGTCTCCCTCTCCCAGGAGTCCTGAGGAACCCATGGCTACGCTTGAAATCCACGACCTGCACGTCACCGTCGAGGCCGACAACGCCACGAAGGAGATCCTCAAGGGCGTCGACCTCACCGTCCGGCAGGGCGAGACACACGCCATCATGGGCCCCAACGGCTCGGGCAAGTCGACCCTCGCCTACTCCCTCGCCGGCCACCCGAAGTACACGATCACCGGTGGCACCGTGACCCTCGACGGCGAGGACGTCCTGGAGATGTCCGTCGACGAGCGCGCCCGCGCGGGCCTCTTCCTGGCGATGCAGTACCCAGTCGAGATCCCCGGTGTCTCCGTCTCCAACTTCCTGCGCACCTCCGCCACCGCCGTCCGCGGCGAGGCCCCCAAGCTGCGTACGTGGGTGAAGGAGGTCAAGGAGACCATGGAGCGTCTCTCCATGGACCCCGCCTTCGCCGAGCGCAACGTGAACGAGGGCTTCTCCGGCGGTGAGAAGAAGCGCCACGAGATCCTTCAGCTGGAGCTTCTCAAGCCGAAGATCGCGGTCCTCGACGAGACCGACTCCGGCCTGGACGTCGACGCCCTGCGCGTCGTCTCCGAGGGCGTGAACCGGGTCCGCGAGACCGGCGAGGTGGGCACCCTGCTCATCACGCACTACACGCGCATCCTGCGCTACATCAAGCCTGACTTCGTCCACGTCTTCTCCGCCGGCCGGATCGTCGAGTCCGGCGGTGCCGAGCTTGCCGACAAGCTGGAGAACGAGGGGTACGAGGCGTACGCGAAGCACGACGAAGTCGACACGAAGGGTGGCGTATCAGCGTGACGCAGCTGCCGGGCCTCCTCGACACCGAGGCGATCCGCAAGGACTTCCCCATCCTGGACCGACAGGTCCACGACGGCCGGAAGCTCGTGTACCTGGACAACGCGGCGACCTCGCAGAAGCCGCGCCAGGTGCTGGACGCCCTCAGTGGTTACTACGAGCAGTACAACGCCAACGTCCACCGCGGTGTGCATGTGCTCGCCGAGGAGGCCACGGCGCTGTACGAGGGCGCGCGCGACAAGGTCGCCGCGTTCATCAACGCGCCGAGCCGCGACGAGGTGATCTTCACCAAGAACGCCTCCGAGTCGCTCAACCTCGTGGCCAACATGCTCGGCTGGGCCGACGAGCCCTACCGGGTCGACCACGAGACCGAGATCGTCATCACGGAGATGGAGCACCACTCCAACATCGTGCCGTGGCAGCTGCTGGCGCAGCGCACGGGCGCGAAGCTGAAGTGGTTCGGCCTGACCGACGACGGCCGTCTCGACCTGTCGAACATCGACGAGATCATCACCGAGAAGACGAAGATCGTCTCCTTCGTGCTGGTGTCGAACATCCTGGGCACCGTGAACCCGGTCGAGGCGATAGTGCGCCGCGCCCAGGAGGTCGGCGCGCTGGTCTGCATCGACGCCTCCCAGGCCGCTCCGCACATGCCGCTGGACGTTCAGGCCCTCCAGGCCGACTTCGTGGCCTTCACCGGCCACAAGATGTGCGGCCCGACGGGCATCGGCGTCCTCTGGGGCCGCCAGGAGCTCCTGGAGGACCTGCCCCCGTTCCTGGGCGGCGGCGAGATGATCGAGACGGTGTCGATGCACTCGTCGACGTACGCCCCGGCGCCCCACAAGTTCGAGGCGGGCACCCCGCCGATCGCCCAGGCGATCGGTCTCGGCGCGGCGATCGACTACCTGAACTCGATCGGCATGGACAGGATCCTCGCCCACGAGCACGCGCTCACCGAGTACGCGGTGAAGCGGCTCACCGAGGTCCCCGACCTGCGGATCATCGGCCCGACCACGGCCGAGGACCGCGGCGCGGCGATCTCGTTCACACTGGGTGACATCCACCCGCACGACGTGGGCCAGGTACTGGACGAGCAGGGCATCGCGGTCCGGGTCGGACACCACTGCGCGCGCCCGGTCTGCCTGCGGTACGGAATTCCTGCGACCACGCGAGCGTCGTTCTACCTGTACTCCACGCCGGCCGAGATCGACGCTCTGGTCGACGGCCTGGAGCACGTCCGGAACTTCTTCGGCTGAGGGGCTGGCTGGATCGTGAAGCTGGATTCGATGTACCAGGAAGTCATCCTGGACCACTACAAGCACCCGCATGGGCGGGGCTTGCGGGATGGCGACGCCGAGGTGCACCACGTCAACCCGACGTGCGGCGACGAGATCACGCTGCGCGTGAAGTACGACGGCGAGCAGATCGCGGACATCTCGTACGAGGGACAGGGCTGCTCCATCAGCCAGGCCTCGGCGTCCGTGCTCAACGACCTGCTCGTCGGCAAGGACGTGTCCGAGGCGCAGAAGATCCAGGAGACGTTCCTGGAGCTGATGCAGTCCAAGGGCCGTACCGAGCCGGACGACGCGATGGAGGAGGTGCTGGAGGACGCGGTCGCGTTCGCCGGTGTCTCCAAGTACCCGGCCCGGGTCAAGTGCGCCCTCCTCAGCTGGATGGCGTGGAAGGACGCGACCGCCCAGGCTCTGGGTGAGAGCGCCGAGAGGAAGACGGCATGAGCGAGAACGAGACCCTGACGACGAAGCCGGCCTCGGAGGAAGAACTCCGTGAGGCGCTGTACGACGTCGTCGACCCCGAGCTGGGCATCGACGTCGTCAACCTCGGCCTGATCTACGGCATCCACATCGACGACGCGAACATCGCGACGATCGACATGACCCTGACGTCCGCGGCCTGCCCGCTCACCGACGTCATCGAGGACCAGGCCAAGTCCGCCACGGACGGCATCGTCAACGAACTGCGCATCAACTGGGTGTGGATGCCGCCGTGGGGCCCGGACAAGATCACGGACGACGGGCGCGAGCAGCTGCGGGCGCTCGGCTTCAACGTCTGACCGGTCGCCCGCGCGGCGTCTGATCGGTCGTCCATCGCGTGGCGTCCGATCGGACGCCCACCCCGCGGTCTCACCTGCGTGGGGGGCCCGGCGGGGGCCCGGGGGGGCCCGCCGGGGCCGCCCCCGCCGCCCCCCGCGCCGCCCCCCCCGCGGCCCGGCGCGCGCGCGGGCGCGCGCCCCGGCGCGCCC
>NZ_JBHWEL010000083.1:0-18198 GCF_042734135.1 Streptomyces sp. NPDC059668 | reverse complement strand
TCTCGTTGTGTTTTTCGGTGCACGTCGGGGGAGCCGGCTTGCGGCGCGCCCGGGCGCGCCCGCCCCCCCCCCCCCCCCGCCCCGCCCCCCGCCCCCCACGCCCGTGTGCACCCCGTCCCGGCCGCCGGGCCTCCCGGCCAGGATCCGGGCTCAGGCTCGTCCGGGACCACGGCGCCGGCCGGGTGCTCGGTGGGCGGAGGCGGGTTGCCGGGCAGGGGGGCGCCCCGGGGCGTGGGACGCCAGGCGGGTTCACTCCGCGCGGGTGTCGCCCCGTGGCCGGAGGCCGACCTCTTTGCGTACAGGTGTACGCATCGATGTGTACTCTTGTACACATGGGATACCTGCTGCTCGCCGGAGCCATCGTCTCCGAGGTGGCCGCCACGACCGCCATGAAGTACAGCGAGGGCTTCAGCAGACTGTGGCCGTCGCTGGTGACCGCCCTCGGATATGTCGTCACCTTCCTCCTGCTCGCGCAGTGCCTCAAGACCGTCCAGGTCGGCACGGCCTACGCGATCTGGGCCGGCGCCGGGACCGCCGTCATCGCCGCGATCGGCATGCTCTTCCTCGGGGAGGCGCTCACCGTCACCAAGGTGGCCGGGATACTGCTGATCATCGGCGGGGTCGTGGTGCTGAACCTGGGCGGAGCCCACTGATGGCGACGCGCCGCTACGACCCCGAGCGACGCCAGCGCATCATCGACGCGGCGATCCGGGTCGTGGGCGGCAAGGGGCTCGCCGGGCTGAGTCACCGTTCCGTCGCCGCCGAGGCCGATGTGCCGCTCGGCTCCACCACGTACCACTTCAAGACCCTCGACGAACTCATGGTCGCCGCCCTGCGCCAGGCGAACGAGGGCTTCGCGGAGATGGTCGCCGCGCGCGGCGCGCTGGAGGACCCCCGCGTCGACCTCGCGGGCGAACTCGCCGGACTCATGGGCGCATGGCTCGCGGGGGAGCGTACGGGGGTCGAGCTGGAGTACGAGCTGTACCTCGCCGCCCTCCGCCGCCCCGCCCTGCGCCCGGTCGCCGCCGCCTGGGTCCAAGGCCTCGTCGACCCTCTCGCCCGCCGCACCGACCCCGTCACGGCACGGGCGCTGGTGGCGCTGGTGGACGGGATCTGTCTCCAGGTGCTGCTGACCGGGGGAACCTACGACGAGGCGTACGCGCGGGAGGTGTTGAGCCGGCTGATCGGCGGAGACCGGAGCGGAGCCGAGGGCTGAGGGGCCGAGCACGGGTGGGCGACGGGGGCACCGGTTGGCCCGCGCGGCCCGGGCCACGTTAGGTTTCACCCATGACCGACACGACTGCTACGCGCACCACCACCGGCGCCGTCGCCGCGGGCCTCGCCACCCTCACCGCCGACGGCACCGTCCTCGACACCTGGTTCCCCGCGCCCGAACTCTCCACCGAGCCCGGCCCGGCCGGCACCGAGCGGCTCTCCGCCGAGCGTGCCGTCGAACTGCTCGGTGAAGGCGCCGCCAAGGCCATCGGGACCGACGCCCGCCGGGGCGTCGAAGTGGTCGCGGTCCGCACGGTCATCGCCTCACTGGACGAGAAGCCGATCGACGCGCACGACGCCTACCTGCGCCTGCACCTGCTCTCGCACCGCCTCGTACGGCCGCACGGCCAGAGCCTGGACGGTATCTTCGGCCACCTCGCCAACGTCGCCTGGACCTCGCTCGGCCCGGTCGCCGTCGACGACATCGAGACGGTACGGCTCAACGCCCGCGCCGAGGGACTCCACCTCCAGGTGACGTCCATCGACAAGTTCCCGCGCATGACCGACTACGTCGCGCCCAAGGGCGTCCGCATCGCCGACGCCGACCGCGTCCGGCTCGGCGCGCACCTCGCCGAGGGCACCACCGTGATGCACGAGGGCTTCGTGAACTTCAACGCGGGCACCCTCGGCACCTCGATGGTCGAGGGCCGCATCTCGGCCGGCGTCGTCGTCGGTGACGGCTCGGACATCGGCGGCGGCGCCTCCACCATGGGCACCCTGTCCGGCGGCGGCAACGTCCGCATCACCATCGGCGAGCGCTGCCTGGTCGGCGCCGAGGCCGGCGTCGGCATCGCCCTCGGTGACGAGTGCGTGGTCGAGGCGGGCCTGTACGTCACCGCGGGCACCCGCGTGACCATGCCCGACGGCCAGATCGTCAAGGCCCGCGAACTCTCCGGCGCGTCCAACATCCTCTTCCGCCGCAACTCGGTCACCGGAACCGTCGAGGCGCGGCCGAACAACGCGGTGTGGGACGGACTGAACGAGATCCTGCACAGCCACAACTGACCAAGGGCGGCCGTGACCTGCGGCTGCCTCACCGATCACCCCTCTGACCTGCTGCTGAGCTGTCGGCAGTTGTCGACGCTGGTCACCATCGAGCACCCTTCCACGGCCCCAGGACGGCCCGGGAGGGCGCTCGTGCGTTGAGAGAGACATCCGCCTTGTAGGTTCGATCCCATCTTGCTCCAGCAACAGTCGGCGGCCGGCGCGACGGTCGGACAGCGATGCCGGCATACGCCCCTGTTCGGTTTCGTTGATGTCGGCATTGGATGTCAGGACCTTTAGACGCGCAGCTCTATGGGGATCAATCATTGAGCAGGCACACTCTGCCGTCTCACCGCTCGCGAATTGCAGACCCCACATCCCGACTCGGCCGCATTGTGGCAAGGTGACGGTCATGGCGACCACACCTGAGATGCCCGAGACGTCGCTGCAACTCCTTCGCGTCGACTCACCGGCTCTGGCTAGCCTGGCCAGGACGCTGGCCTCCGTTGCCGAGTACCAACGGCAGTTGCACGCGAGCCTCGACTCGAGCGGCCTGGCCCAGCTGATGAGTACGGTGGAGGGGTTCCGTACCCTCAGTCAAGCTCAGCTCACGACGGCCGCAGTCGCTGTAGAAGAGGCCTACCGAGCCATGCCTCAGGACGACGTTCCCGAGGAAGTGCTGGCAGAACTGGAGGCCAGCATCCGTAACTTCACGGCCTCGGAAGCCATCGAGTACCTCCCAGTCGCGGTGAGTCGTCAACATTTTTCTCTGTTTATCGGCACCGTTGTCATGGCGTCCTTGATGACGGTGACATTCTCCAGCGAGACCGCGGACGGCATCCTGGGGAAATTCTTGGAGCTAAGCGGATTGGTGGCGCTCGTGATGGTCGCCGCAGGGAAGGCACACGACCGTGCCACCGGCACCACCACCGAAGCGAACTCTGGAGGTGTTGGCGATGGCCCCGAGGACTGCTGACAGCCACAGAGCCGGGATCAGCTGCATGCAGAATGCTCTTGTTCCGGGAGTGACCTGCAGCGGGACAGCCTCAGGGGCCTAATGGGCCGGCGTCTGGCTACCCAGCCTTCTCCGTGGCTCCCCGGCCTAGCTGGCATGGGCCTGACACGCCTACGCCGGCGGCACTTCTTGGTTGTTGGCGCCTCCCTGGCTGTTAGGTGGCGGATCGGTAGGGGGAGACCGCCGTAGTAGGGCGGGCAGGTTCAGGAAGGTCAGTCTGATGAGATCCACAAAACGCCGTTCACTCAGCCTGTCGTCGTGGCGAAGCTGGAGTGCACCCACCGTTCCAACTCCGAGCAGAGAGCCGACGATTACGACGGGCACCGTCCACGGCGGTGCCAGCCGACTAGCGCTGATCGTGGCGGCCGTGAGCGCCAAAACGGCCACAAGGTAGAACGACCCACTGAGCCAAGGCCCGTGTCGTCGCCCCTCTGCCTGCTGCCACACCTCACGGTGGGCCCGCAGGACATCCTCAACGTGCGAACCGCTGATCTGGCGGACTCGGCCTCGTCTGTCGATCTTGAAGTTGCATCCTTCGGCGCCACAGAGGCCACGACGGTTCCGCCCAAGAGCCCGGTGCCTTGGCCAATGAGTAGCCCCCACCTCATGCGAGGGGCAGAAGCGGGGGGAGTCGTCGTCCAAGGGGCGCCGTGGCATAGAACCATGGTGCCCAGTTCCCCGATCCGGCGGGCCGATGTCGCAGACTTTGCGTCGAGGCAATCACACAGCGTCCTTTGGATTCGGTCCGACCGCCACGCGCCCTGATCGGCAGTTCGCCGCCGTCCCTGGCCGGCTGGCGTTCGAGGTTGGCGGCAGGCGTTGGTGCCAATGACCACCAACGAACTCGGCAGATGCGAAATCTCCGGGCTTCGGCATAACCCTTCCAGTGTCGCAGATCGTTTGGCCCCGCCCAGGTCAGATGACCGAGGTACCGGTCACCCTCCGGTGTCCCCTGTCACCATCGGTCGACCTTCCACGGCCCAGAGACGGCCCAGCGGCCACCGCCAACGCCGGGCGCCCTCAAAGATCAATGCGCTCCCTCGCCGCATCACCGGCGGGCTCTCCATGGCGGAGCACGACATGCGCCGGCCTAAACGGGAGCGCACGCAAACCAGGCTCCATGACCCGGTACAGAGCGGCTGCATCAGGTCCGTAGGCGAAGATCACGACCTCGCCGCCGCCGAACTCGTTGCCGTCGACTTCACCGACACCCGCTGCTTTGACCGCGGCCGCCATCGACCGCTCGGCTTCGAAGACCAGTGTCCACTGATCGGACTCGCCGAGGTCGCCGCCGCCCAGATGGAACCGAGCGATCACGGCGTGCTCCGGAGGTGTCTCCGGCAGATCAAAGAGTGCGTCCTGCATGGCGGCACACTCCCACCTAGCACTGACAGTCATTGCCGGTTCCCGAGTGGGCAGCGCTCCGCCGACACCCGCCTTGTAAGTTCGCTCCAAGTTCTGGCGTCATGGGCCCCGACGCGTGCGCTGGGGCTATACACGTCTGCTGAAAACTGGGTCTGCTAGCAGCCGTTGATGTCAGCGGGGCTCACGCCGCGCCGTGTCACGTCACAACCGGGCGAGCACCATGCCGTTCGTAGAGCTGATTCATCTGCTGGATCCAGAAGCTGAACTTTTCGTCCTTCGATGCGCTGATGGGCAGAAGCTGGAGCTCCTTGGCCAACTGATAGAAGCCCGGTCCGGCATCGTTGGCGTCCAGATAGTTCACCAGGACCGAGAGCATCAGGGGAGGGTCGGAGGGGGCGTCCGCTTGATCCCGCTCCACGATCAGCCCCAGCAAGTGGCCCATGGCAGCCCGCTCGTCTGCACGCTCGAAGTCGAAGGCCCTCAAGCCTGTTCGTCTGGCCAAGGTGACGTTGAGCTCGGTGTACGAGGTGACCTTGCCAAGCTTCGCTCGCTCAACAAGGAACACTCGCCCTGCGCCTACCAGCGAGTCCCACTCGCTGTCCGCGCGACCGTATCCAGGCATCCTGCCCGCCCCCTCTGAGCCGAACCGATCTCTAAGCGGAACTTACAAGGCAGGCGGTGTGCCCACAATCGCTCGATTGGTGGATGACTGCGTTGTAAGGACGGAGGGACGATGTAGCTCTCGCACCCAGGCCACACGGGCTCTAGCAACGGCCCAGCTCACTCGTGCATCTCGACCGCGGCGAACTGTCATTGACCGTGGTTGACCGCTCGATGTGGCACGACTGTGGCACGTTCTGAACGACCCAGGGCTTACGAGGGCACCTGACGCCTTCACCTGGAATCGGGCTCTGGCCTGGGCAATCACTTGCGCCGGGTACGGGCTGTCGCTCGACTTCGACACGGCCTAGATCCCTCGTAGATGGTCGCCGCTCGCAAGGCTCGTGCCAGCAACCTCCAAGTCACCGCCGACCGGCGCCTCGCGGTCGGCCACGCAGGCGTATGTCTCGCTGCGCCACCACCGACCTCAGCAACGCTTCTGACTTGTCTCGTCGACTAGAGAAAGGTGCGATGGTCGGCTCGTGACGGTGACTTCGGGGTCCCCAGCCTGGGGGATGCCGCGATGCCGGTACAGGTTCGAGCGCTGACCTGGGCGGATGAAGACGCGGCGCTCTCTCCTGAGCCTCAATGCTTACCGAGTTGAGTCAAGGGGGATGATCTAGGGCATGATTGCGTGGTAAACCTGCTCGTAGCAACTGCAGTCCTTCAGGTTCCTCGGGGGGAATACATGGCCGACCAGCTCAAGAATCCTGCCCCCAAAGAGTTGGAAGTTTCAGACCTCCCCCCCATCGTTGAGCAGCAAACAGTTCTACTAAGCGCGAAATCGAGCACAGGCCCGAAGCAAACTCCCCAGAAGATCATTTATTTCTACTCTCCCGATGAATGGGAAGAGTTCATTCTCGAGTGGGCGCGAGCGACCGCAGCGGGTTATGTAGCGGTTAAGAGGATCGGCGGCGCAAACGACAAGGGCGCTGATGTTGCCGCGTTCCTGACGCGGCAAGGATTTGAGGGAGACTGGCACTGCTTCCAGTGCAAGCACTATGAAAATTCCCTCATGCCATCCAATGCATGGCCAGAAATTCTGAAGGTATTTCGTGCCGCAGTCGAGGGATATTACGTCTTGCCTACTCGGTACGTCTTCCACGCCCCTAAGGGCTGCGGACCGACCCTGGATCGACTGCTGAGCACACCATCCAAACTCAAAGATAAGTTCCTCGGTCAGCTCGCTGAAGATGACCGCTTGGTTGACGCTATCGACGCTCCGCTGCTCTCCGGAATCATCGATCTGGCCAAGAATACTGATTTCTCGATGTTTGAAAGTGCTGACCTTGACGATGTTCTGCAGGTCCATGCGACTACCGCTAATTATGCACGACGATTCGGGATGCCTCCGAAGGACCGCTCTGCGACTGAAGAGCCTCCTTCGGAGATCAAGGACAACGAATCGCGGTATGTCGACCAGTTGGTAGACATTTATCGAGAGCGTTTCAGCACCGAGGTGACATCGCTCGAAGCGGCGCTGGGGCACGTAAAGTGCAGCAGGCATTTCAAAAGGCAAAGGGAAGCATTTTACAGCGCAGAAGCTTTGAGGCTGTTTGCCCGCGATAGCGTACCGCACGGCACTTTCGAGGCCCTGCAAGAGGGAATTTACGATGGGGTTGTAGAAACCGAAGAACGCATTTTTCCGGATGGCTGGGAGAGGTTGACCGCGGTTCTAGAACAAGCTGTTTCGGTCAGCCTAAACAGTAACGCCTTGGTGACCTACGCGGACACAAAAGACAGGAAGGGCATCTGTCATCAACTGGCAAACGAGGACCGGCTGAAATGGATGTCGTGAGGACGATGGAGCCACTGAACAACCCCCTGGAAGTGGGAATTCGAGTTCTCGTGGTGCTGTGTGAAGTGTTTCCTGACAGCCTCGACCTCGGCCAGCTTGTCTACTACGACCACGCCATGCTGCACAGCGGTGATCTAGATGGCCCTCCGAGCCTCCATCCTGCAACGCCCGCACGCCCAGGAGAGTTGGGGATCAAGCGCGAGTTGATCGCTGATGGTCTTCAAGTGCTCTCCAGGGCCGGCATGGCGCAACTACTGGTTACACCAGATGGAATTGCGTACCAGGCAACCGAAGATGCTCCTGGCTTCTTGAAGATCCTTGAGGCACCTTACGTGAATAAGTTGCAAGACCGAGCTGACTGGGTCGCAGCCGAGCTGCACCCTCTGAGAGGCAATGATCTTCGCCAGGCGATGACACAAGTGTTCGACAAGTGGTCTGAGGAGTTTTACGAGTCACCTAGGCACCGGAGCCTCGAAAGCGAGAATGGCGAATGAGCTACATGGAGCTTTTGCACCTCACCTTCATTGGTAGCGGAAAGCCCAACGCCTTCATTGAGTTCGGGCAGAAGGTCACCGTGATTTACGGCGCTTCAGATACCGGTAAATCCTTTGTGGTCGAGGCGATCGACTTCATGCTCGGAGGGTCGAAACTCAAAAAGGTGCCCGAGTCGGGGGGCTACTCGAGAATTCTCCTTGGTGTTAAGTTTTCTGACGGCGAGGCATTTACCTTCTCGCGCGCGCCTGAAGGTGGAGACTTTGCTGTCTACAGCGGGGATGTGCGGGCCACACCATCTGCCGCTCCCGATTTTGTCCTTTCGGCTAAGCATAACCCGAAAAATGAAAAGAACATTTCTCGCTTTCTGATGCGCAAGGTTGGCCTTCATAATTACAGAGTTCGCAAGAATGTGCAGAATGAGACACAATCCCTGAGTTTTCGGAACGTGGCCCATCTCTGCGTCGTCAGCGAGACGCGGATGCAAGCACAGACTCCACCAGCTCTGACAGGCCAGCATGTTTCACGAACCGTTGAGAAGTCGACTCTTAAGGCCTTCATCACCGGCCAGGATGACTCCGCTTTGGTTGCTGCCACTTCTCCTACGGAAAAAATTGTAAGCAAGGGAAAAATTGAACTGCTCGAGTCCTTGATTGAGGATCTCCAGGGGCAGCTTCCTCCGGGATCTACCCTGATGGAGCTCCAGTCGCAGGTGGCGCGCATCGATACGTCGATTGCCGATCAGACTGAATCGCTAGAGACTGTACTGGCCGCTCGTACCGGAATCTTTCAGGAGCGCACGACTCTCGCCGCATCTCAGGCAAATACTAAGCAGCGCCTCGGTGAGGTCTCCGACCTCTTGAGTAGGTTTGGGTTGCTACGTGAGCAGTATGAATCCGATCTTGGCCGCCTTGAGATGGTGAGGGAAGCAGGCAGCCTGCTTGGATTCTTCAGGTCTGGCACGTGTGTCTTCTGTGGTGCCGATCCAGCGCATCAGGAACCCGGGCACACTGTCGAAGAAAGCACGGCAATCGCTGAATCCGTATCCGCGGAAATCAATAAGACCAATCAGCTGCTCAATGACCTGCTCTTGACGATTGACGACCTCTCACTGCAGAGACGAGAAGCCGTCACTGCAGTAGAAGAATCCGAATCCCAGGTGCGGGTCATCGAACAACGAGCAGCGGAACTCGATCAGCAACTCGCCCCGATTCGGCAAGATATTGCTGATCTCGTACGTGCTCGAACTGGCGCCGAGAAAAATCTTTCCCTTCACCAGCAGATCGAGCGCCTTCAGCAAGTGCGCGATGAAATGCCGACGGAGAAAAGTGCGACAAAGGCTGCGCCGGGAGTCGTGGATGCCGAATACCTCGATTCCTTCACCGAACTTGTAGGTGAAATTCTTCAGGACTGGGAAGTCCCGGGATCTGATGATGTGAGACTCGATGCTGACACCTCGGATCTCATGGTCGATGGGCGTTCTCGTGCTACAAGAGGCAAGGGTGTGCGAGCGATTCAGCATGCAGCCTTCACCGTGGCGCTGGCTGAGCACTGCAGGCGACAGGCGCTGCCACATCCCGGGTTTATCGTGCTCGACTCTCCAGTTGTCACTTTCCGTGGTCCGGACAGTGATGCAGACGATACTGAAGCAACCGTGAGCGTAAGCGTCGCCCACAACATGTACCGCTACCTAGGAGAATCATTTAGCTCCCAGGTGATCGTCGTTGAAAATGTGGATCCCCCTACAGTTCAATCGATTAAGGCCTACCGATTCACGGGCGCCGTCCACAAGGGGAGGCCGGGGTTTTTCCCATTGTGAGTCCAGACTGCGCCAAGGTACGAAAGGCCGGCGGAGTCTCAATGGGCTAGGCAAGCCGTACACGGTCTTGAAAACCGTCGTGGCAGCGATGTCACCGTGGGTTCAAATCCCACACCCACCGCAGGTGAACGGCCCCTGACTAGGCGATACGGTCAGGGGCCGTCGTGTTGTGCCCGCTCGGCACCGTGATTCCCCGCGGCTCCCCGTGCGATCGGGCACGGATGGGGCACGGGCACCTTCTGATCCGTAGCTCTAGAGAGGTCGGTCAGTGGTGGTCATACAGGCCGTACTTCGGGCACAGGGAGGTGCTACGGGATGGGATCGGTTTCCGTGGCTGCTGTACTTCGCTGCTGTACCGCCGCCTCAGGAAGTCTCGTGAGTGCAGGGACAGGCCCGCATGCTTCTACAGACCGCGCAGTGCGTCGTACAGATTGTTACAGGCTGCCCAACAGATGACACTGCCGTCGTCGTACAGGCTGCCCATGTACCAGTCGTCGTCATGGACAGGCTTCACAAGGCACAGGTCGTGGAATCCGAGAACGATCTCCGGGTGCAGCGCCTCGTCGGGGGCTCCGGGGCGGGCTACCCATTTCACCGCCCGGTTTGGCCCCAGGGCGACAGCCTCTTTGTCCCCGGATACGTCGCGGATCTGCTGAAGGGACCATCCCGGGGGTAGCCGTGCGTCTGCCATACACGGATGATCTCACCCGCCAGATATGGAGCACCGCTTTAGGAGCGAGGTTGGGGGTCCCAGAGCGTGACCTGGGAATCCCTGCCTTGGGCGGCGTAGGCCGTGCGCACCCTGGGGAACCTCGATTCCCCGTGAGGCCCCGCCCGTTCTGGCACGGAAGTGGCACGCCCCGCGGCCGGGGCAGGCCGCCGGACGGTCGAAGACGTCCAGGAGATCCAGGGCGGACGGGTACAGGCTCGTGCCGGTTGCCTGCGGTCGCCACGGTTGCTGCACTTCCCTGCTGTACCGCAGATCAGTCGGCGATGATCCGCACGATCGGCTCCTGAGACACGACCTCGATCGCTCCCCAGTCGCCTTCGAGTTGGTAGACGGCCCCGAGCTGTCGCAGCGCATCGATCCCGCCCCAGTCCTGCTCGCCGCTGGCATCCACTGCCGGCCTGATGCTGCTCTGGCGGGTCCAGGCGAGTTCCTGAACCGCGGGAAACTCGATCACGGCCTTCCGGAAGCAGGCCACCTCACCTTCGAGTGGGTCTCGGCAGGACGGGTGGGCCCACCCGATCATGAGGTCCAGCGTGATGTTCAGTCGGCCTGGTGTTGCCTGGATCTCCAAGACGAAGCTGTCTTCCAGGTTGGTGCCCTCGAAGCCGGGAAAACTCGTGTAGTGAATCGGTTCTGCCATGAGTTCCTCGCGGACAGGGGCCCATCGGGACGCCGTCCATAGGCCGAGGACGGCGCCCCCAGTTGGGCACAGGATTTGACCAAGTGGCCTCATCCTTATCAGGTCGATCGCCGGGGACCGTCGACGTCGGTCAACCGATCCTCCCCCTCGGCAGATCGTCCACTGGGGTCCGACGTCGACCGCTGCTGTTCGCGCCTGTTGGTGTCAGTGGCTGGTGTCAACTGCCGTACGCGGTCTTGACAAGTGCGGCTATCCCGCCAATCACCGGTTTCAGAATGGCGGGTCATCGGAGTAGCCGTCTTCGGGACCTGAGATCCGCGAGTCGGGTAGCGGGCCGGGCTCCACACCCCAAGTCACGAGGCACCACTTAGCAAGGTATCGGTATCCCCGGTATTCGCTGGTGCTTAGCGTGCTGCGTACCAACGGAACGAACTCTGGGACGTGTACGGCCAGCTCAGGCGTAACGAGAGTCACCGCGGCTGTGTGCACCGCAGCTTCCCGGATCAGAAGGTCCGCATCGAAAAGGTACGGTCGCGCCGCCTCGTAGATCAGCGGGAGGATGGCACGCACCGCGGCGACGTCAGCAGGTTCTCCCGGGCCGTCTTCGTCGTAGGTCGCGTCGAAGGCGAGGTCACCTAGCCATTGCAGCAGTGCCGCGCGCATAGGCCGAAGGCGCTCCTCGTGGAAGTAGACCCCCAAGGTCATTGTTCGAGGGTGGCCAAGGATGGCGATAACGAAGCGAGCGGCCGGGGCAGTGGCGGCATAGATGCTGTTCCCGTGGGTGACGAGCTGGCCGAGGTCGCGTAGGGCGGTCCGCCGAACATCCTCGTCGTCATCCAGTAGCCCCGCCAGAACGACGGGGGTCGCCGGGGCTGTGTTAGGGCAACAGTGGTCGACGCTGCTCCAGTCCGTCTCCAGGAGGAGCGCCCAGGGATCGATCGTCCCGCTGCCATCGTTGATTATCACGGTACAAGTGTCGCCTGCGGGCCTCCCTCCTTCACCCACCACTCACCCCAGCTCCCATCCCGTCTGCCGTCGGCCCACACACCGTGGAGCGGGCGTGGTTCCTGGCGTCCAGGTGGAGCGCGCCACTGTACGAACGACCTGGACGCCAGGGGCCGCGTCTGCTCGGCTCTGCCTGGGCCGATGGCTGATGGGATGGGAGCACCCCGCGCGCACGCCCCTACGGGCCGGCACTCGCCTACGGTGCCCCGTCCATCTCGGAGCCTGAGCGCCCCCGCCGGAGGCATGTTCTGAGGGTGCGGGTTCAATCACCGCATCCCCCAGAGCCCGCCCCGCCAGTGCCTGTGGTGTCCGGCAGGCCTCAGCCGTGGCGTACCTGCTTTTTGATCCAAAGCGTCTTTTCGGGTCCGTACGGATCATGCGTCCCGGCCATGCGGTGGTGCTGGCCCAGGGTGGGGCCTGGCGTGTGGGAGTGGCGGGGAATCAGGCTTGGTCCGGCGCATCGGCTCTTGGCGTGCCGAGACGTGAAACGGTGATGCTCCCAGGCTGATGGTGGGCGGCGCGGGGCCGGGGCCGGGGCCGGGGCGGCGCGGGCCGAAGGCATGAGCGCAGCCCCGAGTCCCGAGCCGCGCGCCGGCCCGCGGCGCGGGCCTGTGGGGTGCGATCTCCGTAGCGTCGGGCGGAAGCCGGTGAGCCAGCGTGAACGGATACCGAAGGCAAGAGCCCCCACGCCATCCCGTGAAGCCGTAGGCCACGAACCAGGGGCAGAGGCGTCGCTGCTGAGGTCGGCGGAGCGTGAGAGAGCTACGGGACCAACGAGAGTGTCGTGGTGTTCTGCTATCTCAAGTGCGCCACGGCTGAGGCCTGCCGGATGCTGCGGGCTGCGGCCGGGCGGGGCCCTTCCCCCGCCCATCGGGCGGGGGCTTGATGAAGTAGGGAAAGTCTTACCGCGCTGCTGCTCCTGGGGTTTGTCTTGTCTCGGTTGATGCTTGACACCGCTTGCCTCGGCTTGGCTGTGCGCCTGATTGGGCGCATGGGGAGGGCCGGAGGGAATGAAGGCTTAACCGCCACCCGTGGACGACCCTTGCGCGGCCGTCTTCCAGGATCCGGAGAGCACCGAAGACGGCCCCGATACGGCCCACGGGGCAAGTTGACCTCCTGACCTGCATCGCAATCAGAACAGCCACAACTGACCGTCGGCGGCCGTGACTTGCGGCCGCCTGAACGATCACCGTTCTGACCCGCTGCTGAACTGACGGCAGTTGTCGACGTCGGTCATCGTTGAGCGCCCTTCCGCGGCCCCTGGGGGGCCGGGGAGGGCGCTCTTGCCTTGTAGGCGGACGTGGTGGTGAGGGAAGTTCCCCAGGCCGCGCCCGCCGGTCGTTGTCCTTCGCCCGTCCTCGGAAAGCCCGATCGGATGCACGAACGGCATGGCTAGCTGTCGCGGTGGTCTCGGTCGGCCGAGTGGTGGCGTTCCGCGCTGCGACTGATGGAGATCACTCCCGCGGGCAAGATCACGATGTAGATCAGGCCGGACCACGGGTCGGGTATCCAGGACTGCGCCACGACCGCTGTGACCGCGAGCGCCGCAAGCCAGACGATCAGCAACGGACGCCGAACTGCGTGACGCAGGATGCCCATGAAGGTACCGGCGCCGCTCAATTTCCGTCGCCTGCGTGACGCGCCCTGGCGAACACGCCGGCCCGGATCTGAAGCACCACACCGAGCACGACGAGCCCCAGGGCAAGGGCGGAGACGACCAACCCCACTCCGGATGAGACGGCGAGGAGTCTGGCTCCGCCGTCCAGGACGAAGCCGCCACCCATCGCTGTCCGACCCCACCCGGACCAACGCGACCGCGCGTGTGGTGGGACCGCCCGACCGATGAGGGTCAACAGGCCCACGATCACGCCGAAGCAGCCGGCTCCCAAAGTGACCCACGCAGACATGGCACCCCTCAACCCTTGACCGAGGTCCGCGGCGCTCACCGTACAGGCACATGCCAAGCCGCACCCGCTGCCCCCTGGCCCATGGTGAGAGCGAGTGAACTGTTCGCCGAGCGGGAGGTCGAACTGCTCACGCGGGCAGCGTCGCCGCGAACTCCTCCAGTGTCGTGAAGTCCGGTGCGCGCAGGCCCCGTCGGGGGTCGACGTGGTGCAGGAGCGCGGGGGCGGGATGGTGGGCGGTCACGTACGTGTCGTCGGCCGGGGACTGTTCGTCGTCCACCCAGGCGAAGGGCCGGCCCGCCGCGTACGTCACGATCCGCTCCGTCTTCCAGTGCACGCCGTCCGGCCGGGCGGCGAACAGGGCGCCGGTGAAGTCGACGTACGGGAGTACGGGCAGACCGATGACCGGCCCGATGTGGCGGTTGGCGGCGTCCATCCAGGTGGTCGCCCAGCACAGGTCGTAGCCGAGGCCCAGGAGGGCGCGGCCGTGCCCGGGGTGGAGCCAGACACGCAGGGGCCGGCCAGGGGTCAGCGTCACCCGGATCGTCGTGTACCCCTCGGGCCTGCGCTCCGGCTGGGCCGCGTACGGGTTCAGCGGTCCGTCGACGTCGAGGAACAGCAGCGGTCGGCTCACGGGGCCACCGTAGGGGACGCCGGGCGCAGGAGGCCGGGAAATCTCCTTCCGGCCGGGGGCATAGTGGCGGACGGTCCCGCGCGTCACACGGGACAGGGGAGTGCGGCAAGGGCCGTCGGAGAAGACCCGCGGGAAAGACGAAGGTGACGATGGATGCCGAAGCACAGGAGACCTTCCGGGAGTTCGTGGCGAACCGGTCGTCCGCGCTGTTGAGGACGGCCGTCCTGCTCAGCGGCGGGGACCGGCACGCGGCCGAGGACCTGCTGCAGAACGCCCTGATCAAGGCCGCCGGGCGCTGGCGCCGCATCGACGAACCCGAGGCCTACGTACGGCAGATCCTGTACCGGCAGCAGGTGAGCCGCTGGCGGCTGAAGTGGCCCCGGCGGGAGACGAGCGTCGGCGAGCCGCCGGAACGCGCAGGCCACACAACGGACTCCACGGCCGCGGCCGAGCTGCGCGTCGTGATGCGCGGAGCGCTCGCCCGGCTCACCGCACGCCAGCGCAGCGTGCTCGTGCTGCGCTACTACGAGGATCTGCCCGAGGCGGACGTCGCGCGCCTCCTCGGCTGCTCCGTCGGGACCGTGCGGTCCACGACCCACCGCTCGCTCGCCCGGCTGCGCGCCCTCGCCCCTGAACTGGCTTCGCTGGGTGCCGGGGACGCCGGGCAGCCGTCGTCCCGTGACTTCTCGCCCGTGGAGGTGCGATCGTGAACGTCGATGAACTGGTGCGCGACTCCTTGCGGGAGCAGGCCGCCGAACAGCCCTCCGTGGGACCGGGCTTCGCCGACCGCGTGCTGAGCGTCCGCAGGCGCCGTCGCGTCCGTACGCTCGGCTCCGTCGCCGCGGCCACCGCCGCGGTGGTCGCCGTCGCGGTGGCGGTGCCGCTCGTCTCCGGCAGGGACCACGCGCGCCCCGCGAGCGTGCTGGACGGAACCGGGCTGAGCGCCCACCCCGACCAGATGCCGCCGCGTGACCTGATCGCGGCGGGCGACGTGACGCTGGGCGCGTACTACGTCGCGAAGTCCGTGCCGCAGTCGAAGGACCGCGCCGTCTACACCCGTACCTACTGGCTGCTCGACCCGAGGTCCGGACGGTACGAGAAGAGCAGCAAGTGGTCGTTCGTCGCCGTCGCCCCCGGGCTGCGGACCGCCGCCGTCCTGGAGAACGACCTGCCCACCCGGAGGATCGGTCTGCTCGACCTCACCACCGGCAGGATCGAGCGGTGGATCCCGGTCGACCACGGAGTGGGAGGACTCGCGTTCTCCACGGACGGGAGCAAGCTCGTCGCGACGACCTACGACGAGAACCCGGACCTCCGCAAGAGGGTGCAGTCCTCCACCGGGACCCTGTGGGTGGCGGGCTTCGGCGGGTCGAGCAGGTCCGGGTTCCTGGTCGTCGACGTGCGCTCCGGCAAGGGGATCTGGAGCGGTGTCGCCCCCGACCACTACACCGGTACCCGGGAAGACTTCGCCTTCAGCCGCGACGGCGGGCTGGTGTACTCCCGGATCGTCGTCGCGAACGGCCATGACGGCATGCAGCAGTTCTACGACCTGAAGGGCGAGAAGGTCCCCGCGCCCGCGAACGAGCGTCACCTCCGATCGGACGTCGGCGCGCGGCTGTCCCCGGGCGGCGGCCTCGCCGCGAGCGGTCTGACGCGCGAGAAGCCCGACAAGTCGTATTCCGCGATCCTCGATCCACGCACCGGCAAGCGGATCACCCTGGTGCGGGGAGCGGAGTTGCTCGCCTGGGTCGACGACAAGAGGCTCATCGCCTGGGAGAGGCTCCCGGGCGGGACCCTGTACCGGCCCCGGCTCGTACTGGTCACGATCGGCAGCGACAAGGTCGTACCGCTGAGCGGTGGCCCCGCACTGGGCAGTGACCCGACCGGGCAGGAGTGGCAGCCCGTCTTCGCCCGGCGCTGATCAGCCGGCCACCAGCTCCTCGTACACCGCCAGCAGACCGTCGGCCACCTCCGGGCCGGCGGACCGCAGGGGCGCGCGGACCGGGCCCGCGGGCAGGCCGAGCCGGCCGAGCAGGGCCTTCGCCGTGACGGAGCCGGGCAGACCCGCCGACATCATCGACTCGACCAGCGGGATCACCCGGCGCTGGCGCCGGGCCGCCTCGGCACTGTCGCCGGAGTCGAACGCGTCGAGGATCGCGCGGAAGGCGCCCGGGGCCGCGTTCGCCACCGTGCTGACGTAGCCGGTCCCGCCGATCGCGCGCAGTGCGAGCACGTACTCGTCACACCCGGTGTAGTACGCCAACTCCGTCCGGGCCAGCACCTTCTGAGTGCCGAGCAGGTCGTACGCGCAGTCCTTGACGGCCACGATCCGGGGGTGCCCGGCGAGCCGGATCAGGGTGTCGGGCTCGATGCGGGTGCCGGTGCGGCCCGGGATGTC
The DNA here is from genome assembly GCF_042734135.1 of Streptomyces sp. NPDC059668. Lineage (NCBI taxonomy): Bacteria > Bacillati > Actinomycetota > Actinomycetes > Kitasatosporales > Streptomycetaceae > Streptomyces > Streptomyces sp. NPDC059668. The sequence goes on along the minus strand of NZ_JBHWEL010000083.1, from coordinate 1,479 downwards.
GTAGAGGGCGAGCGGCAGCCCGGTGGCGTCGGCGATCTCGCGGAAGTGGGCCTCGACGGCGTCCTGCGGTGGCCTGCTGTAGTACGGGGTGACGACCAACAGGCCGTCCGCGCCCGCCTTCTCGGCCTCCCGGGCCAGCTCCACGGTGTGCCGGGTGTCGGCGGTGCCGACGCCCGCGACGATCGACGCGCGGTCCCCGACCGCCTCCCGCACGGCCCGTACGAGCGCGGACTTCTCGGCGTCCGTCGTGGTCGGGGACTCGCCCGTGGTGCCGGACAGGACCAGACCGTCGCACCCCGCGCGCACCAGCCGGTCGGCGAGCCGCCCCGCACCGTCGAGGTCGAGCGGGCCCGCCGCGGTGAAGGGCGTGACCATCGCGCAGAGCGCACGGCCGAAGGGAGGCACGGGTGTGGCCGGGGCAGTGGTGCGAGGGGTGTGCGTCATGCGAGCAGTGTCGGCACCCTCATGGTGAAGCTCCACTTAATTCTTCTACGACATGGTGACAAGCAGTGCTACGAGGTGCCTCTTTCGGGGGCTTCCCGGAGGCACTGGTGCCAACTCGCCCTCCCATGGGCCACCATGGCGAGGACGGAAGTCGACGGCAGATCGCGGGAGGCGTCATGAGGCTGGGCAGGGCACTCGCCACCGGAGTCGCGGAGGAGCACGTCCGCGCCGGAGAAGTGGATCTCCGGCAGACCGAGGAGATCGCGGACATCGCGGAGATCAGGGAACCAGAGGCGTCCGCGCCCGAAGAGGTCCCGGTCGTCCGATGAGGCTGCGGCTCCCCGAGGAACGCCCGACGGAGCCGCCGACCGGATACAAGATCGCCTACCCGGTGCTGTCCCAGGACGGCACCCGGGCCGGGTTCACCGGCGTCTCGCTGGGCGGCGCGCTGCCGTACGGAGTGCTGGACGAGGCGCGCTGTGTCTACGGGCTGCGGCACCGTGCGCCGCACCGCCGCTGCGACTGCGGCTTCCACTGTGTGCACGACCGCGCCACCGCCGAGGCGCTGCTGTGCACCACCGAGCACCGGGCGGCCGTTCTCCTGGAGGTCACCGTCCTCGGCGCGTACATCCGCTTCGAGCGGGGTTTCCGCCACGCCCGTCAGCGGGTGCGGACCGCGACGGTCGGCCCCTGCGCGTGCGGCGCGGTGGCCGCCGCGCTCGCGGACGCGGGCTGGGGGCGGCCGGGCTGGCGCTGTCTGACGGCGGCGTGCGCGGGGTGCGTACGCGGCCGCAGGTCCGTGTCGCTCGCCGGGTTCGCCCGGCTGGCCGGGGAGGGGCTGCGGGTCCGTGCCGGGAGCGGGACCGCGGTGGTGGACCCGTCCGCCGGGCTCGGGGTGTCCGAACTCGTCGCCGAGGCAGCCCTGTTGCAGGCCCGGCTCGACTGGTTCCAGACCCAACTGGCGCGGCTGGACGGGAGTGGGGAGCGGGGGTAGCGCGGCCGGCGCGTCGGTGGGACACACACGGCGTGCCCCAC
>NZ_JBHWEL010000082.1:25591-40322 GCF_042734135.1 Streptomyces sp. NPDC059668 | reverse complement strand
GCTCCGGCCGTCCCGTGACCGGACGCGCGCCCGCCCGCACCCCCGAGGGGGCGTGGGCCGTCCCCCCCCCCCCCCCGCCGCGCCCCGCGGACCGCCGATAGAGACGCGGTGGGCGCGCCCCTGGGGGGCGGGGGGGTGGGGGGGCGCGCACCGGCCCTCGAACGGGCCTGACACCCTGTCGGGACCCAGGGCCTGTCGTTCGGATCATGCGGCGGGACGCGGTGCGTTCGACAAGGCACCGCGCCTCGGCCGCACCGGATCCGGACGGCGGGCCCTCGGGCGTGTTGTGCGAATCCCGCCCGCCTCTCTGCGCCTCAAGTGGCGTGCTCCGTCCGGCCGCCCGACGCGATCGCCTCCGTCGCACACCCTGATCGGCCCGTCTGCCGTCATGTCGTCCGCCGAGGGCCGCGGGCAGGGGAGTTGGGAGAGTCGGCGGCGCACCACCGTGGCGCCGCACGTGGTGATCGGCGGACCGGCGTTCCCGTGCCCTACTCGGCCCAGGGCTGGAAGCCGGTGTCGAGGACGGCCTTCAGGGACGCGCGCAGCCGGGCCGCCTCGTCGGTGCCGAAGTTCTCCTCGAACCGGGCCTGCACGGCCTTCCACAGGGGGAGCGCGGCCTTCAGCCGGGAGAGCCCGTCCGGTGTGATGGCGGCTATCCGTGCGCGGCGGTCGGTCGCCGACGGCTCGACGGTGACCAGGCCCTCCCGTGCGAGCGGCTTGAGGTTCGACGCCATCGTCGTACGGTCCATGGCGATCGCGTCGGCGAGGCTGGTGATCGTCATCTCGCCGTGCGCGCTCAGTCTCTGCAGGATGCTGAACTGCGTGGACCGGAGCCCGACGGGGGCCAGGGCCTTGTCGTACGTCGCCCCCAGATATCGGGCCGCCTTGCGCAGCGCCAGGTTGTTGCACTGGTCGGCGACGCTCGTCGGTGTGGGGGTCATGATCTCCTCCTGGGCTCCCCGTCCATCGTACGAGCTGATCCTCCCGTGCACGGCCGGTCCGGCGGTCCGAGGAGCCTGAGCGAGGGCTGGCCCCCCGGGGTACGCGTTTGCCGCCGAGCAAATAGGAGCATATGCTCCTAATGATCGGTGTGGCGTGCCTGTCCCGCCCGGTCCGTTCCCGCGCCCTCTCCCCAGAAAGCCCCGCCATGGAATCCCCCGTCGGAGCCGCGCCCGAGCGTGAGCAGATACGTTCGAGCGTGGCCGAGCCGCCCCGCTCCGTCCGCCCCCGGCCGCCGGTGAGGGCGTGGCTCCAGCCGGCCGTGATCTCCCTGGTCGTCGCAGCGGCCTTCATCTCCTGTTACGTCGGCCTCCAGCGTGATCCCCAGCCCCATCGGGTCCCGATCGCCGTCGCCGCGCCTCTCGCGTCGGGAGCGATCCACGAGGCCCTCGGCGACACCGTCGAGGTGCACCCGGCCGCCGACGCGGGCGCCGCGCGCCGGGCGGTGCAGGGGCATGACGTCGTCGCCGCGCTGAGTGCGGACGGTCCGGACGGGCTGCGCCTGGAGATCGCGGGGGCCGACGGCACGTCCACCACCTCGGCCGTGAAGACGCTCGTGGGCGCCTACGCGCACGGCGCGGGCAAGCACGTCACGACCGAGGACGTCGTCCCCTTCGCCCACTTCGACACCAGGGGACTGGCCGGCTTCTACATGGCCTTCGGCGTGACCCTGTCCGGCTTCGTCCTCGGCTCGAACGCGCTCGGACTGGCGGGCCTGCTGCACCTGCGCCACCGGTTCTGGCTGCTGGCCGGCGCCTCGGTGGCCATCGGCACCCTCGCCGCGGTCATCGCGGGCCCCGTTCTCGGTGCCGTCCCCGCCCCGGTCGCCCCGCTGGTCGTCACCCTCACGCTGCTGGCCGCCGCGGCGGCCTTCACCACCAAACTGCTGGGCACCTACCTCGGCCCCGTGGGCGTCCCCGTCGCCACCCTCCTGCTCCTCACCGTCGGCAATGCCACCAGTGGTGCCACCATCGGCGCCGATCTGCTGCCCACCGCGGCCCGGTCCGTCTCCGCGCTCCTGCCCCCCGGCGCCGCCGTACGCGCCGTCACCGATCTGAGCTATTTCGACGGCGCGCACGTCTCAGGTCCCGTGATCACGCTCGGCCTGTGGGCCTGCGTCGCGGCGCTCCTGCTCGCCCTGCGCCCCCGTCTGACGCGACAGCGCGCCCAGGGCGCCGTCTGAAAGCCGTCACGCCGGTCACGGTCACCCCGTCGCCGCCCGCCCCGACCGCACGGCACCCGCGCGAGGGCCGGCGGGGGCGGGGCCTCCTGGCAAGCGGGGCTCCGCGGGCCTCCATAGATTGGGGGAGGAGGACCGGAGAGGTACGCGACTCTCCCCCGGATCGGCTCGACCACCCACCCCCTCGCCCACCCAGTCACGCGCCCGCCCACCGATGCACCAGGAGGCCGACCGATGACCATCAACGACCTTGTTCTCCTCGCCAACGCCGGTGACGTGGGCCGCGGGGTGCTCGACCGACTGCGCGCCCAGGACGCGCCCGTCCGGGTACTGGTCCGCCACGACGACGACCGTGCGGACGGGCTGCGCGCGCTCGGCGCCGAGATCGTCGTCGGCGACCTGACCCGCCCGGAGAGCGTCGCAGCTGCGCTGCGGGGCGTGGGGAAGATGTACTTCGCGATGCCCGTGTCGCCGGACCACCTGCTGGCGACGACCGTGGTGGCCACCGTGGCCCGCGACTGCGCCGAGCTGGACGTGCTGGTCGACATGTCGCAGATGACGGTCTCGCAGATGACCGCCACCAGCACCACGGAGTCGGACCAGCAGCGGCTGCACTGGCTGGGCGAGCAGGTGCTGAACTGGTCGGGGCTGCCGGTCGTGCACATCCGTCCCACGTCGTTCCTGGACAACCCGCTCTTCACCACGCTGGCGGCACGGTCCATCCGCGAGAACGGCACCATCGCGCTGCCCTTCGGCACCGGGCGCACCTCGCCCGTCGCCGTCGACGACGTCGCCCGCGTGGTCGCCGCGGTCCTCCTCGACCCGGCTCCGCACATCGGCCACGTCTACGAGCTGACCGGTCCCCGCTCGATCGACATGACCGAGATGGCCGAGGAGTTCTCGCGCGCCCTCGGGCGTCCGGTCTCCTATGTGGACGTGCCGCTGGACCGGTGGCGGGCCGAGGTGCTCGCCCGGGCGGGACTCCCGCCGCACACCGAACAGCACATCGCCACCATGGCCCGGCTGCACCACGAGAACCGCTACGACCGGACGTCCGACGACGTCGAACGCCTGACGGGGAAACCCGCCCAGTCGGTCGAGACGTTCGTCGCCGCGCACAAGGACATCTACCTGGGCTGACCCGCTACGGGTCGTCGGCCCGGGGCGCTCCCGGAGGGGGCGACGGAGTGCCCCGCGCACGGCGGGGGACACCGGACGCGGCCGTCGACCGGACAGCGAATACGAACCAATCCGCACACATTGACTCGCATGTACGGTGTAATCACCCTGGTCTGGGTCGTATCTGCTGACTGGGGGCGAGGCTGTGGGCGTACTGGTGATGCAGCACCTGCGCGAAGAGGGCCCGTACGCGGTGGGCGAGGCGCTTGCGGCCGCCGGGCTGCGGATGCGGCCCTGCCGGGTGTGGGCAGGGGACCCGGTGCCCGAGAGTCTGGCCGGAGTCGAGGCGCTCGTGGTGATGGGCGGCCCGATGGCCGCGTACAGCGACGCCGGTTTCCCCACCCGGCACGCCGAACTCGACCTGCTGCGTGCGGCGTTGGCCGCAGAGGTGCCGGTGCTAGGTGTGTGCCTCGGTGCGCAGCTGCTGGCGGTGGCGGCGGGCGGCACGGCCCGTACGGGGTCCGGGGCGCAGGTGGGCTGGGGCGAGGTGCGGACACGTCCGGCGGCGGCCGGGGACCCGCTGTTCACGGGTACGCCCGAGCGGCTGCGCGTACTCCACTGGCACGCCGACACCATGGAACTGCCGCCCGGGGCGGTGCCGTTGGCGTCCTGTGAGCGGTATCCGGCGCAGGCCTTCCGTGTCGGCGGGGCCGCGTGGGGGCTCCAGTTCCATCTGGAGGCCGACGAGGCGGCCGTGGACGCGTTCGCGGCGGCGTTCCCGGAGGAGGCCGCCACCGCTCCGGGGCTGCGGGAGGCCGCGCCGGTCGAGCTGGCCGCACTGGCCCCGCACCGGGACCGGGTGTTCGGGAGGTTCGCGGCGCTGGTGGCCGCGCGGGCCGAACGCACCGCGACCCGGACCTTCTTCACCCCGAAGGCCGCTGCCTGGGAGACACGCTTCGCCGCCGACGGCCCGCGGTACGAGGCGGCCGTGGCCCGCCTGGGACTGAGCCCCGGCCAGACGGCCCTGGACCTGGGCTGCGGCACCGGACGTGCCCTGCCCGCCCTGCGTGCGGCGGTGGGGGACAAAGGGACGGTGCTGGGCGTGGACGTCACGTCGGCCATGCTCGTGACCGCCGCCCGCGAGGGCCGCGAGGGCCAGGGGTGTCTGCTGCTCGCCGACTGTCATCGCCTGCCGCTGCCGCCCGGCGCGGTGGACGGGATCTTCACCGCCGGACTGCTCGACCACCTCCCCGACCCGAAGGCCGCCCTGCGCGAGTGGGCGAGGGTCACCGCTCCCGGTGGCGCGCTGCTCCTCTTCCATCCCTCGGGCCGCGCCGAACGCGCCCGCCGCCACGGCCGCCCGCTGAGCCCCGACGACCCGCTGGGCGAGCCGAACCTGCGGCCCCTGCTGGACGGCAGCGGCTGGCAACTCGACCGCTACGAGGACGATTCGGCGTACTTCCTGGCGCGCGCGGTCCGCACCTGCTGAGGCGCCGGAGGAGCCCGCGCCCGCGGACTCGGCCGACGAAGGCGGGAACACACCAAGGCGGGAACACGCGACGAGGGGGAGACACATGACCGACGAGACGGCCCGTGCCGCACGGCTGCTGGACGCCCAGGCCAAGGCCGCCCGGCTCTTCGCCGAGATCGAGGCGAGGGGCCTGGTCGCGCCCGGGGAGGGCGAGCGAGCCGTCAGTGACCGGATCCGCGACCTGGCGAACGACCTGTTCGGTCCGACGCGCCACTGGCACAAGCGCATCGTCCGCTCCGGACCGAACACCCTCCACCCGTACCGGGAGAATCCTCCGGACCGGGTCATCGGCCGGGACGACATCGCCTTCGCGGACTTCGGCCCGATCTTCGAGGAGTGGGAGGCCGACTACGGCCGCACCTTCGTGCTCGGCGGCGACCCCGTCAAGCACCGGCTGCGCGACGACCTGCCCGAGGTGTTCGCCGCGGGCCGCCGTGCCTTCGAGGCCGACCCGGACGTCACCGGCGCCCGCCTGCACGCCGAGATCGCGCGACTGGCCACCCAGCGCGGCTGGGAACCGGGCGGGTGGCACGCCGGCCATCCGGTGGGCGAGTTCCCGCACGAGAAGATCGACGGCGCCGACATCGAGTCGTACATCGCCCCGGGGAACGACACCCCGCTGCGGCGTCCCGATCGCGCCGGACGTGTCTGCCACTGGATCCTGGAGATCCACCTCGTCGACCGGGCACGCGGCTTCGGCGGCTTCCACGAGGAGCTCCTCGACCTCGGCTGACCTGAGAGAACCGCCACACCGGGCTGTCTCACCATGTGACTCTGGCATTTGACATTAGATCCTCTTATGGATGATAAAGAAGTTGCTTTGGCCATTCATGTGCGCGGCGAGACCCTCGCGGCGTGAGGCCGGCGACCCGTCCAAGTGAATGAGTCCACCGTGTCCCACTCCCTCGCTGACCAGCCCCCCGTCGACGCCGTCGGACAGTGGCACGCCTGGCGCGCCGAGCGTCACCGGGCCCTCACCTCGCCGTCCGGGAACCTCGCCCTCGTCGAGACCCGCTGGCTCCCCGCCGGCGCGGACCCGGACGCGGAGAAGGCCGGGGCCGGTCGCGGCGACACCGTGACGGTCACCGCGCTGCGGCGTACGGATCTCGTCACCGGCGGGTCCGAGGACGGCCTGCGCTTCTGGGACGCGGACGCGCCCGCCATCCGCCACTTCGACCGGGTCGACGCCTTCCCCTACGACCCCGCCTGGGTGCTGCACGCGACCTACACGCCCGTGTCCGGCGCCCGGCGTGTGTCCTTCGAGCACATCAGGGACAACGGTGGCTCCCGCGACCTGGTCGTCCCCGGCGACATCACCCTCACCGTCGACGGCCGCGCGTACACCCTCAGCGCCTTCGACGATGACGGAACCCTGCTGCTCGTCTTCGGCGACCCCACCAACGGGGACACCACGTACGGCGCGGGCCGCTTCCTCTTCGTCCAGCGCACGGCGGACGAGCACCGCGTCTTCCTCGACTTCAACCGCGCCTTCGTACCGCCCTGCGGGTTCTCGGACCAGTACAACTGTCCGATGCCGCCGCGGCAGAACCGCTTCCACCTGCCCGTCGAGGCGGGCGAGAAGCTCCCCGTCTTCCGCGCCGGCTTCGCCGCGCAGCACTGACCGTCCCGCAGCCTCCCGCACCGCAGCACGAAAGCGCCTCCTCACCATGAGCATCAAGAAGACGACCCTGTACGGCACCGCGACGGCGGCCACCCTCGCACTGACCCTGACCGCCTGCGGCGGCTCCGGCACGGGCAGCGGTGCCACGGGCGGCTCCTACGACAAGAACGCCACCGTCAACATCGGCTCCCTCTACGAGCCGCAGAACCTCGACAACACCGCGGGCGGCGGCCAGGGCGTCACCGAGGCCCTCAACGGCAACGTCTACGAAGGGCTGTTCAAGCTCACCGACGACGGCAAGGTGGAGAAGCTCCTCGCCCAGGACTACAAGGTCAGCGGCGACGGACTCACCTACACCTTCACCCTTCGCGACGGTGTGAAGTTCCACAGCGGCAAGGCCCTCACCAGCCAGGACGTCAAGTACAGCCTGGAGAAGGTGCTCGCGGACGACTCCCAGTCCGCCCGCAAGAGCAACCTCGAGGTCGTCAAGGACATCGCCACCCCCGACCAGCGGACCGTCAAGGTCACGCTGTCGAAGAAGTCGATCTCCTTCGTCTACAACCTCTCCTACGTGTGGATCATCAACTCCCAGGCCAAGAACCTGAAGACGACCGAGGACGGAACCGGCCCGTACAAGCTGGGCAAGTGGACGCGCGGCTCGGCCCTCGGACTGAACCGGTACGCCGGCTACTGGGGCCACGCCGCCGCCAACCAGCAGGTCGTCTTCCACTACTACAAGGACGCCACGGCGCTCAACAACGCGCTGCTGACCAACGCCGTCGACGTGGTCACCAGCGAGCAGTCGCCCGACGCCCTGGACCAGTTCAAGAGCAACCAGAACTACAAGGTCAACGACGGCAACTCGACCACCAAGCTGCTGCTCGCCTTCAACGACAAGGCCAAGCCCTTCACCGACGTCAAGGTGCGCCAGGCCGTGTCCTCCGCCATCGACGACAAGAAGCTGCTGGAGTCGGTCTGGGCCGGCTACGGAAAGCCCATCGGCTCGATGGTGCCGCCCACCGACCCCTGGTACGAGGACCTCACCAAGGTCAACGCCTACGACCCGACGCACGCCAAGCAGCTGCTCTCCGAGGCCGGATACGCCAAGGGCTTCACCTTCACCCTCGACACCCCGAACTACGACCCCCACCCCACCGCCGCGACCTTCATCAAGTCCCAGCTCGCCAAGGTCGGCATCACCGTCAAGATCAACACGATCACGCCCGACGAGTGGTACACGAAGGTCTACAAGAACCACGACTTCACGGCCACGCTCCAGGAGCACGTCAACGATCGTGACCTCGTCTGGTACGGCAACCCCGACTTCTACTGGGGTTACGACAACAAGCAGGTCACGCAGTGGGTCGAGCAGGCCGAGGAGGCCTCCACCACCGCCGAGCAGACCGCGCTGCTGAAGAAGGTCAACGAGAAGACCGCCGCGGACGCGGCCAGCGACTGGCTGTACCTCTACCCGCAGATCGTCGTCGCGAGCAGCAAGCTCTCGGACTACCCGCTCAACGGACTCAACTCGCAGTTCTACGCCTGCGACATCAAGAAGAAGGGCTGATGGCGCGCTACCTCCTGCGCCGACTGGCCTTCCTCGTCGTGTCGCTGGCCCTGGCGAGCGTCGTGCTGTTCGTCCTGCTGCGCCTGCTCCCGGGCGACCCGGCCAACGCGCTCACCTCGGTGGGCGCCAGCCCCGAGCAGATCGCCGCGGCACGGCACTCCATCGGGTCCGACAGGCCGCTGCCCGAACAGTTCACGCACTGGCTCGGACAACTGGCCCACGGTGACCTCGGCACCTCCTTCGTCAGCGCACTGCCCGTCGGACCCGAGGTCACCTCCCGGCTCGACGTCACCGTCCCGCTGACCCTCGCCGCCTTCGTCCTCGCCGTCCTCATCGCGGTGCCGGCCGGGTTCGTGGCCGCGTACAAGCGACGCACCTGGTACGGCGCGCTCCTCAGCGGTGTGTCCCAACTGGGCATCGCCATACCGGTGTTCTGGCTCGGCATGATCCTCATCGCCGTGTTCGCGCTGAACGCGGGCTGGCTCCCGGCCGGCGGCTTCCCCCCGGACGGCTGGTCGCAGCCCGCCGACGCGATCCGTTCCCTCGTGCTGCCCGTCGTCACCATCGCCCTGGTGATGAGCGCCTCGCTGATCCGCTACGTCCGCTCCGCCACCCTCGACGTCCTCGGCAGCGACTACCTGCGCACCGCCCGCGCCCTCGGATCGTCCTTCGGGCGGGCCATGTGGCGGCACGGCCTGCGCAACAGCTCCGTGCCCGTGATCTCCGTCCTCGCCATCGAACTCGCCTCCACCCTGCTCGGCGCGGTCGTCGTGGAGTCCGTGTACGCGCTGCCGGGCCTCGGCTCGATGCTCGCCACCGGCATCGCCCAGCACGACTACCCCGTCATCCAGGCCGTCCTGTTCGTCTCCACGCTCGCCGTCCTGCTCATCGGATTCGTCGCCGACCTCGTCCAGCGGGTCGTCGACCCACGGCTGCGGGGACGACTCTCCGGAGGTGCCCGATGACCCCGCCCGACGTGCTCGCAACGGTGCCGGCGGCGAAGGCACCGCCGGGCCGCCGGCGATCCGGCCGTTCCGCCACGCTCGTCGTCGGCTGCGTCCTCGCCGGACTCATCGCCCTGCTCGCCCTGGTCTCCCTGTTCTGGCTGCCCTACTCCGCGGACGACACCTCCGGCGGACGGCTCGCCGGACCCGGCGGTGGACACCTGCTGGGCACCGACAAGCTCGGGCGCGACCTGTTCACCCAGGTCATGACCGGCTCACGGATCGCCGTCGAGGCCGGCCTCGGCTCGGTGCTCCTCGCCGCCGCCATCGGCGTCACCCTGGGCGTGCTCGCGGCGTTCGCGCAGGGCTGGCTCGACGACACGCTCTCCGCGTTCCTCGACATCCTGATCGCGTTTCCCACGCTGCTCCTCGCGATGCTCATCGTCGCGGCGCGCTCGGCGACCCTGGGTTCCGCGATCCTCGCGATCGGGCTGGCGCAGAGCGCCGTCGTCGCCCGCCTGGTGCGCATCCTGGTCAAACGGGTCCTGGCGCAGGACTACATCACCGCCGCCCGCACCTCCGGCACCTTCTGGCCGCGTACGGTGCTCGGCCACGTCCTGCCCAACATCTGGCCCACCCTCGTGGTCAACCTCGCCCTCCAGTTCGGCCTCGCCGTGCTGGCCGAGGCCGGCCTGTCGTACCTGGGCCTGGGCGCACCGCCGCCCAACGCCTCGTGGGGCCGCATGCTCCAGGAGGCGCAGGCCACCTTCACCACGGCCCCCGCCGGGGCCCTCGCCCCGGGCATCCTGCTCGTCCTGCTCGTGATCGGTGTCAACCTCATCGCCGACGGCGTGCGGGACACCCTCGACCCGGCGACCCGCCGGAGGCGCACATGACCCTCCTCGACGTACGTGGCCTGACCGTCGCCGCGGCGGACGGCCGGACCCTGGTCGACGACCTCTCCTTCACCGTGGCGAGCGGCGAACGGCTCGGGCTCATCGGCGAGTCCGGGTCCGGCAAGTCGCTCACCACCCTCGCCGTGCTCGGCCTGCTGCCCGACGGCATGACCGTCACCGGCGGCATCGACCTCGCGGGCACGCAGATCGTGGGGGCCACCGAGAAGACGCTCACCTCCGTACGCGGCCGGGACGCCGCCGTCGTCTTCCAGGAGCCGCTGACCGCGCTCGACCCGCTGATGCGGCTGGGCCGCCAGATCGCCGAACCCCTGCGCCGGCACACCGGTCTGAGGGGAGCGGCCCTGCGTGACGCCGTACGTGACGCGCTGGCCCAGGTGCGGCTGCCGGAACCCGAACGGATCGCCCGCGCCTTTCCGCACGAGATCTCCGGCGGACAGCGACAGCGCGTCGCCCTGGCCATGGCCCTGGCGTGCGCGCCCAGACTGCTGATCGCCGACGAGCCGACCACCGCGCTGGACGTGTCCGTGCAGGCGGAGATGCTCGACCTCCTCGACACCCTCGTCCGGGAACGGGAGATGGCGGTGCTCTTCGTCAGCCACGACCTCGCGGTCGTGGCCAGGGTGACCGATCGCGCCCTGGTCATGAAGGACGGCCGGGCCGTCGAGGAGGGCCCCGTCCGCACTCTCATCCGCTCCCCGCGCGAGGAGTACACCGAAGCGCTCGTGGCCAGCGCCCGCAGACTGCAGTCGGCCCTGGACCTGAGGAGCGCGCGGTGACGCCCGTACTGGAACTGAAGGACGTGGCGCTGCGCCACCGGGGGAGCGCCGCCAACGTCGTCGAGGACGTCTCGCTCACCGTCGAGGCCGGGCACAGCCTCGCCCTCGTCGGCGAGTCGGGGGCGGGCAAGACGACGCTGCTGCGGCTGCTGCTGGGCCTGACCCGCCCCACGGCGGGAAGCGTCCGCTTCGACGGCGCCGACCTGTCGCTGCGCGACCGGCGGCAGCTGCGCCGCTTCCGCAGCAGCGTGCAGTGCGTCTTCCAGGACCCCTACTCCTCACTCGACCCACGCCGTCGCGTGGGCGCCATCGTGGCGGAACCCCTGCGCTCGCTGGGCATCGACACCCGGGCCGGCGCGGTACCGAAGGCGGCGGCCGCCCTGGAGCGGGTCGGTCTGCCCGCCGACGCGGCGGACCGCTACCCGCACGAGTTCTCCGGGGGACAGCGGCAGCGCATCGCCATCGCCCGCGCCACGGTGTGCCACCCGCGGGTGCTGCTGGCCGACGAACCCGTCAGCGCGCTCGACGTCACCACCCGGGTCAAGGTCGTCGACCTGCTCGCCGACCTCAAGCGGGAACAGGGACTCACGATCGTGATGGTCTCCCACGACCTGTCGGTCGTCGCGTCCCTGTGCGAGCGCACCGCCGTACTGGAACGCGGCCACGTCGTCGAGCAGGGCGACACCGACCAGGTGCTGGGCGACCCCGCGCACCCCTACACCCGCCGTCTGCTCGACAGCGTGCCGAGACTGCCCGTCTGAACCGTCCCCGGACCAGGCCGGATCCGCGCACCGGTGGTCGTCCGCCGCCGGGCGGCCGAGTCCGCGGCCGGCGCGCGGTGCCCGGCATCCGTGCGGGCCCGCTCGTCGTCGTGCCGTCGCCCTGTCGTCCTGTCAGGCCCCGGGGGCGCCCTCGCTCAGGCTTCGCAGCCATGCGTCCGCTCGCCGTGGTGAGCTGAAGCGGATGACGTGGAGCGGTGCGAAGCGGGGATCGTGGGTGCGCCGGCCGATCTCAGACCGCCGTGCGCCGTGCTGGGACCAGGCCCACCAGGCCGGGTGGTCCCTTCTGAACCAGTCGGACAGAGTCTCCACGTTGCCGCCGAAGATGCGCTCGCGCAGCAGGGTCCGTCGCAACGACCTGCGCAGGATGCGGGGCATGATCACGGATTTCGGGTAGTCGAGCCAGATCACCGTGTCGGCGTGCGTCCACAGCAGATCGCGGACCTCCGGGTAGCCGAAGGAGTCGAAGACCCATCCCGGGGTGGCCGCGATCGTGGCCACCTGCTCCCGCAGGTCGGGGTTGGACGCCCACTGCGGGCCGGTGAACTTCAGCGCGTCCATCTCGTGGAAGGGCAACTGGAGCCGGGCGGCGAGGGCTTGGGCCATGGTGGTCTTTCCGGCCCCGGTGATGCCGGCCACGAGGATGCGTTTCACCGGGGAAGGCTACCCGTAGCGTCACCGTGCGGTCGGAGCGGGATGTCTCCCACGAGCGGGGGCGGAGCGCGTGGTCCCGGCAGGTCACGGGAGGTGGGCTTCCTCCCGTCGGCCGAGGCCCCCGCCCGCTCCGGATGCGGGAGCCGCGGACCGCCCCTAGCGTGGCAGGCGTATCCCCCCAACCAAGGAGTGATCATGGGCAAGAGTTCCATGGACAAGGCCAAGGGCAAGGCCAAGGAGATGGCGGGCAAGGCCACCGGCAACGAGCGCATGGAAGCCGAGGGCAAGACCGACCAGGCCAAGGCCAACGTCCGCGAAGCCGCGGAGAAGGCGCGCGGCAAGGCCGCAGGTGCTCGCGACTCACTCCGCGACAAGCACTGACCCGCTTCACCCCGCACGAAGGACGCCCCTCGGCCCCCGGTCGAGGGGCGTCCCTCTGCGCGCAGGAGCCGTCGGTCCGCGCACACCCCGACACGCTCGGGACGCCGGTCCCGCGGTCCGGGCCGGGCCTCCCGGTGCCGCACCGGCTCCGGGTCTCACCTGAACGGCCGAGGGCGGGGCTGGAACGCGGGGGAGGGCGGCGCCGGCCCGCGCCCACGTTCGCCGACAACTCCGCGCCGGGATCGGCCAGGCCGGCCCGGTCCGCATCCGGTGCGCCGATCGGCGACGACGGCGAGCCGTGCACGGGTTCCCCGGTGGCTGTGGCGGGCACTGGACCCGGGAAGGGAGCCGCGGGTGGTGACCGGCCCTGCGTGCGCCGGTGCGCACGGCACCGTCGCCGGCTCCCCGTCGCCGCCGGCCCCGGGCCGAACCGCCTCGGCGGGGGATGCCCGGCCGGGACCGGTGGCAGGGGACGGACGAGGCGGCCGGCCGGTGCGCGGGGCCCACGGCGCGGGGCCGCACGTACGACCGGTTCGGACCGCACGACAGGTCTCGACCGCACGACCGGTCCCGAACGTATGACAGGAGGACGGCATGAGGGGGAGGACGTCACGGTCCGGCGCGGCGGCGTACGTCGTGGAAACCGCCGGCGGCAAGGTGCGCGGAGCCGAGATCGGCGACGGCGTCCTCGGCTGGCGCGGCATCCCCTACGCGGCCCCTCCCGTGGGTGCGCTGCGCCTGCGTCCGCCGGGACGCCCCGAGGCGTGGAGCGGTGTGCGCGACGCCACGGCCTATGGGGCGCCCGCCCCGCAGCCGCCCATGCTGCTGCCCGCCGCGACGACCGACCCCCGGGCGGCCGAGGCACCCGCGCTGCCCGAACCGTCGGAGGACTGTCTCTACCTCAATGTGACGGCTCCGGCCGGTGCCGAGGACCGTCCCGTACTGCTGTGGATCCACGGCGGCGGCTACCAGGTCGGTACCGGCACCGACATCGCCGGGGACGGCGCGGTTTTCGCACGCGCCCACGGCGTGGTCGTGGTGACGTTCAACTACCGTCTGGGAGCACTGGGGTTCCTCGCGCTGGACGGGGAGGCGCACACCGGCGCCTTCGGCCTGCACGACCAGATCGCCGCCCTGCGCTGGGTCCGCGAGAACATCGCCGGATTCGGCGGCGACCCGGAGCGGATCACGCTCTACGGCCTGTCCGCGGGCGCCAAGTCCGTCGCCAACCTGCTCGCCTCGCCCCTCACCCGGGGCATGGTCCACCAGGCCGTCTCGTCGAGCGGCGGAGCCGACCACGTCGCCGACCGGGCCCAGGACGCCGCACTGTCCCGGCGGTTCCTGCGCGTGCTGGGAGCCGGGGTGGCGGACGACATCCGCAAGGCACCCGCGGAGGACGTCCTCGACGCGCAGAACGCGGTCGGCGAGGGGGTGCGGGCCGCCTGGCTGTGGCGCCCCTCCCTCGACGGACTCGCCCTCACCCGCAGGCCCTTGGACGCCCTCGCCGCGGGCGCCGCCGCGGGGGTCGCGCTGCTGGCCCAGACATGCGTCAACGAATGCGCGCTCTACCAACTGCTCTCTCCCGACGCGGCCGAGCAGGCGGACCGCGTCCTGGAGGAGTACTTCGGCGCCGCCGAGCGCGACCGCATCCTCGCCGCGTACACGCGGGACCCGTCCGAACCGGCCGGTGATCCGGTCCAGTTGCGGGTCGACGTGATGACCGACGAGCGGTACGCAATGCCCACGACGCGCCTCGCCGACGCCCAGTCCGCCCACGCGCCCGTCTGGCGCTCCCGGTACGACATGCCCCTGACCGGGCTCCCGCCGAGCGTCGCCCCCGGAGGGAGCCTGCCCGCGATCCACGGTACGGACGGCAACCCGATGTGGTTCGGCGGTCCGGGTGTCAACGGCCGGCTCCACGAGGCCTTCGGAGCCTTCGTCACCGCCGGGACCCCTTCCGCCGGTGGGCTGCCGGACTGGCCCGCGTACACCACCGGCCGGCGCACCACCATGATCTTCGGCCCCGCCGGGCCCCGCGCGGCCGACGACCCGCTCGGTGCGCGCCGTGCCGCCTGGCACGGCCGCGAGTGGCAGTCGGGGACCTGGTGGTCCCTCGACGACCTCGCCACGGGGCTGCACGGCTGACCGACCGACGTGTCCGTGAAGCTCCGGCCGGTGGGTGCGGCCCGTGAGGCCGCCCCCGCCGGCAGGGACGAGGACAGGCGCGACACCAGGCGCTTGTAAACCACTGACGCTTCCGACG
>NZ_JBHWEL010000082.1:22689-25581 GCF_042734135.1 Streptomyces sp. NPDC059668 | reverse complement strand
CGCCCACCCCGCCGGGGGGGTCCGGGGTGCCCCCCCCGGGGTGCGCGTGACGCGCGGGGGGGGGGGGGCGGCGGTGGGGCCCCCCCCCGCCGCCAGGGCCGAGGACCGGCGCTACACGCTGTAGCCGCCGTCCACTCCCAGCGCCTGCCCCGTGATGAAACCGGCTCGGTCCGAGGCCAGGAACGCCACCGCCTCCGCGATGTCCGCGGCCTCGCCGAAGCGGCGCAACGGGATGTTGTGACGGGTGATCCGCAGGGCCGTCTCGTCCAGTTCGCCCGAGGAGATCAGCCGGGCCGCGATGCCGTCCGTGAGCATTCCGGGGGCGACGCAGTTCACCCGGACCCCGTACCGGCCCTCCTCGGCAGCCAGAGCCCGGGCGACCGCCTCGACCGCGCCCTTCGTGCCCGAGGAGAGCCCGTCACGGACCGGGAACCGGCGGGTGGCCACCGTGGTCACGGCCACGATGCTGCCCCGGCTCTCCCGCAGTCCAGGCAGCGCCGGATGGACGAGATGGAAGAACGCCAGTGCGTCCGCGTCGAGTTGAGCCTTGAACTGACGAGGTGTCACCTGACTGAGGTGCACCATCGGTACGTGCGGCCCGGCCGCGTACACCACCGTGTGGAGGCCGCCGAAGGTGTCGGCGGCCTCGGTGACCGCCTCCGCCGTGGCCGTCTCGTCGGTCAGATCGAGGCGCAGCGCGCGGACTTGACGCCCGTGCTCGCGCACCTCGGAGGCGAGCGCGTCGGCGCCGGCCCGGCTGGTGCGGTAGGTGAACGCCACGTCGCTGCCGCGCTCGGCCAGCGTACGGACGACGGCCGCGCCGATACCGCCGGTGCCGCCGGCGACGAACGCGGCACCGGACCTGTTGGAGAAGTCCGCCATAGTCCTCTCGATCCCCGGGAGTTGCGGATGACGCCCTGCATGACCCGGCCGGTCCCGCGGCTTGTCCCTGGCCGCACGGCACCACGCCACGCGGCCGGATCGCCCGAGCGCACCCCGTACGGCGGGAGAACCCCCGCCGCGCGACGCGCCCCACCGGTCACCGACCACCGCCCACCGAAACCGAGCGTTTTGCCCCGCACGACCTGATGCCGCGGCACTAGCGATCCGCGGCCGGGTTCCCCTCGACCCACTGGATCAGCAGGTTCCGTACGTAAGGATTGCCCTCCTGCGCCGCGTGCGCCAGTCGTTCGGCGCTCGCGCGTGCGCTCCGCCAGGCCACCGGGGTGTCCTCGGTGTGGGCGGCGTCGGCGGCGGCCAGCGCGTCGGCGGCCAGGCCCCTGAGTTCCTCGCTGAGATCGTCGTGCGCCGCGGCCCGATAGGCCTCGAGGCGCAGTGCGGCCAGGTCGGGGGTCCCGGCGGAGGGGGACGTGTGCGCCGGGGGCTGGGCGTAGCCGCTGACCGCTATGACCACGCAGAAGGTCGCCACGTCCCGGCGGCTTTCCCGCTGCCCCCGTTCCACGGCGGGCCCGAGCCACGACGCGGCCTTCCAGTGCGAGAACGAGGTGGCCGCGACGAGCGTCACGATCAGTGCCGCCACGGGAATCCAGCCGCCGAGGAAGTAGCCGACCGGGGCGAGCACGAGCAAGCAGGCTCCGCTGAGCATCCATATGCGACGGCGGCCGATTCGCAGGTGTCGGGACTCCATGACGTTCAGTGTCGCAGGAGCGGGTGCGAGGCCGTGCGGCGGCGGGGGGATTCGAGGAGAGTCCCAGGGCGTGGCCCGCCGGGACGGCGCCCCGCGGGCGCCCGGTCGACGCCGTACGGCACGCGCGGGCCGGACGCGCGGAGGCGTCCCGGCGGCCACGTCGGCCGCCACGGGAGCGTCCGTGAACGGGTGTACATCGTGAATGGCCGGAGATCGCCCTAACCGCCGGGCGCCGGGGTACATACGATGCGGTCGGTCCCGGACTTCACTGCTCCTTCACATTCCCGGGTCACCCATGCACATGGCTTTGTCATGTACATGGTTCAACAGTTCACGCTTGATCCAACGCACTGGTCTGCGACGGCCCTTCCCGAACGCGGGAGGAGCCGCACCCCCCAATTCGCGGCGGCACACGATCCGTGCCGCCGGAAACGCCAACGCAACGGATGGGAGCACCATGGCTGGTGGGCTGCTTCTGGGTGGCGCGATAGCCACCCTGTTCGCCACCGCACTACCCGCACACGATCCGTCCTCCGGGATCGTCGACCCTCCTCCGGACAAGATCGTCATCAAGGTCGCCACGGTGAACGGCTCCGGCTGCCCGCAGGGCACCGCCGCTGTCGCCGTGTCCCCGGACAACACGGCCTTCACGGTCACCTACAGTGACTACCTCGCCCAGGTGGGCGGCAGCTCCGAGCCCACCGCGTTCCGCAAGAACTGCCAGCTCAACCTGATCGTCCACGTGCCGCAGGGCTTCACGTACGCCATCGCCAGCGCCGACTACCGCGGCTTCGCCTCGCTGCAGCGCGGCGCCAGCAGCACCGAGAAGGCCTCGTACTACTTCCAGGGCTCCTCGAACACGGCCGCCATCACCCATCCCTTCGGCGGCCCGTACAACGACAACTGGCAGGCCACCGACGTCACGGACTGGGCCCAACTGGTCTGGGCGCCCTGTGGTGTTCAGCGGAACTTCAACATCAACACCGAGCTGCGCGTCAACGCGGGCACGTCCGCGCCGGGCAGCACCAGCTTCATGACCATGGACTCCACGGACGGCGACATCAGCACCGTCTACCACCTGGCCTGGAAGGAGTGCCCCGGATCGTGACCCGGGATCGCTGACCCGGGCGGCCCCGGCCTCTCGGACCTGCTCGACCCGCGCCCCCCCCAACGGGCCCGTGGAGGTAGGGCACCCACATTTAGAGGGCCGCGGGGCCCACCAGTTGCCGCGTTGGTTGTGGCCA